>NZ_JBBHLB010000022.1:0-51170 GCF_037572415.1 Flavonifractor porci
GCAAGTAGCAGTCCTCACGCAGTTGGCAGATCGTATTACGCGTTGCACGCGTCCGCGAGGAACAAAGGGCTATGCCCGCATAGTGACAACCACCAGCTTCGCTGGTGGATGTGTTCATTGGTACTTTACCGAACGCCGTAGGTCTCCCACAGCGCCAGGGTATTCTGATTCATGAGTTTTTCCCCAAACAACTCCCGGAACTGAGCCGTCTTCTGCTTTCCCTGGGCCTTCAGGGCCTCCATTTTGGCGGCGATCTCACTCTGACGGGCGATCAGGCGCTCATAGGCATTCTCGAAGGCGGCCAGACGGGCAGCGGCAGCTTCGCTCTGCTCCAGTGGGATGATCCAGCGGCCGGAGGTTCCCTTTTCGGTGATGCGCTCCATACCTTACTGGGGATTGACGGTGTAGTTGGGGGCTTCCTTGGTGATATAGATGTCGTGGGGATGGGACTCCTTCAGGCCGGCGGCGGTGATCTGCATGAACTGAGCCTTGGTATGCAGCTCCTCGATGCTGTGGCAGCCGGTGTAGCCCATGCCGGCCCGCAGGCCGCCGGTGAGCTGATAGATGGTGTCGCCAGTCAGTCCCTTGTAGGGCACGCGGCCTTCCACGCCTTCGGGCACCAGCTTCTTGTTGTTCTGCTGGAAGTAACGGTCCTTGGAGCCGCAAGCCATGGCGCCCAGAGAGCCCATGCCGCGGTACACCTTGAACTGACGGCCCTGATAGACCTCGGTGTCTCCGGGGGACTCCTCACAGCCGGCCAGCAGGGAGCCCAGCATGACTACGTTGGCGCCGGCGGCCAGAGCCTTGGCGATATCGCCGGAGTACTTCACGCCGCCGTCGGCGATGATGGGAATGTCGTACTCGGCAGCCACACGGGCAGCGTCATAGACGGCGGTGATCTGGGGCACACCGATACCGGCCACCACGCGGGTGGTACAGATGGAGCCGGGGCCAATACCGATCTTCACACAGTCGGCGCCCGCCTCGATAAGGGCACGGGTGCCCTCGGCGGTGGCCACGTTGCCGGCGATCAGCTGCACATCGGGGTAGACGGCCTTGATGCGGCGGACGCAGTCCAGAATGTTGTGGGAGTGGCCGTGGGCGGAGTCCAGACACAGCACGTCGGCACCGGCGTCCACCAGAGCGCGTACCCGATCCAGCACGTCGGGAGTAGCGCCGATGGCGGCACCCACCAGCAGGCGGCCCTTGTCGTCACGGGCGGAGTTGGGATACACAGTGGCCTTCTCGATGTCCTTGATGGTGATGAGGCCCTTCAGACGGTACTCGTCGTCCACGATGGGCAGCTTCTCGATCTTGTGCTTGCGGAGAAGCTCCTTGGCCTCCTCCAGAGTGACGCCCTCCTTGGCGGTGACCAGGTTGTCCCTGGTCATCACGTTGTCCACCAGCTGGCTCATGTCGGTCTCAAACTTCATGTCACGGTTGGTGATGATACCGATGAGCTTGCCGTCCTTACAGATGGGCACGCCGGAGATCCGGTACTTGGCCATCAGGGCGTCGGCCTCGGCCAGGGTGTGGCCGGGAGCCAGCCAGAAGGGGTTGGTGATAACACCATTCTCACTGCGCTTGACCATATCCACCTGCTCAGCCTGAGCGCCAATGGACATATTCTTGTGGATGATGCCGATGCCGCCTTCACGGGCAATGGCGATGGCCATGCGGTACTCAGTCACCGTATCCATGGCGGCGCTCATCAGGGGCACATTCAGCCGGATCTTGCGCGTGAGTCTGGTGTGCAGGTCGATGTCCGCGGGCAGAACGTCGCTCTCCGCCGGGATGAGCAGTACGTCGTCAAAGGTAAGGCCCTGCTTCAGAAACTTCTGGTGCTCGTCAGTGTTGACCATAGTGCATCTCCTTTTTCTTTCTATGAAATTTTATCTATTCTACTTGATTGTAAACACTCTGTCAAGTGGCGTCAGGGCAACCGCGCCTTCAAAGCGGCTTTTTCCCGCCGCATCAGCGCCCCGGATATATCGCAGGCCATCCTGCTCCCCGGTAAAGAGGGTAATGGTCTCCCCCGCCATGCACTCCGCCAGATAGTCCACCTGAAGGGCAGAGACATAAAAATCCTGCCCCAGCTGGTCCATGCGGATGGCGTCGCAGATGAAGTCGGCATAGCGGACATTGTTCACATGGCCGTTAATGTCGGTATCGCTGTAGTGCATGGCCCGATGATCCGCGGCCGCCATTTCCTGAGGCAGCTTGAACCGGGAGAGGGTCTTGTCCTTACACAGCTCGCCGCCATCGGTACCCTGGAACTCCTCTATCTTGCTCATACGGGCCAGGCGGTGGGTATCCGCGTCAGCCAGCACCCACACGGACACAGCTTCACCTACCGGCTTGCCGTCCACAAACAGGTCAAAATCCCGGTAGCTGGAGGCGCCGCCGCCGCCCCGGTGCCAGGTGCGGATGCTGAGGGTCTCATTCCACTTCAGGGGCCGGTCCAGCCGGTACCACATCCGGGCCAGCATCCAAAAAAGACCGTACTTGTCCAGCATTTCCTCCCGGGACGCATGGAGCTCACAGGCCGCGGCCACCGCCGCCTCCTGCAAAATACCCATCAGGCCGGAGGGCCTACAGTGATTCCAGGGGTCTACGTCCCGGGAATCAATGGGGTAGTCGCCCTCAAAATACACCGCTCATCCCTCCTTTTTGCCACGGATAACCAGTTTCGTCTTGCAGCAGATATCGTCAATGTCGTTGTCGGTGGCCGCCGGGATACGCATGGCAGCTCCGCAGTCGGCGCAGAAGAGATCGATGGAACTGTAGTTGACCTGAAGCTTCCAGCGGTGGGACCCGCAGGTGCAGGAAATGCCGTCCCGCTGGGCGATCTCCTTTAACTCGGAGAGTACCTCATGCATCACCAGCTCATCCAAAAAGGCGCCTTTCTCCTCCCCTTCCGCCCGCTCCAGCTTGTCGGCGGCGGCCTCCAGCCGCTGAAGGGCGGCAAACACCGGTCCTTCTTCCCCCACATAGCAGCAGTCCAGGCCGGACTGGGCACAGGAAAAGGCCAGCACCTTCTGGTGCAGGAACGCCTGGGTGGAGCAGGTCACGGTGTGGTCCCGGCCGCAGGAGAGGCAGGGCACCGTCAGTTTGACCCGATCCCCCATCATCTCCACCCGGAGGGCGGACTTGCCGCAGGGGCAGGGCAGCTCGTTGGCGGATGCCGCCAGCTGAAACACGGTGCGCTCCACCGCCACACTCTGGTGGCAGGAAGGGCACAGATAGGCCAGGGTGCGTTTGGATCGTTCTTCCATAGCGGACCTCCCGTTCGGCCCGTAAGGCCGGTTGTGCCGGTGACCCGGCAATATATGTTACATTATAACGCAAACAGAACGGATTGACCAGCCAGTCCGCCTACAAAATCCAGAGTCATATTTTGCGTACTTTTCGTTCAAAATAGTATTTGTCAGGCGGACAGCCGCCCAAGCTAACAGAGGTGAGGATATGGCAAACAAAAAACTGGGCCGTCAGACCGTGGCCCTTCAGGACCCGCCTTCGGTCATCGGCAGCGCCGCCGTGGTGGGTAAAAAGGAAGGGGAAGGCCCTCTGGCCGCCACCTTCGATCACATCAGCCAGGACGATTCCTTTGGAGAGCGGAGCTGGGAAAAGGCGGAGAGCGCCATGCAGAAGCTGGCCCTGGCCGCCGCTCTCAGCAAGGCCGGCCTCAGTGTATCCGGTCTGGACTACCTGCTGGCGGGAGATCTGCTCAACCAGTGTATCGGCTCCGGCTTTGCCGTTCGGGGGCAGGACGTCCCCTTCTTCGGGCTGTACGGGGCCTGCTCCACCATGGCGGAGAGCCTGTCCCTGGCCTCCATGCTGCTGGACGGGGGATATGGCACAAAGATCGCGGCCATGACCTCCTCCCACTTCTGCTCCGCCGAGCGGCAGTACCGCTCCCCCCTGGAATATGGAGGTCAGCGCACCCCCACCGCCCAGTGGACGGTGACCGGTTCTGGCTGCGTCATTCTGGCCGACCAGGGGCCTGGCCCCTATGTCACCCACGTCACCACCGGCAAAGTGGTGGACAAGGGCATCAAGGACGCGGCCAACATGGGAGCTGCTATGGCGCCCGCCGCCTACTCGACGCTCTCAGCCCATTTTCAGGACACGGGCCGCAAGCCCTCCGACTACGATCTGATCGTCACCGGCGATTTGGGTCAGCTGGGCCGGGACATTGTTGCCGACTGGTTTCACCGGGACGGCATGGACCTGAAAAATTACAGCGACTGCGGCACCCTGATCTACGATCTGGAGGGGCAGGACGTCCACTGCGGCGGCTCCGGCTGCGGCTGCTCGGCGGTGGTGCTGGCGGGGATGCTCCTCAACGGCATGGCCGGAGGCCGCTGGAAACGCATCCTGTTCTGCGGCACCGGCGCTCTTCTCTCCCCCACCTCCTCCCAACAGGGGGAGAGCATCCCCAGCATCTGCCACGCGGTGGCGCTGGACATCAGAAAGTGAGGTATATCCATGGAAATTTTCTGGACCTATGCCCGGGTCTTTCTCTGCGGCGGGACCCTCTGCCTCATCGGGCAGATCCTCATTGACAAGACCTCCCTCACCCCCGCCCGCATCCTGGTCTCCTATGTGGTGGCCGGGGTAATTCTGGGTGGACTTGGGATCTATCCCTGGCTGGTGGAGTGGGGCGGAGCTGGGGCCACCGTGCCCCTCACCGGCTTCGGCTATCTGCTGTCCAAAGGCGTGGCGGAGGCAGTGGCGGAAAAGGGCGCCCTGGGTATTCTGACCGGCGGTCTTACCGCCGCGGCGGGCGGAGTCACCGCGGCGGTGCTTTTCGGCCTGCTGGGCGCTCTGCTCTTCAAATCCCGGCCAAAATCCTAAAAGAGGGCCTGCTGCAGGACTGCAGCAGGCCCTCTTTCTTTTATTACAGCGCGGCAATCACCTGATACATCATCATGAAATGGAACAGGGAGCCCGCCAGGATAAACACATGGAAGATCTCGTGGCAGCCGAACCTGGGGTTATTGCGGCCGGGCCACTTAACGGCATAGAGTACGCCGCCGATGGTATAGAGCACGCCGCCGCCCAGCACCCAGAACATTCCCGCCCCAGGCAGCACCTGCATCAGGGGCACCAGAGCGACAATGGCCAGCCACCCCATGGCGATATAGATGCCGGAGGTGAGCCAACGGGGCGCGGAGAGCCATACCAGGGTGAGCACCAGCCCCGCCAGAGCCAGCCCCCAGATCACGCCGAAGAGGCTCCAGCCCCAACCGCCCATCTCCCGCAGCGCCACCAGACACACAGGGGTGTAGCTGCCGGCGATGAGGAAATAGATGGAGGCATGGTCATATTTCCGCAGGGCAATACGTCCGGCCACACTGGTATTGATGCAGTGGTACAGGGTGCTGGCAGTGTACAGGCCCACCATACTGATCCCATAGATCAGGAAGGAGACCAGATGCCACACACTCAGCTCCTCCAGCAGGCAGCGGGCCACCAACAGCACCGTGCCCACAGCAGCCAGCGCCGCGCCCATACCGTGGGTAATGGCTGACCAGGGCCGCAGGCCGTCATAGGGGTCCCGCTCCTGTTTCACCTTCCGGACCGGACGGGCCTTGGGATGATAATAGAGGGCGGAAGGGTTGCCTCTTAAAATGTTCTCCTGATTCATACCATACACCTGCCATTCTGTCAAAGCTGATAGGAGGTATCCTTCCTCCTCTTATAGTATAACTTTCATCTTATAATATTGTCAATATCAAAAGATGATATAATTTTTAAAATTATATCATCTTTTCTGTACAGGATGTCTGTAGCATACCCTTTTCTCCCCTGTCCTATCCTCTTCTCAGAAAAGGCAGCAAAAAGCGGCGGTTTTTACAAAAAACCGCCGCTTTTGATTCAAATCCAATTAACCTTTTTTAATATCCCGGGTGGCGTAAGCGTTCAGGTCCATGCCACCCCGCTTGCCCGCCAGATATTCATAGTAGCCCTGGCAGCCAATCATGGCCCCGTTGTCCCCGCACAGGGACAGAGGAGGCAGGAACAGCTGATCGCCGGACTGACGGCAGGCCGCTTCCAGATCGGCCCGGATACGGGAATTGGCCGCCACACCGCCCGCCACGGCAATTTTGCCATAGCCGCAGCGCTTGGCGGCCTCCATGGTACGGGGCACCAGGGTATCGCTGACGGCGGCGGCAAAGGAGGCCGCCAGACCCTTCATGTCCAGCTCCTCCCCCTTCTGCGCGGTGTTGTGAGCCAGGTTGAGCACTGCTGTTTTGAGTCCTGAGAAGGACATATCCAGAGGGGCGTCCGCCACATGGGCCCGGGGCAGCTCGTAACGGGTATCATCACCGCCCTGGGCCAGCTTGTCCATAGGAGCGCCGCCGGGATAGCCGATCCCCAGCACCCGGGCCACCTTATCAAAGCACTCCCCAGCCGCGTCGTCCCGGGTGGTGCCCAGGATCTCCATGTCGGTGTAGCCCTTTACGTCCACGATCATAGTGTTGCCGCCGGAGACACAGAGGCACACAAAGGGGGGCTCCAGGTCGGGGTGGGCGATGTAATTGGCGGCGATATGGCCCCGGACATGGTGGACCGGGATGATGGGCACATTGAGACCGTAGGCCACCGACTTGGCGAAGTTAACCCCCACCAGCAGGGCGCCGATGAGGCCGGGGGCGTAGGTCACCGCCACGGCGTCGATGTCGCTCCGGGTGACCCCCGCCTGCCGGAGGGCCTGATCGCCCAGACCGGCAATGGCCTCGATGTGCTTGCGGGAGGCGATCTCAGGCACCACGCCGCCGTAAATAGCGTGCATATCCGCCTGGGAGGCGATGGCGTCGGACAGGACGGTGCGGCCGTCCCGCACCACCGCCACGGCGGTCTCGTCGCAGGAGGATTCAATGGCAAGAATATTCATGGTTCATTCCTTCTTTCCGCAGTGAGCCGCCGGAATATGGATCATCCGGCGAAACAGAACAGGGGGCATCTGGCTCTGATACAGCCCCCGGTGGGTCTCCTGGAGGGTCTCTTCGTCCAGTACACAGGACTCTGCCCACACCAGCATGGCATAGCGCACACGGAAAATATCCGCCTGATAAGTCATCAGCCGGAACCCCGCCCGCTGGTAAAAGGCCAACCGGCGGCGGCGCACCCGGTCCTCCTCCGGAGGAAGCCCCGGCTCCGGCGCCTCCGCCTCTGCCAGCAGGGTACACGCCGGTCCATACCGGGCTTTCAGCAGTTCCAGCGCCTGGGTGCCCAATCCCCGGCCCCGTCCCTCAGGACACACAGCCAGATAATCCAGCAGGGCACAGTTACCCTCCGCCGTCCGCCATAAAAAGGCATAGGCCAGCAGCGCATCCCCCTCAAAGACACCCCAGGTATCATAACGCCCAGCCCAGCGGAGGCTGCGGATGGAGGTAAGGGGCCGCCGCTCGCTGCGGGGAAAATCCCGCTTCACATGGACCCGGTAAACCTGTCGCAGCTGGCTGTCGGTGAGCAGACGCAGTTCAGGCATGGTCCCCAAACTCCACCGTCATCAGCAGGGCATCCTCGTGCTCCTCCCGGTAGTAGTTCTTCCGGCGGCCCACCGTCTGAAAGCCCAGCTTTTCATACAGGGCAATGGCAGGAGCATTGCTCTCCCGCACCTCCAGAGTGAGGAAGGCCAGGTGGGCCTGCCCAAACCGGATATAAGCGCCCAGAATAGCCTCTGCCACCCCCTGACGGCGGTAAGCCGGAGCCACCGCAATTTTCTCCAGGGTACCCTCGTCCAGCACGGCCCGCACCTCGCCGTAGCCCAGCACGGTGCCGTCCTCCCCCTCGGCCACCACCAGGGAGATCATATCGTTGTACAGTTCCTGCTCCAGCAGGGCCTCCGACCAGGGATGGGAAAAGCACTCCCGCTCGATGGCCGCCACCTGGCTCAGGTGGGACTTGTCCATGGGGACCAGTTTATAGTTCATGTTGTACTCTCTCCTTCTTTCATCCAGCCCGGTGGGCCGGGCGGCAACTCATCCGGCCCCAGGGGCACCTTCACATCGGTGCGGGCAGGGCCGTAAATAGCCTTATGCAGGGCCATCACCGGGGCCAGATCCGCGGGAATTTCCGGCAGAAAGGTGGTAAACCGCATCCCGCAGGTGGCCATATCGTAGGCGGGCACAAAACCGCACCGCTCATAGAAGGCCAGGCGGCGACGACGGAGCGCATTCTCCACCGGGTCGTCCCCTTCCACTGGCCGCTCCGCCTCGATGAGCAGCATGGACTTCCCCGCCAGCTGCTCCGCCAGCATCCGGACGATCTGACCGCCCAGGCCTCTGTTCCGCCGGACGGCGGTCACCCCCAGATAGTCCAGCAAAATGCAGCTTTTGTCCCCAGGTTCCATCCAAAGGGTGGCGTAGCCCAGCAGGGTGTCACCGTCAAAGAGGCCCCATACCTCATAGCGTCCCCGGTCCATCAGGGCCAGAATATCCCCAAAGGGCTTGCGCTCATTGGGCGGAAATGCCTCGGTCAGTTCCTGTTCATACCAGGGGATCAGCTCCCTGTAGGTCAGTCTCCTCAACTCCACAGCAGGCTCCTTTCAGCCCTTGGCCTCCGCCCAACTCTTCCCGGCATAAGCTTCGGCAATGAGAGGCAGGGCCAGCTGCACCACCTGCTCCATCTCGTTCTCCAGCAGGTTCTTGACCCGCTCGGTCTCCCCCTCGGGGCACTCCACGATGAGTTCGTCGTGGACCTGTAGGATGAGTCTGGCCTCCAGGCCCTCGGCACGCAGCTTGTCCGCCACCCGGATCATGGCCAGCTTGATGATATCGGCGGCGGTACCCTGGATGGGCATATTCAGGGCCACCCGCTCCCCGAAGGAGCGCATATTGAAGTTGGAGGATTTCAGCTCCGGCAGCCACCGCCGGCGGCCCATAAGGGTGGACACATAGCCGTCTGCCTTGGCCTGCTCCACCACCTGGGTCATATAGGCGTGGACGCCGGAATACTTCTCGAAATATTTCTCCATATACTCCTTGGCCTCCGCCCGGGTAACCCCGATATCCTGGGACAGGGAGAAGTCGGAGATGCCGTAGACGATACCGAAGTTCACCGCCTTGGCCCGGCGGCGCATCTCGTGGGTCACTTCATCGGATGACACCCCAAATACCTGGGAGGCGGTGACGGTGTGGATGTCCTCCCCGGAGCGGAAAGCGGATATCATATGCTCGTCCCCGGCGATGTGGGCCAGCAGCCGCAGCTCGATCTGGGAGTAGTCGGCATCCACCAGCATCTTCCCCGCCGGAGCCACGAACATCTTCCGCAGCTCCGCCCCCAGCTCGGTGCGGACGGGGATGTTTTGCAGGTTGGGCTCAGTGGAACTGAGCCGCCCGGTGGCGGTGACGGTATTCTGGAAGGAGGTGTGGATGCGCCCGTCGGCGGCGATCACCTTGGTAAGGCCGTCCACATAGGTGGACTTCAGCTTGGCCAGCTGCCGGTAGTCCAGCACCGCCTCCACGATGGGGTGCTTGTCCCGCAGCTTCTCCAGCACCTCGGCATTGGTGGAGTAGCCTGTCTTGGTCTTTTTCACCGGGGGCAGGCCCAGCTTGTCAAAAAGGATCTTGCCGAACTGCTGGGTGGAGTTGATGTTGAATTTCTCCCCTGCCAGCTCATAGATCAGGGTCTCGTCGGCCTTGATGCGCTCGTCCAGCATCTCGCCAAAGGCGGTGAGGGCCCCCCGGTCCACCAGCACTCCGGCGTGCTCCATCCCGGCCAGCACCGGACACAGAGGAAGCTCCACCTCGTAATAGAGCTTGTCCATGCCCAGTTCGTGCAAACGGGCGGCCATGGGGTCCTTCAGCGCGTCGATGAGGGCACAGTGGGACAGCATGACGCCCAGGGCCTTGGTGGAATCCCCCAGAGGGCTGAAGGCATCCTTGGCCAGGTAGGTGTCCTTGGCCTTGAGAAATTCGTGGTTGAACCACCGCATACCCAGAGTCTCCAGTTCGTAACTGCCGTCGGTTGGGGCCAGCAGATAGGCAGCGATGGCGGTATCAAAGACGAATCCGCCCCCCTCGATGCCCTCATCCAGCAGCCGGGACAGCAGGGTTTTCACGTCGTGGGCGTTCTTCTTGATATCGGGGGCGAAGAGGCCCTTCAGGACCTCGTTGTACCCCTCCAGCTGATCGGCCCTGAGGATGGCGGCGCGACTGTCCCGTTCGCTCTCCCAGTGCTCCACCACCACCACGTCCAGGGAGGGCAGGGCCAGCACATCCACACTGTCCTGCTGCCGCCAGATGGCCAGCAGTTCCTCCGCCCGGGCGCGGTCGGTGACCTCCTCGCTGGTGCAGGTGCCGGTAAATTCCTCCTCCTGCTGTACCTCCCCCTGGGGGGCGCTGAGGCCCAGCTTGTCGATGAGTTTATTGAACTCCAGTTTGAGGAACAGCTCATAGAGGACAGGGGCATTGGGCTCCTTCCGCAGGTTAGCCTCCGGGGTAAAGTCAATAGGTGCGTCACAGTGGATGAGGGCCAGGTCATAGGACATTTTGGCCTGATCCACTCCCTCGGCCAGCTTCTTGAGCACGGCAGGCTTGGCCTCCACGCTGTCCAGATCCTGATAAATGGTTTCCACGCTGTGGTAGCGCTGGATCAGATCCATAGCGGTCTTTTCCCCAATGCCCTTGACGCCGGGGATGTTGTCGCTGGTATCCCCCATCAGGGCCTTCAGGTCCACCATGTGGATGGGATCGAAACCATAGGCCTCCCGGAAGGCCTCGGGGGTCATCTCCTTGGTGGTGGTCTGACCCATGCGGGTGGACACCAGCTTCACCCGGGTGGTGTCGGTGACCAGCTGGAGGGAGTCCTTGTCGCCGGTGACGATGACGGTGTCCCACCCGGCGGCTGTGTCCTTCATGGAGATGGTACCGATGAGATCGTCGGCTTCCCAGCCGTCCAGCTCGTAACGGGGAATATTCATGGCCTCCAGCACCTGCTTCAGGATGGGCAGCTGGGCAGCCAGTTCCTCGGGCATTCCCTTCCGCTGGGCCTTGTAGCCCTCATAGGCCAGATGGCGAAAGGTGGGGGCCTTCCGGTCAAAGGTGACGCACAATGCCTCAGGCTGCTCCTCGTCAATCAGCTTGAGCAGGATGTTCACAAAGCCATACACGGCATTGGTGGGGGTACCGTCCTTGGTGGTGAGCAGCCGGATGCCGTAAAAGGCCCGGTTGATGATGGAATTGCCGTCAATGACCATGAGCTTCATGAAAGGACCTCCTGCCGTCCGGTTTCTGCCGGACATAAAATCTCAGGTTATAGTATACCAGCTTTCTCCGCCCCATACAAGAGAAAAGCCCGCCGGCCCCCATTGGGGACCAGCGAGCTTTTGCCCTCTTTATTTCCGTTGATTATAGAGGCAGTGGAAAAATTCCCGCCGCCAGCTCCAGGTCCTCTCCGCCGGGTCCAGCCACAGGGTCACGTTGGCGCCCGGCGGCAGCGTCAGCCTCAGCCGACAGACACACCGGCAGTTCCGGTCCAACCCCAGCAAATACCGCCCCGGCGGAAGAAAGCCGAACAGGCTCTCCCCTACCGCGGGCCGGCTCCAGCTGCTGCACCCCTTCCAGGGACAAAGGGTCAGCCAGTCGCCGGAACAAAGGGGCCGCACCAGCACCCGTACCGCGCAGAGTGTATACCCCGCACTCAGGCAGAAATTATCCTCCCGCTCCTCCTTGTTTTGCAGGCAGAACGGGGTCCCCCCAATTACCGCTCCAGCTTGGCCTTGACCAGGTACTGACCGCCGGTAACGCCGCCAAAGAGGTATTTCCCCTCGGCATTGGTCTTGGTGGTGGCGATCAGAGTCTCCACCGCAGCGGAACCGATTCCGGTCACCTGATACAAACCCACGAAACATCCGGCTACAGCCGCGCCCTTCTGATCCCGAATGATGCCGCTCACCGTACCGCTGTAAGTGCGGGTGTCCACTGTCAGGGACATGGTCACGTTGGCAATGGACCCGCCGGTAATGGTGACCGTCATGGGCGCCGAAGTCAGGTAGCCCTCAGCCGAAGCCAGCACAGTATAGGTGCCGTCAGCCACATCGTAGAACAGGAACTCACCGTCATCCGCCGAATAGGTGGTGGCTACCACAGTATCAGAACTGTCTTTCAGGGTCAGTTTGGCTCCGGCCAGCGGGGTAACAACGGAACCCTCCGTGGTGGTCAGCACACCCGCAATGGTGCCCAGAGCCAGTGTAGGCTCGGCAATACAGGTCAATGCGATCTGGGTGGTAGAACTGTTGGTCAGCGAGATCCCCCGAGGCACGCTGAGCAGATAACCATTTTTGACCGCACTGATGGTGTAAGTGCCCGCCGGAACATTGTTAAGGGTATAGTTTCCGGCCGCATCAGTCAGGGTATGCTGGAAAGGTGCTCCGGTGCTGTCAAACAGCTTGACGGTGGCATCGGCCAGCGGGTCTGTGCCGTCGGTCACTGTGCCATATACGGTGGCGGAACCACCCGATACCGGAGGCAGCTCCAGATTGATGTCCGCCTCCTGGATGCCTTGCAGCGTAAAGCTGGCGCTGTACTCCAGGCCGAGAAGGTCCTGCTTGATATCCGCCATAACATATCCTCCTGTATGATGGTCTGATCCAATCAGTTTGTGCGCTGCCGGGCAGCACACATCCCATACTATCCAGGAGCAGGCGGAATGGTTCCCACGCTAGGCACGGGTCTGACTTTCGTCTCGTCCATCGGCCTGAGCCCAATAGCGCCGCATATGCCGGCGCACCGATTTACTCAGCGCCGGGATACCCAGCAGCTCCAGCCCGGTCTGCCAGGTACAGCCCGCCTGCCCAAACAGTGCATCCAGTTCCCGGGGCAGTTCCTCCCGGCTGGGAGGCTGACCTGCTTTCTGCACCGCCGCGCAGTACTTCCCCAGTTCCCGCCGGGCGTCCTCATCCAGGCATATCCCCCGGGACGCGCACCGCTCCAGGAAGGGCAGAATATCCACCCGTTCGGGCCAGTCCGCCGGCCACATCCGCTCTGCCGCCTGTTGACGGCTCCGGCCCCGGGCCCGCCAACAGGCATGATGGAGGGAGCCAAAGCGCTTTTCCAGATACCAGCGGTAGACGCACAGCAGCCGCTCCGGACGGGGCGAGCCATTTCGCCCCTCCATGGTCTCCACCAGCGGCGCCAGTAATTCTTCATCGGAAAAGCTGGTATACACCTGTCTGCCAATAGGACATTCCGGAGAAAAATAGAGGGTCAGATCTCCATCCAGCTGCTGAGACAATCCAGGCGTATCAGTCATCTCCTCCTCCAGTTCCATCAGCCATTGACGGTATCCGTTCAATTCCCGCTGGGATAATCTACTCTTTCTAATCTGTTCCATGGCCTTGTTACCTCCCTGCCACTGCAAATGGATTTCGGCGGGGATGTCTCTGGCCCAGGCCGCGGCAAAAGAAAAGAGTTTCCCGGACGGGAAACTCTTTTTCATCGGCTCAAATGCCTGTGCTGCTATCACGCGCCGTTTCCCCGCCGAACACGCGCGTTCTCTGCGCGGCTGGCTGGTCTCCTGGCTTGGATTCCACCTTACGCCCGTCTTCCCATCCGTGCACCGGACAGTGACCTTATGAGCGCTCGTCATCCTTACAGTAGAGAGGGCTGCTGCGGACTTGCACCGCATTCCCATTGAAAGCTCCGCCCATGAGGGCGGACAGCTACCAACCGCTGATTGGATTCAGTTGTTAGTCCTATTATATCATCTCTGGCCGAAAATACAATGCCTACTTTGGTCACATCCCACCGTAGGGTCCGTTCCAGCTACCGGGCTGGGGCTGTTGAGGAAAGGCCCCATACACCACCCAGTTATAAAAATTGGCATTGGCCGCCCCCATATAGGGACCGATCCACAGGCTCAGAATACCCAAGGTGAAGGGAGACAAAATCAGCCATCCCAGAAAGGACAGGTCCTGTACAAACAGTTCCATGATATTGCCCCGCATGGCGCTGCGGCTATGGCCAATGGCCTCCAGGGCACCCATCTCCGGGTGGTCTAGAAGAAAATAGACCGCCAGCCGGTAACGATAGGATATGGCAACCATCCAAACCAGCATGATCAAAGCGCCGATAAGGATCAGGGTGACGCTGTGTGTCAGATAGGCCAGGAACACAAAGCCCGCATAGACCGCCATGCCGATAAGTCCCCACAGGAACACAAACAAAGCGGACAGGAAATTCACAGCCAGCGCCCGGCCCATGGTGTAAAAGCCGTCCAGCAGATTGCGGTAGCTGGGGCCCTCCCGCCGGGCCAGCCGCAGGCAATAGGAGGTATATCCGTAATCCATGACCCAACGATACAGTGCCAGCAGCAGTTCCATCACCAGAATCACCGTGATCCGCTGGGGGGTAAAGATGGCGGTCAGAATCTCTTCCACCTCATAATTGGTTTCCGTCAGATAAAAATAGGCGGCCTGAAAAGGCTCGGCCACAAAATTCAGCACCACACTGCCCAATACGCCGGTCAGCAGCACATACACCAGCGTTACCAGCATAGGGTGGGGATAGGCTCCCCGCATGGCGTCCCGGGCCAGCCACTTGGACTGAGGACGGTTATATCCCATGGTATTCCCTCACAATCACTTTCATATTGTCGAGGAAATGATACCACATCATGTTTCCGATTGCAACCCGGGCAGCACCACCGTAAAGGTCACGCCTCCCGTACGGTTGACCGCCCAGCAGCGGCCTCCGTGGGCCTCCACTACTGCCCGGACAATGGCCAGGCCCAGGCCGGTACCTCCGTCCGCCCGGCCGCGGCCCGCATCTTCCCGATAGAAGGGCTCAAACAGGCGGTCCAGATGTTTTTGCGGAATAGGCGCGCCGTCATTATCCACCGTCAGCGTGATCCGCCGTCTCTTTTGGGCCAGGGCAATGGTCACCGCGCCGCCGGGGGTACAGTGGCGCATGGCATTGTCCGCCAGATTGTCCACCACTTCCTCCAGCCTCAGCCGGTCCCCCAGCATGGACGCCGGGGTCAGTTGGGTACGCAGTTCGATCCCCTTTTCCTCCGCCAGCAGGGACAGTCGGGCAGCCCCGTTCGCCACCAGGGCGGCCAGATCCAGCGGCTCCCGCTCCACCCTGCCGCCGCTCTCCAGCCGGGCCAGGTCCATCAGGTTCCCCACCAGGGCCGCCATCCGGTCGCTCTCGGCCACCACGGTGTCCAGGTACTGGTCCCGTTTGGCGGGGTCAATATCCTCCCGCAGGGCCTCGGCGTGGGTACGCAGCACCGCCAGCGGGGTCTTGAGTTCATGGGCCGCCGCTCGGGTAAAGGCCCGTTCCCGCCGGATGGCCCGGGTCTCCAGCCAGGCGGTGAACAGCGCCAGGGCCACCGCCGCCCCCAGGGTAATCAGAGCAAGGGGGACCATGCCGTAGAAATAATAGCCTTCGGGTAGCTGATAGGTGATGGCCAGGTCCATCTCTCCACAAGTACTCATGGTGGTCACACCATCCCCCAGCACCATGGCACTTCCCTGATGCTCCTCCCAGAACACCTCCAGCTGGTCCAATTTCTCCTCCATGGCCCGGTATGCCTCCAGCCGTTTTTCCGGCCTGCCCGCCCCCACCAGGGCGGCATAGATTTCCACGTCAAGAGCATGATACTCCGTCAGCTCCTTGCCCCGGAAAAAGTCGCTTTCCGACTCCATCAGGGTGACAGGGCCATCGGCAAAGTTCAGTACCACCTTTTGGGGATAGAGCACTGTCCCGTCCTGCCAGCCGGTAATGTCCGCACCGTCAAAGCTATCCCGCTCCGGGTTGCCGTAGGATTCCGACCCGGTGAGCCAGGGGTGCTCCTCCAGGATGCGGGCCGCCGCCACCTGCTTCTCGTCCGTCATCACCGGGTCAAAGAGCAGATCATAGTCCTCAAAACGCACGGTATCGCCTGGCTGCTCCACGGTGATCCAGGCGGTGAGCAGCTGGCTCTGGCCCAGCAGGCTCCCCTCCTTGTCATAGGCCCGGCTCACCAGCTGTCCCCCATAGCGGCCCAGCAGATAGGTATTCCGGCTCAGCAGTACATCTGCCCGCTCCGGGTCCCAGGTCCCGAAGTACACCACCCCGGTATGAGTCCCCGGCGACCAGGTCAGCTGGCTGTTGCGCTGGAACCCTATGCGATATTCATTCATGCGCCGGGAGATATCTTCCCGGCTCCACTGGCTGTTCCGCCAGACGGCGGCCCCCATGACCGCCCCCCACAGCAGCAGAAAGATGCCCAGCATCAGCACAAACCGTTTCAGCAGGAGCCGTCCGTTCTTCATATCAGTTCTCCTCCATTCGATACCCCGTTTTGAACACTGTCCTGATCTGTTTCCCGGCAGTCCCCAGAGCGGAGCGCAGACTCTTGATGCGCACATCCACCGCCCGCTGGCCCCCTTCAAAGTCGATGCCCCACACCTTGTCCAGCAGCTGATCCCGGCTGAGCACCTGGCCTCTGTTGCGGATGAGGCAGAGCAGCAGATCGTACTCCCGGGGCGTCAGGTCCACCGGCTTCCCCGCCACGGTGCAGATATGTCCCGCCAGGTCCAGGGCGATGGCCCCGCACCTCAGGGTCTCACTGTCTCCCACTCCCCGGCTGCGGCGGATCACCGCCTTTGTCTTGGCCAGCAGCACCGCCAGGGAGAAGGGTTTGGTCACATAGTCATCCGCACCCAGGGCGTACCCCTGAAGCACGTCCTCTTCACTGCCCAAAGCGGTGAGAAAGAGAATGGGCAGCTGACTCTTGGCCCGTACCGCCCGGCAGACCGAAAAACCGTCCAGGTTTGGCATGAGTACGTCCAGCAGCATGGCGTCGTAGTCGTGGTCCCGCAGCAGGTCCAGCGCCTCCTCCCCGTCCCGGGCCAGATCGCAGTCCAGACCGTGGGCAGCAAAGTAGTCCCGGATAATATCACGGATACGGGCCTCGTCCTCCACCACCAGAATATGGTCCGCCATGACTCTCCTCTCCTTTCATCCACAGGATAGCAAAAAGATGTGTCCATCTGATGTCAAAAAAGGCGCTGCAATGATATTGCAGCGCCTTTTGGCGTTTCTCAATCAACCCCGCAGCTCCAGCAGCTTTTGCTTCAGCTCGCCCTCGATGCGGCCCAGCTCCGCTTCGGCCTCCCGACGCTTCTGGGCGCCCTCCTGCTGGATATTCATGACCTCATCCAGGGTGGAGATGAGCTGCTGGTTGGTATGCTGGAGGGTCTCCAGGTCCACCACGGAGCGCTCGGCCTCCCTGGCAGTCTCAAGAGTGCCCATCTTCAGCATATCGGCGTTCTTTTGCAGCAGTTCGTTGGTCATGTTGGTCACCGCGCTCTGGGCGGCGGTGGCCTGACGGGAATGCTCCAGCCCCAGGGCCAGCACCATCTGACTCTTCCACAGGGGGATGGTATTGACCAGAGAGGACTGGATCTTCTCCAGCATCAGCGTATCGTTGTTCTGGATCAACCGGGTCTGGGGTCCCATCTGGATGGAGATCATCCGGGTCAGCTCCAGATCGTGGATCTTCTTCTCAAAACGGGTACACATATTGGCCAGGTCGTTGTAAGCCTGGGCATCCTCCTGGGCGCCGCTCTGAGCCGCTTTCTGACGCAGCTGCTCCAGCTCTCCGGCGCGCACCTGGGCCAGGCGCTTCTTGCCCGCCAGGATATACATGGTCAGTTCCTTATAATATTTGGTATTGAGGTCGTACATCTGGTCCAGCATGGCGATGTCCTTCATCAGGGTCACCTGGTGGGCTTCCAGCACCTCCACAATCTTGTTCACATTGGTCTCCGCCTTGGAGTAGGAAGCCTTCATAGCCTCCAGCTGGTTGCGCTTCTTCTTGAAGAAGCCGAAGAAGCCTTTCTCGTCCTCCTCGCCGCCAAAACCTTTCAGTTCCACCACCAGAGAGGACAGGGCCTGTCCCACCTCGCCCAGGTCCTTGGTACGGACCGAGTTGAGGGTGCTTTCTGAGAAGCCGGCAATATTCTTCTGGGCCGCAGCACCATACTGGAGCACCAGATTGGTATCGGTCAGATCGATCTTTTGGGCAAAGTCATCCACCATCTTGCGCTCAGCTTCGGTGAGCTGGCTTTCATCCAGCTGAATGGCCTTGGCCTCCTCACTGGAGTTGGGGTCCAGGCTCAGCTGAGGCGCGGCAGGCGCTTCCGCCGCGGCGGTACCCAGATCCGGAGTCAAAGTCAGCTCCGGGGTAAAATCCATGTTGTCAGCCATGACTGCGTCCCTCCATATTCCATATTCCATACCGGCAACGCCGGCTTGTTCTTCCAAATCATTGTACCGTTCCCCCATTCCCCTGTCAAGAACACGTTGACTTTCCCTCAAAAAGTCAGTATCATTAAAAACACATTTCGATATTCCGTTTTGAGAGAGGAAGTCTTGCCCCATGCTTACCCTGAAAGAATTTAAGGAGGCCCGCAGCGTGCTCTCCGGAGTCATCCGGAACACCAGTCTGGTCTACAGCACCGCCTTTTCCAAGGCAACCGGCAACCATATCTACATCAAGCCGGAAAATATGCAGGTCACCGGCGCCTACAAGATCCGGGGCGCCTACTATAAAATCAGCACCTTGACCGAGGATGAAAAGACCAAGGGTCTGGTCACCGCCTCCGCCGGCAACCATGCCCAAGGCGTGGCCTACGCCGCCCAGCAGGCCGGCGTGAGCGCCACCATCGTCATGCCCACCACCACTCCCCTGGTGAAGGTGAACAACACCAAGGACTACGGCGCCAAGGTGGTGCTCCACGGCGAGACCTTTGACGACGCCGCCGAGCTGGCCGCCAAGCTGTCCGCAGAGGAGGGCCTGACCTACGTCCATCCCTTCAACGATCCCGCCATCGCCACCGGTCAGGGCACCATCTCCTACGAGATCTTCCAGGACCTGCCCGATGTGGACGTGATCCTGGTACCCATCGGCGGCGGCGGACTGGCCACCGGCGTGTCCACCCTGGCCAAGCTGCTCAACCCCAATGTCACCGTCATCGGCGTGGAGCCCACCGGGGCCGCCTCCATGAAGGCCAGCCTGGACGCCGGACACGTGGTCACTCTGGACAAGGTCGAAACCATTGCCGACGGCGTGGCGGTCAAGACCCCCGGCGACCAAATTTTCCCCTACATCCAGCAGAACATCGACGACATCATCACCATCAACGATGACGAGCTGGTGGACGCCTTCCTGGATATGATGGAAAAGCACAAGATGATCGTGGAGAACGCCGGTCTGCTGACCATTGCCGCCCTGAACCATCTCAAGTGTAAGGGCAAAAACGTGGTGCCTGTCCTCTCCGGCGGCAACATGGACGTCATTACCGTGGCCAGCCTGGTACAGCACGGCCTGATCAACCGGGGCCGGGTCTTCACCTTCTCCGTGCAGCTGCCCGACCGTCCCGGCGAGCTGCTGCGGGTGGCCCAGATCGTGGCCGAGGCCAACGGCAACATCATCAAGCTGGAGCATAACCAGTTCATCAACATCAACCGCCAGAGCGGCGTGGAGCTGCGGGTCACCCTGGAGGCCTTTGGCCACACCCACAAGCGGGCCATTCTGGACGCCATGTGCACCGCCGGCTATCAGGCCCGGGAGTGCCACACCAACGACTTCTACAACTGAGCGGCCTGGCAAACCAACTGTGTCCGGGGGAGCGCACTCCCCCGGACACTATATGATGCGGCACGCGATTCCGGAGCATGGACCGCCGGGCCGGCAGCCCGTGGGTACGCGGGGGAGCGGCGGGGCCCCGGGCGTTATCCGCTTGCTGTATCTTATGTCCCCGACTCCCCCTTTGCCCCGGCACATTCGCCAGCGAAGGACAGGCTCTCTGCCCGTTCTCTCTATCTTTTCTGATAATGGAGTGGTAAATGATGATCAAGATCGCCCCTTCCATCCTCTCCGCCGATTTTGTAAACCTGGAGCGGGATATCCGGCGGGTATCCTCCGCCGACTGGCTCCATGTGGACGTCATGGACGGCTGCTTTGTGCCCAACATCACCATCGGCGTACCGGTGGTCCAGTCCATCCGCAAGTGCACCGATATGTTCCTGGACGTTCACTTGATGATTGACAAGCCGGTGCGTTACATTGAAGCCTTTGCCAAGGCGGGCGCCGACCTGCTGTCGGTCCACCTGGAGGCCGACCACCCCACCCGCATTGCCGAGGCGCTCCGCCTCATGGACGAGTTTGGGGTGAAAAAGGCGGTAGCTTTGCGTCCTATCACCGCCGCCAGCGCCATCCTCCCCTATCTGGAGAATCTGGATATGGTGCTGGTCATGACGGTGGAGCCCGGCTTCGGCGGCCAGGCCTTTATGGAACACCAGCTGGACACCATCCACCAGGTCCGCACCCTCATCGACCGCTATAATCCCGCCTGCCGTCTGGAGGTGGACGGCGGGATCAGCCCCAAGACCGCTGGCAAGGTGATCTCTGCCGGCGCCGATACCCTGGTGGCCGGTTCCGCGGTATACGGCGCGGTGGACCCCGCCGCCGCCATCGCCGCTCTGCGGGAGGGTTAAGCCCATGCAGTATTTTCCCCCCGCGCTGGAGCAGCTGGTGGAGCAGTTCGCCCGGCTGCCCGGCATTGGCCGGAAGAGCGCCCAGCGGCTGGCCTTCTATGTTCTCTCCCTGCCGGAGGAGGACGCCGCCGCCTTTGCTCAGGCCATCACTGAAGCAAAGGCCGCCATCCACTGCTGCCCGGTCTGTCAGAATTTCTCCCAGGGAGACGGTCTGTGTCCCATCTGCCAGGACCCCAAGCGGGACCCATCTGTGATCTGCGTGGTGGCAGACCCCAAAGACGTGGCCGCCATGGAGCGCTCCCGGGAGTACCCCGGTGTGTACCACGTGCTTCACGGCGTCATCTCCCCCATGAACCATGTGGGCCCTGATGAGCTGCGGGTGAAGGAGCTGGTAAACCGGGTGGCCGAAGGCGGGGTCAGCGAGGTCATTATGGCCACCAACCCCGACACGGAGGGAGAGGCCACCGCCATGTACCTCTCCCGTCTGCTGCGCCCCTTCGGGGTCAGGGTGACCCGGCTGGCCTACGGTATTCCGGTAGGCAGCCACCTGGAATATGCCGACGACGCTACCCTTATGCGCGCCCTGGAGGGCCGCCGGGAAATATAAAAAAGAGTTCCGCGCCAGTGGCGCGGAACTCTTTTTTATATTATGATCAGCGATTGACAAACAGATAGGACCGCTTCTTGAAATAGATGATCTGCAGGATCAGGATCAGCACATTGACGGCCAGGCCGATCAGGGGGAATGTGATATATTCCATCAAATAGCTGCTGGGGATGTACTGCCCGACCTGTGAAAACAGAACGATCATGTTAATGGCCACAAACGCGGTGGGCAGCGCACTGAGCACCAGGTACAGGCTCCAGCCACCTTTCTGCAGCCGGATCATCTTCACCCAGGCCACCATCAGGAAAATACCGTAAACCAAGCTGCCGAATCCCATGATCATGGGATTCGGGATAAAGGAGGGCAGATACATCATAATCAGGCCCTGGGGCTCTCTCAGCACATTTGCAAAATCCCGATAATAGTATTCCATGCTGGCACTGTAGCCATACATGGCGCCTGCTGCGCCAATCAGCAGAAGCCCAAAAATCATATAGATCACGGCGGTGGGGATCATATTAAAATAGACCTGGAATTTATACCAGTTCATGGGGCAGCCGTAGTCGATGCGCCCGTTGTGATAAACCGGCTGCCTCCGCTCCTCATAGGGGGAGCTGTAGGCGCTCTGCTGGGGTGCGGACTGCCAGCCGCCCTGATAGCCCTGCTGAGGACCGTTCTGCCAGCCGGGCTGCTGATTGTTCTGCCAGCCAGGCTGCTGATTGTTCTGCCAGCCCGGCGCACTCTGCTGCGCGCCGTTCTGCCAGTTGTTTTGCTGCCAGCCAGGGGCAGTCTGCTGGGCATCATGCTGCCAGCCGCTCTGCTGCCAACCAGGGGCGCTCTGCTGGCTGTCCTGCCAGGGGTTTTGCTGGGCTTCCTGCCGGGGTGTATTGGTCTGCCAGGGGTTCCGGGCCTCCTGCTGCGGGGCAGCGGCCTGCCAGGGATTCTGAGGCTCCTGCTGAACAGGCTCCGGCTCAGACTGCACCTGCTCCACCGGCTCCTCCGGCACGGGGTTGAAGGTGCTCCAGTCAAATTCATCATTGGACGGGGTGTTCTCCGGCTCCGCCTGGGTCATTACAGTCTCGGGTTCCTGGGGCGGGATCACATCCTGCCGGGGCTCCTCTGTGACCGCGCCGCCGGACTGCTTCTTGCCGCAGGCAACACAGAATATGCTGCCGTCCGGGATCTGAGTCCCACAGTGTTCACAATACATATGCGCTTACTCTCCTCTACACTCTCTTGCGGTTGCTGGGATACCTTATTTTATTTCATCTTTCGACGTTTGTAAACCCATATCTTCTACAAATTCTCCAGCCTTATCCATTTGTTTCATTCGCTGTCACCGCAACCTTGATCACGCCATCCCGCCGGTTTTCAAAAAGCTCATAGGCCTCCTCGATACGGCTGAGCGGATAGGTGTGAGTGATGAGGGCCGTGGTGTCCAGCTTGCCCTGCGCGATCAGCTCCAGTGTTTGAGCACAGTTGCAACCATCCACTCCACCGGTCTTAAAGGTCAGGTTCTTACCGTACATCTCCGGCAGGGGCAGCACCTGATCCTTGTCATACAGCGCCACCACCGTCACCACGGCATTGGGCCGGGCACACTGCCAGGCCAGGCCGAAGGTGTCTGGTCCACCCGCCACCTCCAGCACCACATCGGCGCCGCCATGGTCGCTGTGAGCCTGCACAAAGGCCTCCGCCTCCTCCGGTCCCACCGTCAGCACACCGGGATAGTGGGACTCCACAAAAGCCCGGCGCAGGGGGTCCCGCTCACACAGGATGATCTGCCGGGGACTCTGAAGCCGGACGCACTGGAGGGTACACAGACCGGTGGGACCGCCACCAATGATAAGCACCGTGTCCTCCGGGCTGATCTCTGAAATGTCCGCCGCCCAATAGCCGGTAGCCAGGATATCTCCCACAAAGAGGGCCTGCCGGTCGGACACTTCATCGGGGATCTTGTTCAGCCCCTGGTCAGCATAGGGCACCCGGACATACTCGGCCTGACCGCCATCAATGCGGCAGCCCAGGGCCCATCCTCCATTGGGATCTGTACAGTTGTTGACCCAGCCGTGGCGGCAAAAATAACAATGACCGCAGAAAGTCTCCACGTTCACCGTCACCCGGTCACCGGGCTTTACCGTGGACACCCCGGCCCCCACCTGCTCCACGACACCTACCATCTCGTGGCCCACCGTGATGCCGGGTACCGCCCGGGGCACCGAGCCGTGCTTGATATGCAGATCGCTGGTGCAGATGCTGGACAGGGTGACCTTCACAATGGCGTCCCCGTCCGCCAGCAGCTGAGGCTTGGGTTTGTTCAGCAGGGCAAACTTTCCCCGCTCCACATAGGTATAGGCCAGCATGACCACCACTCCTTTTTCCACAGTATACCATATTCCCATCCGCAATGCAAAAGGGCGTGCCGCAGTTGCGGCACGCCCTGATATTATGTTTCTTCCTCTGGCTCAGGCCAGGGCAGATCCACCAGGATGGGCTTGTGGCCCACCGCCGGCAGAAAGCGGTCCAGAAAGTCAGACCGGGTCAGCTTGAGGGTGGAGGTGGAAAAGCAGGGATGGCCGCTGATGAAGTCCCCTTCCATCAGCTCCCGGTCCATCACCAGCTGCACCTTTCCCTCCGGATCGTGCATCAGCTCAAAGGCGCTGGCAGAGCCAGGGGCAGCCCCCAGCAGATCCATCATATGCTCCGGCGTGGCAAAGGACAGCCGGGCACAGCCAAGCTGAGCGGTGACATCCTTGGTTTTAAAGGGCTTATCCCCCGGCATCATCAGCAGATAGAAGTCGGTCTGCTTCCGGTTGGTGAGCAGCAGGTTCTTGCAGATGGGCGCCCTCAGTACCCGCTCCACCGCCTTGCAGTCCTCCATGGTGTTGGCATAGTCATGGTCGCACCGCTGATAGGAGATACCCAGCTTGTCCAGATAGGCGTACACCGCCATCTCGTTGGAATGGCGCTCCTCCGCGGGCGGGCCGCTGTATACGTTGGGATCTACCACCATGGCTTACACCTGCTCCAGGGCGTGGGCCACGTCCTCCAGAATGTCGTTGATATCCTCGATGCCCACACTCAGGCGCACGAGGTCGGGGGAGACGCCAGCAGCAGCCAGTTCCTCGTCGGTCATCTGGCGGTGGGTGGTAGAAGCGGGATGCAGGGTGCAGGTCTTGGCGTCGGCCACATGGGTGGCGATGGAGGCCAGTTCCAGACCCGCCATAAACCTGGAGGCCGCCTCACGGCCGCCCTTCACGCCGAAGGAGACCACGCCGCAGGTACCGTTGGGCATATACTTCTGGGCCCGCTCATAGTAGGGGTCTCCCTCCAGACCGGGGTAGCGCACCCAGGCCACCTTGGGATGGTCCTTCAGAAATTTGGCCACGGCCAGGCCGTTGGCACAGTGTCTGGCCACCCGCAGGGGCAGGGTCTCCAGGCCGATGTTCAGATAGTAGCAGTTCTGAGGAGAGGGGATGGCGCCCAGGTCACGCATGAGCTGAACCGTGGCCTTGGTAATGTAGGCCCCCTCCAGGCCGAAGCGTTCAGTATAGGTGACTCCATGGTAGCTCTCGTCGGGGGTGGTCAGGCCGGGGAACTTGTCAGCGTGGGCGCTCCAGTCGAACTTGCCGGAGTCCACGACGGCGCCGCCCACCGCGTTGGCGTGGCCGTCCATATACTTGGTAGTGGAGTGGATGATGATATCGGCCCCCCACTCGAAGGGCCGGCAGTTCACCGGAGTGGCAAAGGTGTTGTCCACGATGAGGGGCACGCCGTGGGTGTGGGCCGCCTTGGCGAACTTCTCGATGTCCAGCACGGCCAGAGCCGGGTTGGCGATGGTCTCGCCAAACACCGCACGGGTCTCCGGCCGGAAGGCGGCGTTCAGCTCCTCCTCCGTGCAGTCCGGGTCCACAAAGGTGAAGTCGATGCCCATGCGCTTCATGGTAACGGCGAAGAGGTTGTAGGTGCCTCCGTAGATGGAGGAGGAGCAAACCACGTGCTCGCCGCAGGAGACGATGTTGAAAACGGCATAGAAGACAGCCGCCTGACCGGAGGAAGTGAGCATGGCCGCAGTCCCCCCCTCCAGGGCGCAGATCTTGGCAGCCACATGGTCATTGGTGGGATTTTGTAGGCGGGTATAAAAATAACCGCTGGCCTCCAGATCAAAGAGAGCCCCCATCTGCTCCCCGGTGGCATACCGGAAGGTGGTGGACTGGATGATGGGGATGTTTCGGGGCTCTCCGTTGCCAGGGATATAGCCGGCGTGGAGACACTGGGTGCTGATACGGTGCTGGCTCATGGGCTGATTTCTTCCTTTCTTTGCGTTGGTTACAGTGCCGAAATAATTTACACACTAACGCTGTAAAGCATCAAATGAATATGTGGTATGGTACACCCGGCAGGAGCGGTTGTCAATACTTACCCTTCCGTGCCCAGGGTGGTGTCTGGGATCAAGGCCCGGTCCAGAGGGAGACTGCCTACAGCTGGCGCTGGCTGGCCTTCGATGTAAAGCTGAACAGCCTCCACCCCATCCAGTTCACACAGGGTATTGACCATGGCGTACACCATCAGGGCCGCCGTTGTCTCATTGCCGGGCAGTCCCTGGATAAACTCAGGGGACAGATCCACCATACACACGCCGTCCTCTACCTGGGCCGACAGGATCTGGCTTCCCTGCGGCAGGCAGGCCTTTAGTCCCGCCTCCTCCGGGCCCTCAGCCCAAGCGGACAGCACAGCCTCCACCACGGTCTGATCCACATTTTTAATGATCTGGCGCCGCTCCACGCCCAAATCCTGTCCTCCCTGCCGCAGATACCATAGATCCACCCCCAGGGACATGGGCTCATCCGCACCGCCGGCCAGCAGGATATTTTCCGCAGACAGCTGCTGAATGGCGCGATAGGGCAATTCACGGCCTTCTACAGTCACATAAACGGAGTCCACCTCTTCCAGCTGGCAGAGAGTCAGCGTGAGGCAGGCGTCAGCCAGGGTCAAGTTGACACCGGAGAGGCTGTAATACTGATCAGACAGGTCCAGGTGAAGCACGCCCTCCTGCAGCTGCCAATCCAGCAACTGCAGTCCACTGGGAAACGGGGTGGTCAGCTCCGGCGACCGGGGCTGCTCCAACAGCAGCTCCATCAGGCCGGGAATGGTCTCCTGCCCCTGAGAAAGGACCCGGCGCTCCCCTTCCACCGCCGACTCTCCCTCTTCATCAGACAGAGCGGAGTAATAGATCAAATAGCTCCGGCTATCCTGATTGCCAGTCCCCGACTCCCGGGCGGCACATCCACCGGCGGTCAGAAGGGCGGCACAGAGCAATACTGATATGCCTCGTTTGCTCACAGGGTCTCGCCTCCCTTCTCCGTCCATCCGGGAAATCGCACTTCGAAGCAGGTGCCCTCCGGTTCCCGCCTCCGGGCGGTCACGGTACCGCCGTGCTGGCGCACCGTATCCCGGACAATGGACAGGCCCAGGCCGGTACCGCCGGCGGCCCGGGAGCGGGCCTTGTCCACCCGATAAAACCGGTCAAAGATCTTGGGCAGATCCGTCTCCGGAATACCCACGCCGGTATCCTCCACCAGCAGAACCACCTGATCGCCCTCCTGCTTCAGCGTAACGGTCACTGTTCCGCCAGGCAGGTTGTATTTCACGGCGTTCTCCATCAGGTTAAAGGCCACCTGATACAGATCGTCCTCAGTAGCCCGAATGATACACCCGTTTTGGAGCGACAATCTCAGCTCCACCTCTGCCGCCCGGGCCAGGGGGGTGAGCATATGCTCCACCCGCTCCACCACCGTTTTGACATCCACCGGAGCGGTATGGATCTCATGGGCGGTGTCCAAGCGGGTGAGGGTGAGCAGTTTTTCCGTAATGCGGGTAAGGCGCTCGGCCTCGTCCCCGATATCAATGAGAAATTCCCGGGCGGTATCGCCGTCCATGTTGTCCGTCTGGAGGATAGAGTCGGTAAGCAGGCGGATGGAGGCCAGCGGCGTTTTCAGCTCATGGGAGGCGTCGGACACAAAGCGCCGGCGCACCTCCTCGGTGGTCTGGAGCCGTCCCGTCAGCTCGTTGAATTCGTCGGCCAGACGGCTGAGCTCGTCTCCACCCTTGACGGTGACCCGGTGGCTGTACTCGCCCTGGCGCACCGTGTGGATACCCCGCAGCAGCAGGGCGATCCGCCGGGTCAGAGCCTTGGAAAACACCACGCCCATGGCCGCCGTCACCAGGCAGATCACAATGGAAATGGTCCGCAGGTTGTTTTGGATTCCCTGGAGCAGGGCCCCCTGTTGGGCGTCGTACTCGTAGAGGTAGACCGCCCCCTGGGTCATGGAACGATAGGTCACCGGCACCGCCGCCCGGCTGCGCAGCGCCCCGTCCTCATACTCCGACCGGAACACATCGTTACCCTGGAGGGCCATAACAATTTCCCAGATCATGGCATATTGTCCAGTGGTGTCCGACCGCTGGCTGCCCTCCTGAAAGTCACACAGCACCAAGCCGTTGGGATCGGTGACCACCACCCGGGTCACCCCCAGGCTGCCCAGCAGCAGGCTGACCGTCTTTGTGGCTCCCTCCTGGGTCAGGGCCTCCGGCCCGGTGGCCAGAGCGGAGGCCAGCACCGAGGCCTGGTTTTGCAGGGAGGTCTGCTTGGACTGGTAGGCCAGAGTCTGGGTCACCATTACCGGATAGGTATTGAGCAGTACCACCACCGCCGCCACAATGACCAGATAGGTCATGGCGTATTTGACCCGGAGGGACCGCCAGAAGGGCACTCGTCTGGCCCTCTCTTCTCTCTTCTGATTATCCATTCTTCAAATAATAGCCCACGCCCCACTTGGTGAGAATGTAGGTCGGATTGGCAGGGTCCAACTCCAGCTTCTCCCGCAGGCGGCGGACGTGTACATCCACCGTCCGGTAGTCGCCGGCGTACTCATAGCCCCACACCACGTTGAGCAGATTCTCCCGGCTGTACACCCGGCCCGGGTTGCGCATAAGCAGCTCCATCAGGTCAAACTCCTTGGCGGTCAGATCCACGCTCTTGCCATCCTTCCAGGCCGCCCGGGCATCCGGATCCAGCATGATGTGCCCCATGACCAGCTTGCGGCTGCCGCCCATCTGCTGGGCGGCCATGCCTGCCCGGCGGAGCAGAGCCCGCACCCGGGCCTTCAGCTCCAGGATGTTGAAGGGCTTGGTAATATAGTCGTCCGCCCCGCATTCAAAGCCAATGATCTTGTCGGTATCCTCGCTGCGGGCGGTGAGCATGATGATAGGCACGTTGGAAAACTCCCGAATCCGCATACAGGCCTGAAGTCCGTCGATCTTGGGCATCATCAGGTCCAGGATGATGAGGTCGAAGCTGCCGCCCCGGGCCAGTTCCACCGCCTCTTCCCCGTCGTAGCCCACTTCCACCTGGTAGCCCTCGCTCTCCAAGTTGAACTTGATGCCTTTGACCAGTACCTTTTCATCGTCAACAACCAATATTTTCAAGGTATATCCTCCTTTTTTCTATTCAAGAGACGGTAACCAGGTCGATCAGTCCGCCTAAAATGCCCTCGCCGATGCCGTCCACCCGAGTTAGGTCCTCCGGCACCCGGAAGGGGCCGTTGGCCTCCCGGTCAGCAACGATGGCCGCCGCCCGCTTCTCGCCAATGCCGGGCAGGGTCATCAGTTCCTCTACTGTGGCAGTGTTCAAATTGATCTTACCGGAGACTGCGGCTGCCGGGCTCTCACGTTCCGGTGCCGGAGTCCCGGCAGCCGCCGGGGAAGCTGACGGCTGAGCAGAAGCGGCTGGGACTGTGACAGCGGTAGGTTGAGCCAGCAAGTTCCCCGTCTCCACCCGTACAGGTTGAGCACCGGATGCGCCCCGCAGAAACCAACCCGCCGCAAAGGCGGCAAAGGCAGCGGCCAACAAGAGGGAAATCAGTTCCAGTTTGGAAATCTTCATTTTTTGTAACCGCCTTCCCGTTGCTTCCAGGTCCGTGGTTTGTTATAATAGATAAGAAAACTTTGACCTTATTATATCATACACAAATGGAGTTTCCTATGAAAAAATCAAGACTGCTCTCCCTGTTTCTTTCTCTGGCCCTGATGACAGGACTGCTTACCACCTTTGCCTCCGCCAGCAGCGGCAGCGCCATTCTGGACGAGATGGATGTCAACGCCAAAGCCGCCGTTTTGGCGGACCCCAATACCAACGAGGTCCTCTATGAGAAAAATGCCCACGAGAAGATGTATCCCGCCTCCATCACCAAGGTAATGACCTGTCTGCTCACCCTGGAAGCAGTGGATCAGGGTAAGCTCACCCTGGATCAAGTCATTACCGCCGGTCCCGGCATCCACACTGGTATTGGCGCCGGCGCCTCCACCGCCGACATCAAGGAGGGCGAGGAGATACGGGTTATCGATCTGCTGTACGCCGCCCTTATCCCCTCCGCCAATGAGGCCTGCAATGTGATGGCCGAGGCGGTCGCCGGCGACGTGGACAGCTTTGTGGCCCTGATGAATCAGCGGGCCGCCGAACTGGGTATGGCGGATACTCACTTTGCCAACACCCACGGCTATCATGATGACAACCACTACACCTCCGCCTACGACGTCTTTCTTATGAGTCAGGAGGCCATGAAGCACGAGACCTTCCGCACCATCGTGTCCTCCAAGAACTACGAAATGCCCGCCACCAATATGCACCCAGAGCCCCGGGTAGTCCGCTCTACCAACGCCCTCATTTCCAACTGGAATGTGACCGGCTACATCTATCCCTATGCCACCGGCGTCAAGACCGGCCATACCCCGGAGGCCGGCTACTGTCTGGCGGCCTCCGCCACCCGCGAGGACCGGAGCCTGATCTCGGTGGTCATGGGCTGCGAGCGGGAACCGGGCTCTACCGGCAGCAAGGGCCGCACCGACTTCTCCGAAACCATCCGGCTTTTCGACTGGGGCTTTAAAAACTTTGCCACCCAGACCATTCTGGACTCCACCAAACGGGATATCCCTGAGGTGGAGGTCACGCTGGGCAAGGGCACCAACTATGTGACCCTGGAACCCCGGGGTGAGATCACCGCGCTGCTGCCCAAGGACGTTTCCACCGAGGATTTCCAATATAACTATACTCTGAACGCCACCGTTGTGGAGGCTCCTGTGGAAAAGGGCCAGATTCTGGGCACCATCACCGCTACCTTTAACGGCAAGGAATATGGTTCCCTTCCCCTGGTTGCCAGCATTTCCGTTGATGCCGATCCCCTGCTCTACAATCTGGACCGCATCCAGCGCTTTTTCTCCCAGCTGTGGGTGAAAATCATCCTGGTGATCCTGCTGGTCTTTATTGTATACCTGATCATCCGCCGCCTCTTCTTCCGGGGCCGGCGGGGCGGACGCCGGGGCGGCTACTCCTACAGCGGCGGTTCCCACTACAGCGGACGCCGCAGAAGAAGATAATTCTATAGAGAGGGTCTGCCGACGGATCGGCAGGCCCTCTCTGTTTTTTGCAAAAAAGCTGAGTGTTTTCCGCCATACAAACGTACTATATATGACCGGTCCAATTCAGTCCACCGAAACGAGGTGACACATTTGAAGGATGAAGCTGTAAGCCAGGCCATCCGAAACGGCGATGAGCGGGTCATCCATGAGGTCATTACCAAACACGCCAAACTGCTCTGGCGCATTGCGCAAGCGGTCCTGCACACGGTCGGTTCTGAGCAGGATGTTGAAGAATGCGTGGCAGACGCCTTTATCTACCTGTGGGAAAACCCGGAAAAATATGATCCCCGGCGCGGGTCCTTAAAAACATGGCTCTCCATCGTGGTCAGAAGCAAAGCCACCGACCGCTGCCGTGCTTTGGGCAGAACCAGCACCCTGTCGCTGGAGGATGAGATCCGGACCGCCCAGGCCGGACCTCTGGACGGCCTGCTGGCCCAGGACACCCGACAGGAACTGCAGGATGCTGTCTGTACCTTGGAGGAGCCTGACCGTCAGATTTTCATCCGCCGCTATGAGTATGAGCAAAAACCCAGGGAGATCGCGCTGGCCCTGGGGATCAGCGCCAAAGAAGTCAACAACCGTCTTTACCGCGCCAAGCGGAAGCTGCGGGATTTGCTGACCCATTGCAGCAAGGAGGTATATCCATGAGTTCTTTCCGAAAAGAGCACCTTCAAGCCATCCAAACCATCTTTACCCGCCGCACCGGCGTTCCAGCTCCCGCCCGCACCCCCGCACGTCCCGCCCTCCGGCGGGTCCTCCTTCTGGCGGCGGTTCTGACCTGCTGTCTAAGCCTGAGCGTATTTGCCTCCAGCCTCTTCTCCTCCCTATCCGGCGACGAGCTGAGCCTGCGCGCCACCTACCAGGGAGACGGGCTGGTATCTATCCAGGTGGAAAACCGCTCCGATCAAGAGCTGGGTTTCCAACCCAAACTGCGGCTGATGCAATGGTCCACCAGCCAGGAAGTGGAACCCCTTTCAGACGCGATTCTTTTTGAGGGCACCACCATTGAGGCCCATTCCAGCGGCACGATGACGGTGGATCTCTCCGACGCCTACGATCTGTCTCTGCTGGAACAGCCCCTGACCAACGACCACTATTATTTTATCCTGACCAATAACAACTTCCTGTTCGGACAGGACTGGATGTGCAGCGTGGAGTTTGCCCCATCCCCGGCATCCAAGCCGGAAAGTCCCCAACCTTTGACGCCCAGTCAGGCTGACTCCACCCTGACCGTACAGGTGGAGGAAGTCCTCCAGCCCTATTTTAACACCTACGTTACCGATCCGGACGCACGCCGTGAGATGCTCCAGGCCTATTATGCCGACTGCCAGACTCTGCTTCAGCCTCCGGCCGACCGACTGGTATCTCCGATGATCTACCCGCCGCTGCCCGACCTGCCCGCTCCCGAGGCGCCCTTTGATGAAAGCGTACCTCCGGAAAATCAACTTTCCTTGGTCGGCTCCAACTTGCTTACACTGGACGCCTATGGTATTCCGGTTGGCGCCGCGGAGGGTGAGCACGCACTGGTCCTGAGCGCATCCATTCCCCAGCACAAAGGCCAGGAGGACGGCGGCGCACCCATCCCCCTGCTCTATCTCATGGCCTATGGACGCTCTGATATCCGCAGTTCAAAGGACTGCACCCTGATCCATGGCCGGCTTCTAACCTTTGCGCAGCTGGAATCCTATAAGGTATATGAGGATGAAAGGTGTATATGTTACGACGTCACCCCGCTGTTTTACTCCGATCTGCGTCAGCACGTGGAGAGTCTTGTGAACCAGCGGACCGATGTTTACTTTGATGAGCAGGTCTGGACGCGGGTAGAGCGTATCTATGCCTATTTTCAGGACTGCATCCATGCAGGCAACTTCACCCACCCCGGCACTTCATCCAACAAATAATAGCACGCAGAAACAGGCGGAAAGCCCGGTCCCTGGTTTAGGGCCGGGCTTTCCGCCTGTCTTTTTTCACTCACCCAGCAGATCCACATACAGCTGGTCCAGCGCAGGGGCCTCGTCGATCAGGCCTTCGCCGAGCAGCCAGTCCACGTTTTCCTGCCAGCACTCCGCGCTCTGGGTCAGGAAGGGGGCATCCGCCGTCTCCATCATGGGCAGCAGAGTTGCCATGCTCTTCTGCTCCACCGTCTTGGACAGAGGGAAGTTCTCCTCGTTCTGGTTGTCCAGCAGGATCTGGAGCACGCCGTCCGGGTCGGCCTGCATATCCTCAAAACCCTTCTCGCAGGCCCGCAGGAAACCCTTTAACACCTTGGGTTCCTCTTCGATCATGGTATCGCTGGCCAAGAACACCCCCTCATAGTAGGTGGGCACGCCGTAGTCGTCCAGATCAAACCAGTTGACCTCGAACCCCTCCTTTTCCAGCTGGGGCACCTCATGGTTCACCAGGCAGCCGATGGTGGCGTCCACATTGCCGGTGGTCATGGAGCTCATCAGATCAAAGCCCACATCGATGAGGGTCACATCGCTGGAATCAGCCCCAACGTAGGCCATGATGGAGTGGATGAGGGCCTCGGACAACTCGGTGCCCGCATAGCCCACAGTCTTGCCCACCAGATCCTCCGGGGAGGTAATGTTCTTGTCCTTCAGAGAGAGGACGATGTTCAGAGGTCCCTGGACCACCGCGCCGATAGACTTCACCGACACATCCTGGTTGGCCCGGGCGATGATCACGTCCTGCTGGTAGTACAGGCCAATCTCCGCCTGACCGGCGGCCACCAGTGAGATGGCGTCGTTGGCGTTGGAGGGGAACTGGATGTTGACCTTCAGCCCTTCCTCCTCGAAGTAGCCCTTCTCAATGGCGTCATAGAGAAAGGCATGGAGGGCATTGGGATACCAGTCCAGCACCACGCTGATCTCCCGCAGGCCGTCCTGTCCGCCGGCGGCGGGAGCGGAGCAGCCGGCCAGAAGGAGCGCCCCGGCCAGGGCAAAAGCAGCAATTCGTTTCATATCCTTCTTTCCTTTCTTGATCAGGACTCACCCCGCCAGCGGACGAACTTCCGCTCCAGCAGGGCCACAATCCCCACCGCTGCCATAGCGGTGACCGACAGGATCACAATGGGCGCGAACACCCCCGCTCCATCCAGCTGGGTCATCATCCGGCGGGAGAAGTAGCCCAGTCCACTCTGTGCCCCCAGCCATTCGCCAATGGCCGCTCCAATGATGCTCATGGGCACCGCCATCTTGATGGCCGAGAAGAAGTAGGGCAGGGCGCAGGGGGCCTTGATCTTCCAAAAGATCTCCCGACGGGCGGCGCCGTAGGTCTGGAGCAGCTCGGCCATTTCCGTCTTGGCGGAGCGCAGACCGTCATACACCGTAATGGTGATGGGGAAAAAGGTGATAAGCACCGTCACCAACACCTTGCTCCAGATGCCGTAGCCGAACCACAGCACAAACAGCGGCGCAATGGCGGTGGTGGGGATGGTCTGGGACACCACCACCACGGGATAGAGCATCCGCCGCACCATGTTGCTGGCGTCCATGGCCACCGCCAAAGCCAGCCCCAGTACCAGGGAGATGGCCAGGCCGATGCCGGTCACCGTCATGGTGGCGGGCAGATGGACGGTAAAGAGGGGTTCCCGCAGCTCCCACAACCGCTGGAGGATCTCAAGGGGGGTGGGCAGGATGTAGGAGGCATTCATGCCCATGGCCCCCGCTTGCCAAATCATCACCAGGGCCAGCAGGAAAATGAGGGCAGGCAGATTGGCTTTGCAGGCTTTCTTCATACCGTCACCTGCTTTCTCAGCAGTATGATGAGACGCTCCTTCAATTCCACCATCTCCGGCTGTTTGAGACAGGAGCGGTCCCGTGGAAAAGCGGCAGGCACCGGGATCTCCGTCAGGGTGTGGATGGGGGTGGATTCCACCACCAGCACGCTGGAGGAGAGGAACACCGCCTCCTCCACGTCGTGGGTGATGAACAAAATCGTCTTTTTGTGCCGTTCCCACTGGTCCAGCAACCACTCCTGCATAGAGATGCGGGTAAGAAAATCCAGGGCGGAAAAGGGCTCGTCCAGCAGCAGCAGGTCGCTGCCCGTCAGCATGGTGCGGGCAAAGGCAGCCCGCTGCCGCATTCCGCCGGACAGTTCGTTCGGCATCTTGTCACAGCAGCCCTCCAGCCCCACGTCGGCCAGAGCTTCCTCCACCTTCTGCCGCCGCTGCACTTTAGACAGTCCTCCGGCGATCTCCAGGGGCAGAGCTACGTTCTCCCCCACCGTACGCCAGGGGAAGAGCAGGTCCTTCTGGGGCATATAGCCGCAGTACCGCTTCCGCCCCCCGATCGGAGCGCCGTCCACCAGGATCTCCCCGCCCTTGGGCTGGAGCAGGCCGTTGGTCATGCGGAAGATGGTACTCTTGCCGCAGCCGCTCACTCCCAGCACACAGTGGAAGGAGCCCGGCTCCACCTGGAAGGACAGCTTGTCAATGATGTCAAAGTCCTCGGAGGGATACCGATAGGACACCTGACGAAATTCCAGGGCGTTCACCGTTCCAGCCTCCACGCCATCTCCCAGAAGCCCAGCTCGTACTTGCTGCACGCCACAAAGATATCCTCCAGCCGCTTATACTCCTCCTCGGTGCAATTCTGAGCCAGAGCATCCATGCGCTCCACCAGAGCGTCATTGGTGCGCTGGTACTCCTCGCTGGAATAGCCCCGCACCCACTCGCCGTAGAAGGGGTGGTCAGCTGCAACCGGGATCTGAGCCAGCCGGGCGCCGATCTCGGCGTAGCTCCAGGAGCAGGCCAGAATGGAGGCCACGATCTCCGCCGGGCCGCCGGCGGCGGCCACCGAGAGCATATAGCTGGTGTAGGACAGGTTGGGCAGGGCAGGCTTCACCTGGAACACCTGCTCCTCGGTAATGCCCAGCTTGGCCATGTAGGCCCGGTGGGTTTTCATCTCGCCCCCCAGAATGGCGTCCACATTGGCGGAGAAAAACCGCATCAGTTCCGGGTCCCTGGCCTTTACCACACCCCAGGCAAACACCTTGGCATAGTCAAAGAGGTAGAGATAGTCCTGAAGCAAAAAGTGCCGGAACTTCTCCCGGTCCAGGGTGCCGTCCCTGATGCCTTTCACAAAGGAGTGGTCGTGGCAGGCCTGCCAGATGGGCTTTGCCGCCTCATACAACCGCTGTGTTACCGTCATAGCGCCTTCCTCCAATCCATGATGGTCTCGTCCGCCAGAGCAGCCAGGGCGGGCCAATCCTGCTCATAGGACGCCTCCGGCACTCCAACGGTATAAAATCCCGCCTCTTTGGCTGTTCGTGCGGCGTAAAGGGCGTCCTCAAAGACGGCGGTATCCGCCGGGGTACTCCCCATCCGGCGGGCCGCCTCCAGATAGACGTCGGGCTGGGTTTTGCCCTTCCCTACCGTCTCGCAGCTGAGGATAAAATCAAAATAGTGTGCCACCCCCAGCCGCTCCAGACAGGCCCGGGCCAGAGGCTCCGCCGTGGCCGTGGCCACGCACATCCGGGTCCCCTGCTGTTTCAGATGTGCCAGATAGTCCTGGATACCAGCCTTCAGAGGGATGTCAGTACGGTAGTGGGCCTCCATAACGGCGTGCATCTCTTCAATAATGTACTCCGGCGGCCCTTCAATCCCAAAGGTCTCCATGAGAAAGGTTGCCCCCTCCAGCATGGTCATAGGGCCCATGGCGGCCAGCTGGGCCTGGGTGGGGTGGTGCCCCCTGGCCTCCAGGTAGTCCTTGCCCAGGGACTTCCAGATGGGCATGGAGTCCACCAGAGTGCCGTCCATATCGAAAATGCAGAATTTTTTATTCACGAGCGGCCACCATCTTGTCCGCCAGGGCCCGCATACGGCGGGCGGCCTCCTCCGGGTCCTTCTGGGCAAATAGGGCGGACACCACGGCGGCCCCGGCCGCCCCTGTTCCCACCAGGTTGGGCAGGTTGTGGGCATTGATGCCGCCGATGGCCACCACTGGAATGGACACCGCCTGGCAGATGGCTTTCAGGGTATCCAGGCTCAGGTTCTTGGCGTTCTGCTTGGTGGTGGTGCCAAACACCGCTCCAGCGCCGATGTAGTCGGCCCCGGCCCGCTCCGCCGCCACCGCCAGCTCCACGGTGTTGGCGGTGATACCCAAAATCTTGTCCGGTCCGATGAGGGCCCGCACGTCCCGGCCCATCAAATCGGCCTGGCCCACATGGACTCCGTCAGCGTCACAGGCCAGAGCGATATCCACGCTGTCGTTGATGACAAAAGGCACATGGTAGCGCCCGGCAATGGCCTGGATCTCTTTGGCCTCCGACAGAATAGCGGCCTGATCCAGCTCCTTCTCCCGCAGCTGAAGGAAGGTTGCGCCCCCCTTCAGCACCTCCTCCACCACCTGGGCCAGAGTACGATCCCCCAGCCAGCTCCGGTCGGTGACGGCATAAAGGGTCATGCCCTGCCGAATTTCATCCTTGGTAAATTTCATAACACACTCCTTGTGTCAGTTGCTCTTCCGTCAGGTTGAACACGCTGTCGATGAGATCGATCCGGAAGGTGGCGTTACCCGTCCCCTTTTTAAGCCGCAGTTCCTCCGCCCGCTCGCCTGCCAGGGCAATACTGGCGGCGGCGGCAGCGGCAGCTTCAAAGGTCCTGTCTGGGCTGGCTCCGCAGAAGGCTCCGGTCAAGGCGGACAGCATACATCCGCTTCCGGTAATGCGGGCCATGGTGGGACTGCCGTTGCGGAGGAAGAGCACCCTCTCCCCCTGGGCAATCACATCCACCGCTCCGGAGAGTGTCACCGCCGCCCCGGTTCGTTTGGACAGGGTACGGGCCAGTTCCGCCGCCTGGGGCAGGCCGGACTCGGTCACTGCGTCAGCCTGGGCTACGTCCACCCCGCTGCCCCCCTCCCTGTCCTCGGTGAGTGAGCGAATTTCCGAGGCATTGCCCCGGATGACGGCAAACTGAACCTCTTCCAACAATTTTCTGGCAGTTTCCCGCCGCAGGCCGGTAAAACCGGCGGCCACCGGGTCAAAGATCACCGGCACACCCAGCCGGTTGGCCTCTTTTCCGGCAATGAGCATAGCTTCCCGTTCACTCACTGCCCCCAGGTTGAGGACCAGAGCCTGGACACCGGCCACCGCGTCCGCCACCTCCAGAGGGTGGTGCGCCATGGTGGCGGAGGCTCCCGCCGCCAGCAGGATGTTGGCACAGTCGTTGACGGTGACAATGTTGGTGATGCACTGGACCAGAGGGGCTTTATTCCGTACCGCCCCCAGCAGGGCGGCAAATTCCATCCGTTCCATGCCTTTCACCGCCTGACCAGAGTCTGCATCACGTCCAGACCGCCGGAGCGCTTCAGGGCAAAGAGCACCGCCCCGGCAATGATGGCACCGCCCACGGTGGAGATCAGGAAGGGGCCCATATAGGCGTACGCCGCCACACTCTGGCCCAAAATCAGGGTGGCGATGGGCCAGGCGGCCAGGCCGCCCAGAATGCCGGTTCCAAAGACCTCACCCACGCAGGTGGCTCCCAGATTACGGGTGCCCCAATAGGTCAGGCCGCACACCAAAGCCCCCACCATACTGCCAGGAAAGGCGAGCAGAGTGCCCAAGCCCAGCAGGTTGCGCAGGAAACTGGCGGTAAAGGCACACGCCACGCCATACCAGGGGCCCAGAAACACGGCGCACAGGATGTTGACCATGTGCTGCACCGGGGAACACCGGGACCCCAGCACTGGGAAGGAGACCAGGCTGCCCACCACTGCCACAGCGGTGAGCAGGCTGGCGATCGCCAGCTTTTTGACTGCTGTCTGCTGCCTCACGCCTCTCCCCTCCCCTGTTGGAAGCCACCTCCCGCCGGAACGGCATAGTTGTGCCACAGGGGGCCGCTGCCCTGGCCCAGATCCAGCTTGGCCTCCATGGCAGCGGTGATGTAGGCTTTGGCCTTCTGTACCGCATTAGGCAGATCCTCGCCCAGAGCCAGGAAGGAGGCGATGGCGGAGGACAGGGTGCAGCCGGAGCCGTGGTTATTGGGATTGTCCACCCGGGGAGCGCGGAACCAGTGAACCTGACCATTATGCCACAGCAGGTCGTCGGCGCTGTCGTTCAGGTGGCCGCCCTTCACCAGCACCGCACCCTTTATGGTCTTACCGATGGTCTCGGCGGCCCGCAGCATATCCGCCTCGCTCTCAATGGCGAAGCCGCACAGCCGCTGGGCCTCAGGGATATTGGGAGTAATGATGGAAGCCAGAGGGAAAAGTTCCTCCATCAGGGCGGTGAGGGCGCTATCCTGCATGAGGGCGGAGCCGCTGGTGGACACCATCACCGGGTCCACCACGATATTTTCCGCACCATACTGCCGCAGCTTGGCGCCGATGGCCCGGATGATGGGAGCGGAGGACACCATACCGATCTTTACCGCCTGGGGCCGGATATCCTCAAAGATGCAGTCCAGTTGCTCCCCCACAAACTCCGGGGTGGCCTCCAGCACATCCTGGACGCCGGTGGTATTCTGAGCGGTGAGGGCGGTGATGGCACTCATCCCGTACACCCCCAGGCAGGTCATGGTCTTGAGGTCAGCCTGGATACCGGCGCCGCCGCTGGAATCGCTGCCGGCAATGGTCAGCACACATTTCATGATTGTTCCTTCTTTCTCTTAATAGGCAAGGGCGCAAAAAAAGCGGCAGGTCCCAACGGGACCTGCCGCTTTTCTGTACGTGAAATAAACTCCTCCGGACGGAGGAGACTCCGCACGGAAATAGTGCTGCGTCCCTACGTTGGCATTACCCAAATCAGGTCAGGTCGAGGGACTCTCCCCTCCTCTCAGCCTCCTCGCGGAAGCTCCCTTGCACGCAAGATTTTAACTTGTTTCGCCTTTTTTGTCAATCCTCAATGATTGAGCACCCGGACGCGGAACACGCCCTCCAAGGCGCGGATCTCGTCGGCCACCGCCTCGCTGATGCGGCTGCCCAGGTCCACCACGGTGTAAGCGTAGTCCTTCTTGGACTTGTTGGTCATGTTCTCCACATTGACGCCGTCCCGGGACAGCAGGCCGGTGATGTTGGCGATGGCGCCGGGGATATTCCGGTGGATGATGCACAGCCGGGCCACACCGCTCCACTCCTGTACCAGGGTGGGCAGGTTGACAGAGTTCTTGATGTTGCCGTTTTCCAGGTAATCCTTCAACTCCTGGGCAGCCATGACAGCGCAGTTCTCCTCGCTCTCGGGGGTGGAGGCACCCAGGTGGGGGATGGCAATGACGTTTTTGCCCTGAAGGATCTTGTTGTTGGGGAAATCGGTAACATAGGCGGCCACCTTGCCGGACTCCAGCGCCACCAGCATATCATCGTCGTTGACCAGACCGCCCCGGGCCAGGTTGAGGATGCGTACGCCGCCTTTCATCATGTGGAAGGCGTCCTCGTTGATCATGCCGCGGGTCTCAGGGGTCTGAGGCACATGGAGGGTGATGTAATCACAGTTTTTATAGATGGTCTCCAGGTCCAGGGCACGGTGGACCATCCGGGACAGGGACAGGGCCGCGTCCACGGAAAGGAAGGGATCGTAGCCGTAGACAGTCATGCCCAGCTTGGTGGCGATGTTGGCCACCTGCACGCCGATGGCGCCCAGGCCGATCACGCCCAGGGTCTTGCCAGCGATCTCGGGGCCAACAAACTGGCTCTTGCCCTTCTCCACCACCTTCTCCACGTCAGCACCGGCGCCGGCCTGGGCCTTGACCCACTCAGCACCGGCGGTGATCTTCCGGGAGGCCAGCAGCAGGGCACACAGGGCCAGTTCCTTCACCGCATTGGCGTTGGCGCCGGGGGTGTTAAACACCACCACGCCCGCCTCGGAGCAGCGGTCAATGGGGATATTGTTGGTGCCGGCGCCCGCACGGGCAATGGCCCGCAGAGAGTCGGGGAACGGATACTCGTGCATATCGGCGGAGCGGACCAGAATGCCGTCCTCATTCTCCACGTCATCGCTGACGGAGAAGCGGGTCTGATCCAGCACGGACAGGCCGGCGGGGGAAATTTTGTTCAGTGTCTTAATACGAAACATAACAACGATGCCTCCTGTCAATGATTCTGATCGAATGCCTTGATGAAGTCACACAGCTTTTCCACACCCTCAGTAGGCATGGCATTGTAGATGGACGCCCGCATACCGCCCACGGAGCGGTGGCCCTTCAGGTTGGTGAAGCCGGCCTCCACGCTCTCCTTGACAAACTTGGCGTCCAGCTCGTCATTGCCGGTGCGGAACACCACGTTCATGTCGGACCGGGAGCCAGGCTCCACAGCGCAGGTGAACAGCTTGGAGTTATCGATCACATCGTACAGCATCTGGGCCTTGGCGTGCTTAATGGCCTCCATGCCGTGGATGCCGCCCTTGGACTCCAGCCAGTCCAGCACCAGGCCCAGAACGTAGATGCACCAGCAGGGCGGGGTGTTGTACATGGAATCCTTGTCAATCATGGTCTTGTAGTTCATCATCAGGGGGGTGTAGGGCAGTTCGTTGCCGGCCAGCTCCTCCTTGATGATGACCACCGTCAGACCGGCGGGGGCCATATTTTTCTGAGCGCCGGCAAAGATGATGCCGTACTTGCTCACGTCCACCGGGCGGGACAGAATATCAGAGGACATATCGCACACAATAGGTACCCCATTGGTCTCGGGGACGTACTGCCACTCGGTGCCGTAGATGGTATTGTTGGCGCAGTAATAGAAATAGCTGGCCTCGGGGTCCAGCTTCAGCTGGTCCTGGGTGGGGATGTAGGTATGGTTCTTGTCGGCGGAAGAGGCGGCCAGATTGATCTCGCCGTACTTCTTGGCCTCCTTGTAGGCAATGTTGGAGAAGTTACCGGTAACGGCATAGTCGGCCTTGCCGGTCTTGCCGATCAGGTTCAGGGGCGCCATGGAAAACTGGGTGGATGCGCCGCCCTGGAGGAACAAAACCTTATAACCCTCAGGCACGTTCATCAGCTTACGGAACTTGGCCTGGGTATCGTCAAAAATCTTCTGAAACACCTTGGAACGGTGACTCATCTCCATGACTGACATACCGGAACCCTGATAATTGGTGATTTCAGATCCGGCGCGCTCCAGCACTTCCAGCGGCAGCATGGACGGGCCCGCAGAGAAATTGTACACTCGCTCGTTACCCATGATAGATGGCCTCCTTGATTCCAAATTTCAAAATAAACTCCAAGATGGCGGTATTTCTGGAACTGTAGCAGTTGACCGCTTTATCTTGATAAAGTATATTATAGACATCAACCTGCCATCATGTCAATACCGTGGAATCACCAAAACCAAGCAGTTTACCGCAAAAACTTTGTGAAAGATTCAACGAACCCTTTGCACTTCCAGTTGTTTTGTGGTACAATGCCCATGAACTGAGAGTTTAGTTTTCCCACGGAAGGGGAGAAGGCAATGCTGCTTTCCGACATCAAACAGATCCTGAATGCCACGGTACTGTGGGGTGAGGATCGTCTGGACCGGGAGGTCATGTCCGCCTGCGGCAGCGATTTTATGAGCGATGTGCTGGCTTTTGTAAAGAATCAGGCTCTTTTGCTCACGGGCCTGGTCAACCCGCAGGTCATCCGTACGGCAGATATGGTAGAGATGAAATGTATCGTCTTTGTCCGGGGCAAGATACCGGGTAAGGACATTCTCAGTCTGGCCGAGGAACGGGACATCGTGGTCATGACCTGCCCCAAGCGGATGTACGAGGCCTGCGGCCTGCTTTACTACAATGGATTGCGAGGGAATTGCGATGGAAACGATTAGACTGGTGTATCCTGTGGAGGGGGGCGACCTCATCGAGGCCGGCGAAGCCTCCAGCAAAATGAAGCTTACCCTGAAAAAACTGGGCCTGCCCCAGGACGTGATCCGCAGGGCCTCCATTTGTATGTATGAGGGCGAGATCAATATGGTCATCCACGCCGACGGCGGCCAGGCCGAGGTAGAGGTGGAGATGGACCAGATCGTCATCCGCATGATCGATTCCGGTCCCGGCATTCCCGATGTAGAGCAGGCCATGCAGGAGGGTTACTCCACCGCCGGTTCCACCGCCCGGGAGCTGGGCTTCGGCGCCGGTATGGGTCTGCCCAACATGAAGCGCTATTCCGACGAGATGACCATTGACACCGAGGTGGGCAAGGGTACCACCGTCACGGTCAGAATCAAGGTCCCCCAGTGAATCAGGTCTCTGGCGAAGGGAGGTAAGACAGTGCCATGGCCATGAAGCATTCCGTGGTACTGGACAGCCGCCGCTGCCGGGGCTGCACCTCCTGCATCAAAGGCTGCCCCACCGAGGCCATCCGCGTCCGGGGCCGCAAGGCCACCATTTTGCCCGACCGCTGCATTGACTGCGGCGAGTGTATCCGCATCTGTCCTCACAAGGCCATCAAATCGGTGGGCGACAGCCTGGACGTATTGTCCCGGTATGAATACTGTGTTGCCCTGCCGGAGCCTGCGCTCTATGGGCAATTCCACAATCTGGACAACATTGATATTGTGCTCAACGCCCTCTTGCAGATCGGCTTTCACAAGGTCTACGAGGTGGCCAAGGCCGCTGAGATGCTCTCCGATTTTGAGCGCCAGTGTATCTGCCAGGGTCCGGCCTCCGTTACGCCGCTGATCTCCTCCTCCTGCCCTACTGTACTCCGACTCATCCGGATGCGCTTTCCCAAGCTGATGGGCCATGTGGCCTGCACCATCCTGCCCATGGAGCTGGCGGCCATTCTGGCACGACGGGAGGCAGCGGAGGAAACCGGCCTGCCGCCGGAGCGGATCGGTGTCTTTGCCATCGTCCCCTGCTCCTCCAAGGTGACCGCCGCCCGGGAGTCCGAGGGCCTGAGCCAGCCGGTGCTGGACGGCGCCTTTGCCATCCGGGACATCTATCTGCGGCTGCTCAGCCCCATGAAACATCTGGAGAGCGTGGAGCCTATGACTTCCGCCGGCATCATTGGAATGGGCTGGGCTTCCTGCGGTGGAGAGAGCGCCGCCCGGCTGCGGGAGCGCTGTGTGGCGGTGGACGGCATCAACAACGTGATCCGGATGCTGGAGGAGATTGAGGACGGCCGTCTTCCGGAGGCCGATTTCCTGGAGTTGTCCGCCTGCACCCAGGGGTGCGTGGGCGGGTGCTTTACAGTGGAAAATCCCTACGCCTCCAAGATGCGTCTGAAAAGTCTGATGAAAGGTCAGCCTGTATCCCGGAATCGCTTCCGGTTTGAAGGCGCGGAACGGGATATCGTCCGGCGGGACAAGGAATTACAGTACTTACCCACTTTTGTTCTGGATCAGGACCTGGGTGCCGCCCTGAACAAGCAGCTGCGGATCCAGGAGCTGGAGTCCCACCTGCCCGGGCTCCACTGCGGGTCCTGCGGCGCCCCGTCCTGCCACGCCTTTGCCGAGGATGTAATTTTGGGCCGGGCTACAGTGGAGGATTGTATCTTCAAGGTACGGGAGCGGATGCGCTCCATGGCCGGCAAAGAGGAAGCGGACGATTATCTGCCGCCCCCCTTCCGCCGCTGTCAACCGAAACCATCGAACAAGTAGGCCATTGGGCGCGTTGCAGAACTGTTTCTCTGTGACGCGCCCTTTTGTTTCACCAACCAAAGGAGGCATAGGATGATGACAGTACAGGAATTGATCCATTCCATGGAGCTGACGGTATTCCACCTGGCTCAGCCGGAGCGTTCGGTGACCGGCGGCTATGTAGGTGACCTGCTCAGCTGGGTCATGGGCCGTGCCGGTCAGGACTGCGCCTGGCTGACCATCATGTCCAACCAGAACGTGGCCGCTGTGGCTCTGATGGCCGATGTAGCCTGTGTAATTCTCACGGAAGGGGTCCAGCCTGATGCCGATCTGCTCCGCCGTGCCCAGGAAAAAGAGGTAAACCTGCTGGGAGCAGGTCAGGATACCTTTGCCGCCGCCTGCCGCTTGGGGCAGCTGCTGGCCTGATCCCATCATGATTGGAGAGGGGGGGCTCTCTATGCAATTTTATTACGATCTTCATTTACATTCCTGCCTATCACCCCACGGGGCGACAGCCCCGCGGGGGCCCCTTTTTTCACTTCCTCGGGCGGAATAAATCCGCCCTGCGGCAAGGTTTTTACCTGCGGTAAAAACACTTGGACGCGCCTGCGGTGCGGATGGGCGACAGCCCCGCGGGGGCCCCTTTTTTCACTTCCTCGGGCGGAATAAATCCACCCTGCGGCAAGGTTTTTACCTGCGGTAAAAACACTTGGACGCGCCTGCGGCGCGGATGGGCGACAGACCCGTATATCTCTCTATGTCCAAAAGGGGGTATCTCCGTGCAGTTTTATTATGATCTACATTTACACTCCTGTCTGTCGCCCTGCGGCAGCGACGAGATGACCCCCGCCAATCTGGCCGCGATGTGTGCTCTGGCCGGGCTGGAGATCGTAGCCCTCACCGACCACAACAGCTGCGGCAACTGCGCCTCCTTCTGCCGGGCCGCCCAGGCCCACGGCCTCACAGCTTTGGCCGGCATGGAGCTATGTACCCAGGAGGAGATCCATGTGGTCTGCCTCTTCCCTGACCCAGAGCGGGCGGAAGACTTCTCCCGGGAGATTGGCAGGCACCTCCCTCCTATCCGCAATAATCCCGACCGGTTCGGTAAACAGCTGCTCATGGACGACGAGGATGGTATTCTGGGCGAGGAAACCGCCTTTCTGGCCGGCAGCACCGATATTCCCCTCTATGAGGTCCCTCGTCTGGTGTCCCACTGGGGCGGCACCGCCTTTCCTTCCCACATCGACCGCCCCTCCTTCTCCCTGCTGGGGGTATTGGGTCTTTGGGACCCTGACATGGGCTTCTCCGCCGCGGAGTTGTCCCACCGCTGCCCCCCGGAGCTGCCCCAGCGGCCTGATCTGAAGGACCTGCTGCTGCTCACCAATTCCGATGCCCACTATCTGGATCAGGTGTGGGGTGCGGAACATATGCTGGACCTTCCGGAATGTACTCCCCAGGCCGTAATCCAGCGCCTGTCCTGCCGGGTCTAACCCGCTCTGGACAACTTTCTTTACAAGCAAAGTTTGATGTGCTATACTTTCCATAAAGTAACGATTGCCCTGTTGGCCCCATCCGTATTTTCTTCTCATCAGAAAAAGTACCGATGCAACAACAGGGCTGTTTTTTATCCCCCATCTTTTTGTGCAATACTTCAAATTAAACTCAATGGTTTTTCATTTTTAACTATGGAAAGTCTTTACAAATAGCTTTTTTCCGCTATAATAATGCTTTGAAAAGTGAAACTAAACTAATTGTTTCAGAAAGGAAGGACGCACCTATGCCAAACTGCAAGACTGTGGTCCCCTATCGTGGGACACCGGAGCAGGAAGAACGCCTGCGGAAGGTCATCGCCGAGCACAAGGGACAGCCAGGCGCTACTATGCCTGTTCTCCAGGCCGCCCAGGAAATCTTCGGCTATCTGCCTGAAGAAGTTCAGATCATTGTGGCGGAAGGTCTGGAGATTCCTCTGTCCGAAGTGTACGGGGTGGCCTCTTTTTATGCTCAGTTCACCCTGAACCCCAAGGGAAAATATCAAATTTCTGTCTGTCTGGGCACCGCCTGCTATGTTAAGGGTGCCGCCGCTATTTTGAACGCGGTGGAACAGAAACTGGGCATCGTCCCCGGCTCTATCACCGCCGACGGCAAGTTCTCTCTGGACTCCTGCCGCTGCGTAGGCGCCTGTGGTCTGGCTCCCGTGATGATGATCAACAACGACGTGTACGGCCGTCTCACCCCCGACCAGGTGGGTCCCATTCTGGATATGTATAAGTAAGGAAGAAGCGCGGAGGTGTGCGGAGGAGCCGCACAGTGTGTCAGTCTGGCCACGGAGGTAACGAACGTGAAAGAAATTGCGCTGTATATTCTGGATATTGCCCAGAACTCCATTTCCGCCAAGGCCTCTCTGGTAGAGCTCACTGTGTCGGAAACGCCTGAGTCCATCACCTTCACCATCGTGGACAACGGCAAGGGCATGAGTCCGGAACTGCTGGCCCAGATCAGCGATCCCTTCACCACCACTCGTACCACCAGAAAGATGGGATTGGGGATCCCGCTGCTTCGCATGGCTGTGGAGCAAACCGGCGGCAGCCTGACCATTCACAGCACGGAGGGCATGGGGACCACCGTCAACGCTCTTTTCCGCCCCACTCATATCGATTGTCCGCCAGTAGGCGACATGGCCGGTACCATCACCCTCCTGCTCCAGGGCACGCCCCAGCTGGAGCTGCACTACATCCACACCATTAATAACAACTGTTTCCAGCTGACCACAGAAGAACTGCGGGCCCAGCTGGGACCTCATATCTCCCTGGCGGAGCCGGAGGTCATCCTCTGGATCAGGGATTATCTTCAGGAACAAGAAATGCTGTTACGAGAAAATAAGGGGATGAAAGCATGAAAACACTTGCAGAACTGCAGGCCATCCGGGATCGGATGCGCAGCCAGATCGATCTGCGGGACGCCGGGGACGACCGCATCCGCGTTGTGGTTGGTATGGCCACCTGCGGCATCGCCGCCGGCGCCCGCCCTGTTCTCAACGCTTTGCTTGAGGAAGTAAATAAGCGGGACCTGAAGAATGTAACGGTATCCCAGACCGGCTGCATCGGCGTCTGCCGTCTGGAGCCCATCGTGGAGGTCTATGTGCCTGGTCAGGAAAAGGTCACCTATGTGAAGATGACGCCCGACAAGGTAGCCTCCATTGTCAGTGAGCATCTGGTCAACGGCCGGGTGGTGGAAGACTACACCATCGGCGCAGCCGAATAAGGGAGGGTGAAGAGATGAGTTTTATCCGTTCCCACATCCTGGTCTGTACCGGCACCGGCTGCTCCTCCTCCAACAGCCTGAAAATCATAGAGGAGTTTGAAAAGCAGCTTGTGGCGCAGGGCATGGAAAAGGAGGCCAAGGTAGTTCGCACCGGCTGTTTTGGCCTGTGCGCTCTGGGTCCTATCGTCACTATCTATCCCGAGGGTGCCTGCTATACCCACGTTACCGTAGACGACGTGGAGGAGATCGTCTCCGAGCATATCGTCAAGGGCCGTATTGTCAAGCGTCTGCTCAACAAAAACAGCGGTGAAGAGGGTGCTGTCACCTCTCTGACCGAAACCCAGTTCTATAAGCATCAGCAGCGCATCGCGCTGCGCAACTGCGGCGTCATCAATCCTGAAAGTATTGACGAGTACATCGGCGTGGACGGCTATGCCGCCCTGGGTAAGATCCTCACGGAGCAGATCCCGCCTCAGCAGGTCATCGATACCGTGCTGGCCTCCGGCCTCCGTGGCCGGGGTGGTGCCGGCTTCCCCACCGGTCTGAAGTGGCAGTTTACCCACGATGCGGTCAGCCCTGACGGCATCAAGTATGTCTGCTGCAACGCCGACGAGGGCGACCCCGGCGCATTCATGGACCGCTCCGTGCTGGAGGGCGACCCCCACACGATTATTGAAGCCATGACCATCGCCGGCTACGCTGTTGGCGCTCACCAGGGCTACATCTATGTCCGGGCCGAGTACCCCATCGCCGTCAAACGGCTGGAGACCGCCATTGCCCAGGCCAAGGAGTACGGCCTGCTGGGCAAGAACATCTTTGATTCCGGCTTTGACTTTGATCTGGAACTGCGGCTGGGCGCCGGCGCCTTCGTCTGCGGCGAGGAGACTGCCCTCATGCGTTCTATCGAGGGTCACCGTGGCGAACCCAAAACCCGCCCCCCCTTCCCCGCTGTCAAGGGCCTGTTTGACCGGCCCACCCTGCTCAACAACGTGGAGACCTACGCCAACATCACCTGGATCTTCAACCACGGAGCCGAGGCTTTCGCCGCCATCGGCACCGAGAAGAGCAAGGGCACCAAGGTCTTTGCTCTGGGCGGCAAGATCACCAACACCGGTCTGGTGGAGGTCCCCATGGGTACCACCCTTCGTACGGTGGTGGAAGACATCGGCGGCGGCGTCCCCGGCGGCAAGAAATTTAAGGCCGCCCAGACCGGCGGCCCCTCCGGGGGCTGTATCCCCGCTTCTCTCATTGATACCCCCATCGACTACGAGTCCCTGGCCTCCATCGGCTCCATGATGGGCTCCGGCGGCCTCATCGTCATGGATGAAGATAACTGCATGGTGGACATCGCCAAGTTCTATCTGGAGTTCATTGTGGACGAGTCCTGCGGCAAGTGCGCCCCCTGCCGGATCGGCACCAAGCGGTTGCTGGGCCTGCTCACCAAGATCACCGAAGGCAATGGCGAGCCGGAGGATCTGGACACCATCGAGGAGCTGTGCAACCACATCAAGCAGTCCGCCCTGTGCGGTCTGGGTCAGACCGCCCCCAACCCGGTGCTCTCCACGCTAAAGCACTTCCGGGAGGAGTACGAGGCCCACATTTACGAGAAGCGCTGTCCTGCCGGCGTGTGTAAGGCTCTGATCCAGTATGTGGTGGATCCTGCCAAGTGTAAGGGCTGTACCCGCTGTGCCCAGGGCTGTCCCACCGGCGCCATCTCCGGCGCGGTGCGGGCCCCCCATATCATCAACCAGTCCAAGTGCATCAAGTGCGGCGCCTGTATGGATCACTGCCGCTTTGGCGCCATCAGCAAGCAGTAAGGGAGGGAACGGACATGGACGAAAAGATGGTATCTCTGCGCATCAACGATATTCCCGTCACTGTTCCCGCTGGGACCACGGTACTGGAAGCAGCTCGTTCCGCAGGCTTTAATATTCCTTCTCTGTGCTTTCTGAAGGATGTCAACGAGATCGGCGCCTGCCGCATCTGCGTGGTGGAGGTCAAGGGCGCCAAAAGCCTGGTTGCCTCCTGCGTTTACCCCGTAGCCGAAGGTATGGAAGTATACACCAACACGGAACGGGTCCGCAAATCCCGACAACTCACCCTGGAGCTGATCCTGTCCAACCACCGCATGGATTGCCTGACCTGTGCTCGGAACAGCCACTGTGAGCTGCTTCAGCTGGCCAGCGATCTGGGTATCGACGCGGTGCGCTATGCCAGCGACAATATGTATCCTCAGATTGAAGACTCCGCCCCCCACTTGGTACGGGACAACTCCAAGTGCGTTCTCTGTCGCCGCTGTACCGCTGTGTGCCGGGCCACCCAGGAGGTGGGCGTCATCGGTCCCAATGACCGAGGCTTTTCCACCCACATTGGCTGCGCCTTTGATCGGGATCTGAATGAAGTAGACTGTGTTTCCTGCGGTCAGTGCATCGTGGCCTGCCCCACCGGCGCGCTGTCCGAAAAGGATGATACCGGCAAGGTATTGGCCGCCCTGGCCGATCCCTCCAAACACGTGGTGGTGGGTCCCGCCCCCTCCATCCGCATCACCCTGGGTGAGTGCTTCGGCCTGCCCATCGGCACCAACGTGGAGGGCAAAATGGTCACCGCCCTGCGCCGCTTGGGCTTTGACAAGGTGTTCGATGTGGATACCGCTGCCGACTTCACCATTATGGAAGAGGGCACCGAGTTCCTCCACCGGCTGCGGGGCGACGGAGTACTCCCCCTCATCACCTCCTGTTCCCCCGGTTGGATCCGGTATATGGAGCAGCACGCCCCTGAGATGATCCGCAACGTATCCACCTGCCGCTCTCCCCAACAGATGTTCGGCGCACTGGTCAAGACCTACTACGCCGAGCAGGCCGGCATCGATCCCCACGATATCTTCGTGGTATCTGTCATGCCCTGTACCGCCAAAAAGTACGAGGTCCGCCGGGAGGAGCAGCGTCTGCCCAATGGCTGTATGCCGGTGGACGTGTCTCTCACCACCCGTGAGCTGGGCCGCATGATCACCCAGGCCGGAATGCTCTTCGATCACCTGCCTGACAGCGAATTTGATGAGATGCTGGGCATCTCCACTGGTGCCGCCACCATCTTTGGCGCCTCCGGCGGTGTTATGGAAGCAGCGCTCCGCACTGTGGTGGAGGAACTGACCGGCGACGGTATGGCGCCCCTGGAGTACCACGAGGTCCGCGGTATGGAGGGCGTCAAGGAGGCCAGCTATGAGCTTCCCGGCCGCACCGTCCGTGTGTGTGTGGCCTCCGGCCTCCACAACGTGAAGCTGGTGCTGGATGGCATTAAGGACGGCACCCTGCATTACGACTTCGTGGAATTCATGGCCTGTCCCGGCGGCTGCATCAACGGTGGCGGACAGCCCATCCAGCACGCTGACGTACGCAATTTTACCGACGTCAAAGCGCTGCGTGCCGCCGCCCTCTACAGACAGGATCAGGATATGGAGTATCGCCGCAGCCACAAGAATCCGGTAGTCCAGACCGTCTACCACAGCTATCTGGGCGAGCCTGGCAGCCCTCTGGCCCACGCCCTGCTCCACTGCTCCTACATCAAGCAGAAGCGTTATCGAGTATAAAGGGAATACAGACGGAAGGCCCCCGCCAGCGGCGGGGGCCTTCCGTCTTCTAAATAGGAAATGCTGAGACATGGATTTTACACAAAAATATCAACAACAGCAAAAAGCGGACAGCTTACACTGTCCGCTTCCTGTGTTGGCGTTACCTATCTTCCCGGTCCGTCTCCAGACAAGTATTTTCGGCGCAGGTGAGCTTAACTTCCGTGTTCGGGATGGGAACGGGTGGACCCTCACCGCAATCAACACCAACT
>NZ_JBBHLB010000023.1:0-47171 GCF_037572415.1 Flavonifractor porci
CGCCCGCAGGCGGCAAAACAGAGTCAGAATCTGTTTTTTCCAAGGACATGAGCCTTGGAAAAAACACTTCTCAGCCCGCAAGCGTGCGCGCTTTGCGCGTGCGACGCAGCGGGCTGCATCCCTTCTCAAAAATGCTTGCATTTTTGAGAAGCGTGTCGAGCTTTCTCGACACGCTGAAGCGGAGCGCAGTCAAACGACTGCGCTCCGCTTGTTTTATTTCATTACAGCTCTTTGACATAGAAATAGTGGCCGTAGCTTCCGGTCCCCTGCTCCACCGCGCCGAAGCGGCGGTAGCCCATCTTTTCATAGAAGTCAGGGGCCTGAAAACCGAAGGTATTCAGCTCCAGCCGTTTCGCGCCCTGCCGGGCGGCGTTCTCCTCCAGCTGTTCCAGAATACAGGCACCCAGACCTGCTCCCCGGTGCTCCTCAGACACCCACAGTACATCCAGCATGGCCAGCTCTCCCATTCGGAATGCGTCGCAGCCGCCGATGATCTGTCCGTCCTGATTGGTGACCACCAGGGACAGATCCGCCGTATCCGGCACAAATGTTCGGTTGTAGGCCCGCAGTCCGGCGTGGATGGCCTCGCCAGTCCCCTCGTCCCCGGGACGGATCACAAACGGTTCCATTCTCATCACTCCATATCAAAGGGGGGCATATCCCGGCTCTGGGGAATGGCGTCCCCCTCGAACTCCAGCTCGTCGGGCACCGGCTCCGGTGCGCCGCCAGCCATATTCTGCTTGAACTGCATCTCCTGCCACTGTTCCTTGGTGATGAGCACCTGGCGGGGCTTGGAGCCCTCAAAGGGTCCAACGACGCCCTTCTCCTCCATCTGGTCCACCAGACGGGCGGCCCGGGAGTAGCCCAGCTTGAGCCGCCGCTGGAGCATGGACACAGAAGCCATGCCGGTCTCCACCACCACTTCGATGGCGGCGGGCAGCAGCTCGTCGTAGTCGTCTCCCACATCCTCGGGTGCGGAGCCGCCCACGCCCTTGGAGCCCTTCTCCTTCTCGGCGGCGTGCTTTTCGATGTCGTGCATGATCTCCTGATCGTACTCGGCCCCGCCGCTGTTCTGCTTGATGAAGCCCACCACGGCGGCCACCTCCTCATCGGAAATGAGGCAGCCCTGGACACGCTGGGGCTTGCCGGAACCCAGGGGGAAGTACAGCATATCGCCCCGGCCCACCAGCTTTTCCGCGCCGGTGGTGTCCAGAATGATGCGGGATTCCAGGGAGGAGGCCACGGCGAAGGCGATACGGCTGGGGATGTTGGCCTTCATCAGACCGGTGATTACGTCGGCGGAGGGACGCTGGGTGGCGATAATCAGGTGCATACCAGCGGCACGGCCCATCTGGGCCACCCGGCAGATGGATTCCTCCACCTCCTTGGCGGCCACCAGCATCAGGTCGGCCAGCTCGTCGATGACCACCACGATCTGGGGCATCTTCTCCATGTCGTCGGTCTTGGAGGCATGGGCGTTGTAGGAGGCCAGATCCCGGACGCCGATCTCGGAAAAAGCTCGGTACCGCTTCATCATCTCCACCACCGCCCACTGGAGGGCGCCTGCCGCCTTCTTGGGGTCGGTGACCACCGGGATGAGCAGATGGGGGATGCCGTTGTAGATGCCCAGCTCCACCATCTTGGGATCCACCATGATGAGGCGGACCTCCTCAGGCGTGGCCTTATACAGCAGAGAGATGATGAGGGAGTTGGTACACACCGACTTACCGGAGCCGGTGGTACCGGCAATCAGCAGGTGGGGCAGCTTGGCAATATTGCCCACAATATTGTTGCCGCCAATGTCCTTGCCCACGGCGAAGGACACCTTGGAGGGGTTGTCCCTGAATTCCCGGGAGTCGATGACGTCATGGATGTACACCGGGGACACCAGGCGGTTGGGCACCTCAATACCCACCATGGAAATCTTGTTGGGGATGGGCGCGATCCGCACGCCGGTAGCGCCCAGGGCCAGAGCGATATCGTCGGCCAGATTGGTCAGCTTGTTGAGCCGCACGCCCTGGTCCAGCTCCAGTTCATATCGGGTCACCGAGGGGCCCCGTGTCACATTGGAGATGTTGGCGTCGATGCCGAAGGAGCGGATGGTATCGGACAGCCGGGCCTGATTGGCCCGCAGTTCTCCCGCCACATCGGAGCTGGATACCCCCTCCCCTTCCGTCAGCAGAGAAACGGGGGGATACTGGTAAGCCATAGGCTCCTCCTCCAGGCTGCGGGCGATGTCCTGGGCCACCTCGGCGGCAGCCTGGGCAGCCTCCTCCTTCTGGCGGGCCTTGGCAGAGGTGGGAGGCACGGCAGGTTCCCGCACGATCTCGGGCACAGGCATCGGCTGAGGCACAGGCTGAGGCTCCGGAGCGGGTTCGGGCTCTGGCTGGACCACAGGCTGGGACTGGACGACCTCATGCCGGATCTCCGCCGGGGCGGCAAAGGGCAGGGCCTCCTCCTCCGGTACCTCTGTCTCCTCGGTCTGGGACTGGGTGGTGCCGGTCAGCACCTGGTCGGGGGTGGGCACCGAAGGCTTGCGGTTAAAGAAGCGCTCCTTCTTCTCGATGGGCTTGGGCTCCCGGCGCTTACCCACCAGAGGTCCGTCATCCACCGGGATATCGATCTGAGGCTGCTGCTTGCGGCCTTCCCGGACAGGTTCCGGCTCCGTCTCTGCCTTCTTGCGGCGAGGCCGGGGCTCGGGGATCTCCTCCTCCTCGTACTCCGGACGGCTGCGGAGCCTGTCCACCACATCGGTGGGAGAAATATGGAAGCACACCATGACCAGGATCACAGTCAGCAGTACAAAGATGATGCCGGCTCCGATCTTACTGAATACAGCGGTAAGACCCAGGGCGGCCACACCGCTGATCACACCGCCGCTGGCCAGGGCCTCGCCCTGCTTCCAGAGCAGTTCAGGCAGCTTCATATCCCAGGCATAGGCGCCCTTGGCCAGAAGCAGGTGGAAGAACCCGCCGGCCAACACCGGCAGCAACAGGGCACACCACACCCGCAGCCGCACCGGGCGGCCCCGGTGGAAGGCAAGGATTCCGCTGGCCACCAACAGCATGGGAGGTAGCAGCAGATAGCCGTAGCCGATCAGGCCCTTCACCAATCCACAGAAAAAGTCGATGAAGATGGCCTGGATGTGGAAGTAGCCCAGCGCGGCAAAGATGGCCAGCAGCAGGCACACCACAGCCCCCACCTCCCGCCGGACCGGGCGGGGGGCGGGCTTTTTCCGGCTGGTTGTGGTGCGGGAAGAGGAGGACCGGCTGGAAGAGGCGGTCCGCTTCCCTCCGGCACTTTTCTTCTTTGCGGTGGCCATGGTATCATCAAGTCCTTTCAGGGTCGGGTTTCCCGCCCACAGGCGGGCGGTGCTCAATTACATCATTACGGTTTTTACAATACCGGCGATCAGGCTGCCGAGGCCAACCGCCCAGCAATAATAGGCGAACTTACCGAACTTGCCCTTGTCGGACAGGCTCTTGACCAGTCGGATGGCAAAGTAGCCCACCACGGCGGCCACAGCCACGCCCACCAGATACATGGGCAGCTCAGTCATGTTAAAGCCGCTGCTCACCGCGTCCTTCAGTTCCAGGATGTTGGCGCCCACGATGGCGGGCAGGGACATGAGGAAGGAAAAGCGGACGGCAAAGGAGCGGTCGAAGCCCCGCATCATGCCCACGGAGATGGTGGTACCGGAGCGGGACAGGCCGGGGATCACCGCCAGCGCCTGGCCGCAGCCTACGATCAGGGCGTCCACCACGGTGGCATTTTTGGCGGTCTTGCGGCCATGAGCCAGCCGGTCGGAGAAGAACAGGATGCAGCCGGTGACCAGCAGCGCGATGGATACCATAATAGAGCTGGCAAACAGGGCGTTCACCGCGTCCTGAAGCAGTACCATGACAAACAGGGGCAGGGTGGCAATGATGATGAGCATCACCATCCGCCGGGCCGGAGGCGGCGGAGTGCCGGTATCCTTCCCCGCCAGGGCGGCGATACCCAGGAAGAACTCCCGGATCATCTCCACCACATCCCGCCAATAGACGATCAGCACCGAGATCAGGGTGCCGAAGTGGAGCATCACCGTAAACATCATGTACTTTTCTTCCACGTTCTCCATACCGAAGAACTGCTGGAACAGGGCCAGGTGGCCGGAGCTGGAGATGGGCAGAAACTCCGCCACACCCTGAATGATCCCCATGAGGATGGCCATCAAATAGCTCAAAACGACTTCCTCCATTCACGATTTTTGGGGAACGAAACCTGTTTGAAAGCAAGGTCATCCCCGATACAGCACCCCTACACAATTCAAGCTGCGTCAGGGCGGTTAGTTTTTATCATATCATATCCGGCGGGATTTTTCCATCCTTTTTCCTGACCCTTAAAAAATCTCTGCTCATAACAAGCCGCCTGCAAACCATTCATTTGATGCAAAAAGAGAGTCCGGCGGATCACCCGGACTCTCTTTTGCTGAAGTCAGATCAAAATCACTGAGCCTCGTAGACCGCCTTCATGCCCTTGTAGGTCATATAGCAGTCCAGCTTGGACACGGTCTCGAAGGGGGCGTGCATGGACAGAACAGGCACGCCGGCGTCGATGGTATCGATGTCACGCTCAGCCATATAGCAGGCCACGGTGCCGCCGCCGCCGGCGTCCACCTTGCCCAGCTCGGCCATCTGCCACACCACACCGTTCTGGTCCAGCACACGGCGGACATAGGCCACCAGCTCGGCGGAGGCATCGGAGGCCCCCGCCTTGCCACGGGCGCCGGTGTACTTGCACAGGCCCATGCCGTAGTTGACCCGGGCGCTGTTGCGCTTCTCGTACACGTCGGCAAAGTTGGGGTCGAAGGCGGCGGTCACGTCGGCAGACAGGCAGAAGGACTTCTCATAGCAGGCCTTCAAAGTCACCCGCTGAGCGTCGCACAGATCGCTCATGAAGGTATCGAAGGCGGCGGACTGCATACCGGACACGCCCTCGGAGCCAATCTCCTCTTTGTCTGCCAGCATGCACACGGCAGTGCGGGCGGGGGTGCCCAGGGTGAACAGAGCGGCCAGGGCGGCAAAGCCGCACACCCGGTCGTCATGGCCGTAGGCGCCGATGAGGGAGCGGTCAAAGCCGATGTCCATAGCCCTGAAAGCGGGCACGGCGGACAGCTCCGCGGAGATGAAGTCCTCCTCCGTAATGCCGTACTTCTGGTTGAGCAGGTCCATAATGGCCAGCTTCACCCGATCAGCGCCCTCGTCGCCGGCAAAGGGACGGCTGCCAATGAGCAGGTTCAGGCTCTCGCCGGGGATGGCCTCGCCCAGCGGCTTCTTGGACTGCTCCACACCCAGGTGGGGCAGCAGGTCGTCAATGGTGAAGCGGGGCTCGCCCTCAGAGGAGCCGATGGACACCTTCACAGCGGAGCCGTCCTTCAGGGCGATGACGCCGTGGAGTTCCAGAGGAATGGTGACCCACTGATACTTGCGAATGCCTCCGTAGTAGTGGGTCTTGAAGAAGGCCAGCTCAGCGTCCTCATAGAGGGGGTTGGGCTTCAGGTCCAGACGTGGGGAGTCGATGTGAGCGGCGCCGATGTTGACGCCCTCGCTGAGGGGCTTGCTGCCGATAACGGCCAGCATCACCGCCTTGCCCCGGTTCACCCGGTACAGCTTGTCGCCGGGATTAAGGGCCATGCCGCGGACAAAGGGCTTGAAGCCGTGATACTCGGCCAGGCGGACGGTCTCGTCCACGCACTCCCGCTCGGTCTTGCCGGCGTCCAGAAACTTCTTGTAATCCTCACAATATGCGTTCAGATCCGCCTCCTCCGCGGGATTCAGGCGGTCATAGCCGTTCTTGGGCTGATAGAGCAGGGCTTCCCGCCGCAGCTCACCGGGGGTTTTCTGTTTCTCTTCCATGTGAGAGTCCTCCTTTATGATAATATCTGCTGAATAAACCGAAAATCGGTTTATTCACGCGGCGGTAGCCGCGCAATTCCACAAAAACGGCTCAAAGGAGCCGCTTTTATGGAATTCAGCCATTGTTACAATGGGTATTTCCACTGGCGCGTTGAAACGCGCCAGTGGAAGGTGCAAGGCTTTTTGGACGAAATCGTCCCAAAACCTTGCACTTGAACAAAGCCATTTGACCTTGAAAGCCTTGGTTTTCAAGGCTTGTGGCTTTGTTCAGTACACATTATGATAAACGTTATGGGATCAGCGTCTGAAACAGAGCCAGTGCCTTTTGGGCGAATTCCTCCGCCGTGCCCTGATTCTCCAGAATGTGGGTACAGTGGGTACGGAAAAAGCCGTCCCTCTGCTGGGCGTCCACCCGCTTGCGGGCGTAGTCCTCCGAAATGCCCTCCCGGGCCATGATGCGGCGGATACGGACCTCCCTGGGGGCCAGAATGCCCACCACCGCATCGCAGGTCTCCCCTACGCCGCTTTCGATGAGGGCGATGGCGTCGATGGCTGCCGCCGGTCGCCCCTCGGCCTCTGCCTGAGCGGCCTGCCGATCGATCTCTTCGATGATAAATCGATGGGTAATGGCATTCAGTTCGGACAAAGCCGTGGGATCGGCGAAGACCACACTGCCCAGCGCCTTCCGGTCCACCTGTCCCGTCTTATCCAGGATGGAAGAACCGAAACGGGCTGTCAGGGCTTCCCGCATGGGTTCGCTGTGGGCCAGCAGGTCATGGTAAACCTGATCGGCGTCAATGATATGGGCCCCCAGGCCGATCAATACGTTGAGGGCGGTGGTCTTGCCCGCCCCGGTGGGGCCGGTGATGCCGATGCGTTTCATGTCCTTCGCCTCCAGCAGTTAGTATACCACACTGCGGCCGCCGTGTGTGAGCGATTTGTAAATTGTCTTCAGGCCGACGGCGGCGGCCCATCCTCCACCCGGATAATGTGGAATCCGGCCGCCTTGTTGAGCCGGTTGGCCACCGCCAGACCGATGCCAGTGGCATCGGGGCACTGAGCCCAGATATGAGTGACGCTGGTACCGTCAAACCACCGCAGGGCGTCAAACACCCGCCGGGCCTGCTCGGGCACGTCGGTGCTGGGGCCCAGCTGCTCCAGGGGGTGGTCCTCAAACAGGTGGGTATACTCATCAAAGCAGATCACCCCGTCGCCGGGGTCCATATGGGTCTGGATGTACCGGGCCGCCGTCTCGGGCGCACCCTGGACCACGGTGACCGGGGCCTTGGGGGCGTAGTGGCGATACTTCATACCGGGAGCCTTGGGCTGCTCCCCGGCACCCATGAGCCGGGTCACCGCCGGGTCCACCGTCACCTCACCCAGCACGCTTTCCAGCTGTTCCAGGGTAATGCCGCCGGGCCGCAGCAGCCGGGGCGGCTGTTCCGTCAGATCGATGATGGTGGACTCCACCCCCACGGAGCAGGGACCGCCATCCACAATGCCGTCGATCTTGCCGTCCATATCCTCCAGCATATCCGCCATATTGGTGGGGCTGGGCCGGCCGGAGGTATTGCCCGACGGGGCAGCCACCGGCACATCCGCGGCGGCGATGATGGCCCGGCACACCGAATGGGCCGGGCAGCGCATCCCCACCGTGTCCAGTCCGGCGGTGACGGCGGCGGGCACAATGGACTTGTGCTTTAAAATCATGGTCAGGGGTCCCGGCCAGAATTTGTCGGCAAGGGCGTAGGCACTCTCCGGAATGTCCTCACAGTACCGCTCCAGCCAGTCGGCGGAGGGGATGTGGAGGATCAGGGGGTTATCCTGGGGGCGGCCCTTGGCCTCAAAGATGCGGCCCACCGCCTCGCTGTTCAGCCCGTTGGCTCCCAGGCCGTACACCGTCTCGGTGGGGATGCCCAGCAGGCCGCCCCGGCGGAGGATGTCCGCCGCCTCCCCGATCTGCTTATCATTCAAACGCAGGGTATGCATCCTTCCTCACCGCTTTCTCAAAACCGATGACGACGGCGGCGACGGCGGTCCCTCTGTACCACCGTCAGGATACCTGCCGCCATCAGGGCGGCGCCGGACAGGATGTGCAGGATACCAATGGCCTTTTTCATACCCAAGTCTCCTTTGTTATTCGTAGATGCCCACCGGCGTGCCCGCCAGTTCGATGGTGGTATCGGGAGCGAACTTGGCCTTTTGCAGATAGCCCTTCACGGTGAGGATACCGTATTTTGGATTCACCTTCTCGTCCTCCAGCTCCAGCTCCAGATAGTTGGCTCCAGAGCCGGTGAGCCAGCCGTCGTCCTCCAGCAGGCCCGCCAGATCGTCCCGTACCAGATCCAGGGTCAGCCCCTCGGGCAGAGTATTAAAATGAATGATCAGTTCCATGGTTAATGCTCCTTTTCTAGGATTCCGGGATACCTCCCGTTTATTCCTCCTGGCTGTGTCTCAGCTTTTCCGCTTGATCTGCGGTGATCAGCCCGTCGATGATCTCGTCCAGATCGCCGTTCATCACATTTTCCAGCTTGTACAGGGTCAGGCCGATGCGGTGATCGGTGAGCCGGCCCTGGGGGAAGTTGTAGGTACGGATACGCTCGTTGCGCATACCGGTGCCCACCTGGCTGCGGCGCTCGTCAGTGAGGGCCTGTTCCTGCTCCCGTACCTTCTCTTCATACAGCCGGGAGCGCAGGATCTGCATGGCCTTGTCCCGGTTCTGGAACTGGCTGCGCTCCTGCTGGCACTCCACCACCGTACCGGTGGGCTTGTGGATGAGCCGCACGGCGGAGGAGGTTTTGTTGACGTGCTGTCCGCCGGCGCCGGAGGAGCGGAACACCTGCATCTCAATGTCGGCGGGGTTGAGCTCAAAGTCCACCTCGTCCACCTCGGGCAGCACCGCCACCGTAGCGGTGGAGGTGTGGATGCGCCCGCCCGACTCGGTCTCGGGCACCCGCTGGACCCGGTGGACCCCGCTTTCAAATTTCAGGCGGGAGTAGGCCCCGTCTCCCTCAATCGTAAAGCAGATCTCCTTGACACCTCCCAGCTCGGTCTCGCTGAGGGAGTCCACCTCCACCTTCCAGCGGCGGGCGTCGGCGTACATGGAGTACATCCGGTACAGAGAGTGGGCGAACAGGGCCGCCTCCTCCCCGCCCACACCGGCCCGGATCTCCACGATGACGTTCTTGTCGTCGTTGGGGTCCCGGGGCAGCAGCAAGATACGGATCTCATCCTCCAGCTTGGCAATGTCCTCCTTGGCCTGCTGGTACTCCTCCTGGGCCAGCTCCTTCATGTCGGGGTCGCCCATCAACTCCTCCGCGTCCTTCAGGTCCTGCTGGCGGCGGGTATAGGCCCGCCAGGCGGACACCACCGGCTCCAGCTCCCGCTGCTCCTTGTTGAGCCTGGCCACCAGGGCCGGGTCGTTGTAGGTCTCCCCCGCCCCCAGCTGGGCCTCGATGCTGGCAAAACGCAGATCCAGGGCGCTTAATTTTTGCTGCATATCCAAATCATATCACCTGTCAAAGAAATAGGACTTGACCAGAGCCAGCGGCTCCCGGATGTACATCTTCAGCCGGGAAGGAATGTGGGAGCTGGGGGCGGCCAGGGTGGACAGGGTGTAGTCCCCCTCCCATGCTCTGTCCCACAGCATCCGCACCCGGGTCAGGTGGAAGCCGTTGGATACCACCAGCATCTCGCTGGTGTCCATCCCCTCCTGCTCCAGCAGCGCCTGGGTGAAGCGGATGTTTTCCCAGGTGTTGTGGGACTGGTCCTCCAGCAGGATCTGATCTCCATCCACCCCGTGGTCGGTCAGATAATCGTACATACACTGGGCCTCGCTCTGGTGCTCGTCGGGGCCCTGTCCGCCGGAGGCCACGATGGTCAGGTCCGGGTGTTCCTCCAGGTAGTCCAGGGCTTTATCCAGCCGGTCCTGGAGCAGGATGGACGGTCCCCAGGACTCTACCTTGCAGCCCAGGATCACCATGACCTTGGGTTCGCCGGTCATACTGTCGTGGGCGCCAGACAGCACCACGCCCAGCAGCACCGCGAAGCTCAGCAGAGCGGCCAGCACCGCCGTCAGCAGAGCCAGCAGCCACACCGGCTTTCTGCGCCCTCCGTAGGGACGGTAATACTGTTTTTTACGTCTCATCCTCTGGCCTCTTCCAACTCCGCAGCCAGGGTCTCCCACTTGGTGTACAGGGCGGCGATCTCATCCTCCAGCGCCTTCTGCTCCTCGTAGACTTTCTGGAGCTCCAGGTAGTTGGAGGCCACCTCCTCAGCTTTCAGGGACAGCTCATACTGCCGCTCCTCCGCCTTGGCCACCGCCCGCTCCGCCGCGACCACCTGCTTCTCCAGCTCCTTGGTGCCGCCGGGGCGCTTGGGCTTCTCCTTTTTAGGCTTCTCCGGCTCCGCCTTCACCGGGGCCGCAGCCTGGGCCTTGGCCCGCTCCCGGGCGGCCCGGAACTCCTCAAAGGTGCCCCGGAAGTCGGTGATGTGCCCGTCCTCCAGCATCCAAATGCGGGTGGCAAACTGCTTGATGAAGTAGCGGTCATGGGATACGAAGAGCAGGTTGCCCTCGTAGTCGGCCACCGCCTCCTCGATCCACTCCCGGCTGGCGATGTCCAGGTGGTTGGTGGGCTCGTCCAGGATGAGCAGATTGATCTGCTCATCCATCAGCATACACAGCCGCAGTCGGCTCTGCTCGCCGCCAGACAGGGCGGACACCGGCTTGAACACGTCCTCTCCCCGGAAATTGAAGGCGGCCAGCCGGTTACGGGCGGTCTGCGTGGAGCAGTCCTGATCGTAGATCATGGTGTCCACCAGGTTGCGCTCCGGGTGGGAGAAACGGATGATCTGGGGCAGGTAACCTACCTTTACAGTCGGTCCCATCTTCAGCTTTCCGGAGTCGGGCTCCTCCTCCTTCAGCAAAATCTTCAGCAGGGTGGATTTGCCGGTGCCGTTGTCTCCCAGCAGGGCGATGCGCTCGCCCCCCACCACCTCCAGATTGACGTGGTCGAAGAGGGTGCGCCCGTCAAAGGACTTCTTCAGTTCCTTGATGGTGAGCACCTCGTCCCCCCGGAACTCCCGCTCCCCGAACTTGATGTCCAGGCGGCGCTCCTTGGTGGGCTTGTCGGTGGTGCGCAGGCGCTCGATCCGCTTCTCCATGGACTGGGCCCGCTTGAAGGTCTTGTCGTTGCCCGAGTAAGCCCAGATCCGCAGCTGCTGGGAAGCCTTCTCCAGCTGCTCGATCTTGGCCTGTTCCTTCTCGTACTGCTTCAGCTTCTCCTGATAGCGGTGCTCTTTCTCCACCACATAGAAGGAGTAGTTGCCCTCGTAAAACTCCGCCTTGCCGTCCTGGATCTCGATGACCCGCTTGACCACCCGGTCCAGGAACCAGCGGTCATGGGAGATGGCAAGGACAGTACCTTTATAGCGGTCCAGATACTCCTCCAGCCACTCGGTAGCCCGCAGATCCAGGTGGTTGGTGGGCTCGTCCAGCAGGAGGATGTCAGTGTCCTCCAGAATAAGCCGGGCCAGATTGACCCGGGTCTTTTCGCCGCCGGACAGGGAGGAAAAAAGCTGATTTCTCATATCCTGGGAAATTTCCAGGCCGTTGCATACCTTATTCAGGGGGGTAATGGTATCATAGCCGCCCCCCGCCTCAAAGGCGGCAGTGAGGGCATCATACCGCCGCAGCAGAGCCGGGTCGCTGTCCTGGCCCATACGGACGGTAAGCTCCTCCATCTCCCGCTCCATGTCGTGAAGCCGCTGGAAAGCGGTCTGGAGCACGTCCTCCACCGTGTACTCCGGCGGATAGACGGGGATCTGGGAGATGAGCCCCACTCCCTTGCCGGGGGCGATGTGGACCTCGCCGTCGTCCCAGTCCAGCTCGCCGGTGAGGATTTTGAACACCGTGGTCTTGCCTGCGCCGTTTTTGCCCAGCAGGCCCACTCGCTCCCCCTGGTCGATCTGGAAGGTGAGGCCATCCAATATTTTTTTGCCTACCTCGAACTCTTTGGACAGGTTCGAGACGGAGATATCGATCATTGCTTGCCTCCAAATGGTGTGTGTGATACAATCGTTAGGAACAAAACGCCCCGGTTTTCCAGGGCCGCATCACAAGGAGGAGTTCTCTATGGACGCGATCCGTTGGGAAGGAAATACCCTTTACTTACTTGACCAGACAAAGCTTCCGGTGGAAGAGACCTGGCTCCCCTACACCGATTACCGTCCGGTGGCTGATGCCATCCGCACCATGGTGGTGCGGGGTGCGCCCGCCATCGGCGTCACCGCCGCCTACGCCTACTGTCTGGCCGCTCTGGCCGGGGAGGACCTGACCGAGGCCAAGTCCGTTCTGTCCGCCAGCCGCCCTACGGCGGTCAATCTCTTCTGGGCCCTGGACCGGATGGCCCGCAAGGCGAAAGCCTGCGGCGGAGACCCGGAAACTCTCATTGCCGAGGCCGTGGCTGTCCATCAGGAGGACGTGGCTATGTGTAAGGTCATAGGCCTTTACGGCGCCTCTGTGGTGCCCGACCACGCCCACATCCTCACCCACTGCAACGCCGGAGCCCTGGCCACCGGCGGCTACGGTACCGCTCTGGGAGTCATTCGGGCCGCCCATGAACAGGGTAAAGTGGATATGGTTTACGCCGATGAGACCCGTCCCCTGCTTCAGGGCGCCCGGCTCACCGCTTACGAACTGGTCACCGACCACATTCCCGCCACCCTCATTGCCGACAACATGGCTGCCAGCCTGATGGCCAAGGGCAAGATCGATATGGTGGTGGTGGGCTGCGACCGGATGGCGGCCAACGGAGACTTCGCCAACAAGATCGGCACCTACTCGGTGGCGGTGAACGCCCACCATCATGGGGTGCCCTTCTATGTGGCCCTCCCCTGCTCCACCATTGATCTCACCATTCCCGATGGCTCCGGTATCCCCATCGAGGAGCGGGACAAGAACGAGGTACGTACCCTGTACGGGGTCCAGACCGCGCCGGCCACGGTGGAGGTGTACAACCCAGCCTTTGACGTGACCCCTCACAGCCTGGTCACCGGCATCATCACCGAGAAGGGCGTCATCTATCCGCCCTTCAAGGAGAATCTGCAGAAGCTGTTCGGATAACAGCGGGCGCGCACTGCGCGCCCCTACGGACCGCCGGGCATTTGCCCGGCGGTCTTTTTTATCCCTCGTTGGTGATGGTGAGCAGGTACTCCACCAGCTCCTCCAGGGCCATGCCACGGGAGGCCTTCACCAGAATGGTGGCGTGGGGGCGCACTACGCTGTCCAGCACCGGCTTGGCCTGCTCCTTATCGGTGCAGTGCCAGCACACCGGCACGCCCGCCGCTTTGGCGGCATCATAGATATGCTGGGACAGCTCGCCCACCGCCACCAGACAGTGGATGCCCGCCTTGGCCAGGTACTCGCCGATCCCGGCGTGGAGGGCGGGAGCCAGGGGGCCCAGCTCAAACATATCGCCCAGCACCGCAACCTTGTACTCCCCCTTGGCGTTGGCCAGCACCTCCACCGCCGCCCGCATGGACTGGGGATTGGCGTTGTAGGTATCGTTGAGGATGGTGATATCATCCCCACGGGTGAGGATGTTCATCCGCATCTTGGTGGGGGCGAAGTGGAGCACCCCGTCTGCGATCTCCTGAGCGGTCAGGCCGAAGTGCTGGCCTACCGCCGCCGCCATCAGGGTGGGATAGATCATATGGTCTCCCAGAGCCGGGATCTCCACCGGAAAATCGCCGTCAGGCGTTTCCACCTTACAGCTGATCCGGCTCTTGCCGTCGCTGGCCAGATCCACCGCCCGGTAGTCCAGGCACTGGGCGGAGCCCACCCGGATAAAGGGGTGGTCCAGCTTGCCGGGCAGGGTGTTCAGCAGCGGGTCGTCACCGTTGATGACGGCGGGCGCGTGGGGCTTGGCGTGGTGGAAAATCTCGCTCTTGGCCTCCAGGATCTTCTCCCGGGAGCCGAAATGCTCGATGTGGGAGTCGCCGATGTTGGTCATGAGGATCATGTCGGGCTCCACAATGGCGGAGAGATAGTCGATCTCCCCTGCGTGGTTCATACCCAGCTCCAGCACGGCGATCTGGTGCTCCGGCTTGAGCCGCAGCAGGGTCATGGGCACCCCGATGTCGTTGTTCAGGTTGCCCTCGGTCTTGAGGACGCTGTACTTCTCCCCCAGCACCGCCGCCACCATGTCCTTGGTGGTGGTCTTGCCCACCGAGCCGGTAATGGCTACCACAGGGATGGCAAATTTCTGCTTGTAATACTTGGCCAGATCCCGGAGGGCCCGGTGGGTGGACTTCACCTTAATGTAGAACTTGCCGGGCAGATAGCTGTCCCGCTCCCGCTGGGTGAAACACCCGGCAGCGCCCCCCTCCAGGGCGGCGTTGATGTAGGCATGACCGTCAAAGCGCTCTCCCACCAGGGGGATGAACAGAGAACCGGGATGGATGGTACGGCTGTCGGTCTCCACCCGGCTCACCGCCCGGTTCAGATCTCCGAACTCACCCAGCAGGCTGCCGCCCACCGCTTCCATGATCTCTCGTATGGTCATCGGCTCCATGTTGTTGTCTCCTTCAATCTCTCTCGTTCCGGATGCCGGTTTACCGGCCCTGTCTTCTGGCCTCCAGGGAGGCCTCCACAATGCGCTGGCACAGGCTGTTGTAATCGATGCCCACCGCGGCGGCCTCCTGGGGCAGCAGGCTGGTGGGGGTCATGCCGGGCAGGGTGTTGATCTCCAGGAACCAGGGCTGGCCGTCGCTGGTGACAATGAAGTCGGCCCGGGAATAGACGGACAGGCCCAGGGTCTCATACACCCGCAGGGCGGCGGCGCGGAGCTTCTCCTCCCACTCCGCCGGGATCTCCGAGGGGCACACCTCCAGAGCCGCGCCGGGCTGATACTTGTTGGCGTAGTCGTAGAAGCCCTCCTTGGGGATGATCTCGATGGAGGGCAGGGCCTTGCCGTCCAGGATGCCCACCTGGATCTCACGGCCCTTCACATACTCCTCCAGCACGGTGCGCCCTCCCAGGGTCAGGCCGTCGGTGAGGGCTTTGCGCAGCTCGTCGGCGGTATAGGCGATGGACACGCCGATGGAGGACCCGCTGGCCACCGGCTTCACCACCAGAGGCAGCCGGGCAGAGCTGACCAGGCCGTCAATATCCTCCGCCTTATACTCCACGGTCTTCCAGCCGGGGGTATTCACCACGTCGGCCACCATCCGCTTGGTCAGGTCCTTGTCCATGGCGATGGCGCTGGACAGGTAACCCGCCCCGGTGTAGGGGATGCCCATCAGGTCAAAGGCGGCCTGGACCTTGCCGTCCTCGCCGCAGGTGCCGTGGAGGGCAAGGAACACCAGATCGGCCATCTGGCACAGCTCCAGCACACCGGGGCCAAACACGCTCTTGCTGTCGCCGGGACGGCTGGCCTTGATCTGCTCCAGGTCAGGGGCCTCCCGGCTGATCTTTTTAAAGGATTCGGGCACCGGCGCATCAAAGAAAGACTCGTCTGCCCGGCCCTCCTCCAGGCCGAAAAACATATCGATGAGTCCCGCCCGATGGCCCAGAGCCCGCAGGGCCTCGGTCACCATGGTGCCGGTGGAAAGGGACACGTTCCGCTCCGGGGAGAGTCCCCCGGCCAAAACTACGATCTTCATAATACACCTCAGTTGCCAGTTTGATACAATATGATACGCGCTAATGGTATATTATAGCACGCTTTACCGCTATACTCAACTCCCTTTCCACCTTCTGTGCATGAAATCTTTCTTTTTCTCTGTTCCTTGACATTCCTCCGCCATTCTGCTACATTGAACCTGAAACTTCCTTGGCGCCGCCGCCCTGTGCGCCCTGGGGCTCACCGAGGTAAAGACCCCCGCCCCCTTCTCTCCCCGGCTGACCCTGGATATCCTGCGCCAGACGCTGACCAATGGACGGCTGCTCCTCTTTCTCCTGTCGGCGGCCCTTCTCTCCGAGGCCCACCAGACCATCACCACCTTTTTAAATCAGCTGCAATATGCCCGCGCCAGCCTTCCCGATTGGGCCATTGGTGTCCTCTATATCGCCGCCACGGTGCTGGGCATGGCGGGAATCTGGTCCGCCCGGCTCACCCGCCGGACGGGCATCGTGGGAACGGCGGTGCTGCTCTACGGCGGTGGGGTGCTGGCCTGTGCTGCCCTTGCCCTGACCGCTGCCCCTCTCCCCTCCATCTGGGCCATTCTCACCCTGCGGCTGTGCAATACCTTGTGCCAGCCCTTCCTGATGGAGCTGCAAAACAAGCAGGTGACCACACCCCACCGGGCCACCGCCCTCAGCGTCCACGCCATGTTCATAGATGGGGTGGGGGTTGGTACCAACCTGGCGTTCGGTGCTCTGGCGGAAATCAATCTGGCCAGGTCCTTCTGGCTGGGCGGCGGAATCTGCCTTACTGGGTTACTTCTTTTTATCATATGGTATAAACTGCGTCCCCGTGCATAAAGGGAAACGGCCGCCGATGGCGGCCGTTTTTCTCATATTTCCCTTAAAACCACCCGGTGTCCCGGCTGTCCAGCAGATCCAGGGCGGCGCACAGCAGCTGTGCCGCCTCTCCACGGGTCAGCGTTTCCGTGAGGCCGGCCTCTGCCGGCAGTACCCCGCAGGTGGACAGGTTGGCCGCCGACTGGGCCGCCCAGGCGGGAGCGTCGGCGGCAAAGGTCTGGGCGTCCACGTCGGTGACGGAGAGCACCCGATCCAGCAGCACCGCCGCCTCGGCGGTAGTGATAGAGTCATCGGCCCGGAACACCACCCGGCCCTCCTGGTCGGTGGTCCCCTGGACCAGACCGCACTTCAGGGCGGAGGACACATAGGGCTTGGCCCAGGTGGGAATGCTCTCATCGTCGGCGAAGCCGGTGCGGGACACCCCCTCCAGAGACTCCACCCCGGCGGCATTCATGGCCATGGCTACAAACTCGCTGCGGGTGACAGCGGCGTCAGGCTGGAAGAAGTATTCCCCTCCCATGCACTCACCCACAAAGACACCCTTCTCCGCCAGGCGGATGGCCGCCTTGTGGGCCGGGTGGCCGCTGAGGTCGGCGTAGGTCACTTTGGTGTCCGGCTTTTCGATCTTTACCTTAACGGTAGCCGGGTCGGAGGCATTGCCCACTGTGTCCATGGCAATATAGGTGAAGGAGTCCTTGCCGGTCTTGTTTTCATAGGGGGTATAGACGAACTGGCCGTCCTCCCCCATGGTCACCGCGCCCCGGGCGGGCTTCTTCACCAGCCGGTAGGTCAGCAGGTCGCCCTCCGGGTCCACGGCGGAAAAGCGGTCGGTGACCGCCACATTTTTATAGGTGGACAGCTCCAGGTTCTCCGCCACCGGGGCGCCGTTGGCCTCGGTCAGCAGATGGACCTCCACCCCGGTCTCCTGTCCCGGCTCACCGCCGGCAAAGAGGGGCTGGAAGGTAAAGCTGGCCTCCAGGGCGATGGGGGCAACCGAGGGGGTGAAGCGCAGGCCGTCCACGGCAGTCATGGCGATCACGTCCCCCTCCCCCACCATCTGGCCCCCCACGGTGAGCACACCTTCCTGGGGCAGCTGGGTGATCACAATGGCGTCCAGAGCGCCCTCCCCCTCCACCACAAAGTCTGAGGACTGGAAGGCAATGGTCTCGGTGGTCATGCCGTTCTTCACCACGTCCAGCACCGTGGGGCTGGTCTCCTCCTGGTCCAGAAAGAGCGCCGAGGCAGGCAGGGCCGCCGTGAGCAGGGCGGCCGTCAGTGCCGCGGCCATCAGGATACGGGTTTTCACTGGTGTAACCTCCTTTTCTTCGATACATCTAGTCTTTACCGGCAAGGGAAAAATATGCGTCTGTCCCCGGCCCGGCCCGGGGCGAAAAAAAGAAAAGAATTCCCCCGTTCCCCCTTGACAAACGGAGGAAAATCGTGTATCATCACCTCTGTTGTAAAGCTTTGAAACTTTACTTCCTTTACAGAACGACTTCCTGAAGGAGGGTGTACCATGAAGAACCAGGCCTACCGCATGGCTCTGCTCTATGATTTCTATGGAGATATGCTCACCGACCGACAGAAGGAATTCTACGACCTCTACTACAATGAGGACCTCTCCCTGGCCGAGATCGCCGAGAACTACGGCATCACCCGCCAGGGCGTCCGGGACGTGATCGTCCGGGCCGAGGCCATCCTCACCGAGCTGGAGGACAAGACCGGCATCATCAAGCGCTTCCACAAGATGCACCAGCAGTTCCTGGAGGTGGAAGCGGCGGTGAACGCCATTGCCCAGCGCAACGACCAGCGCTGGCAGGACGACGAGGTTGAGATCCAGTGCAACCGCATCCGCGGCGTGCTGGATCAGCTGAAACAGGAGTGACCCCATGGCATTTGAAGGACTGACCGAAAAGCTGTCCGCCGCCTTTAAGCGGCTGCGGGGCAAGGGCCGTCTCACCGAGGCCGACGTAAAGGAGGCCATGAAGGAGATCCGGATGGCCCTGCTGGAGGCCGACGTAAACTTCAAGGTGGTCAAACAGTTTGTGGCCTCTGTCACCGAGCGGGCCGTGGGCTCCGATGTACTGGAGAGCCTGACCCCCGCCCAGATGATCGTCAAGATCGTCAATGAAGAACTGACCAATCTGATGGGCGGCGAGAGCACCAAGCTGACCATCTCCCCCAAGCCCCCCACGGTGGTGATGCTGTGCGGCCTCAACGGCGCCGGCAAGACCACCAACGGCGCCAAACTGGCGGGCTTTCTGAAAAAGCAGGGCAAGCGGCCCCTTCTGGTGGCCTGTGACACTTTCCGCCCCGCCGCCATCACTCAGTTGGAGGTTGTGGGTTCTCAGGTTGACGTGCCCGTGTTCCAGATGGGGCAGATCGATCCCATCGACATCGCCAAGGCGGGCATTGAGCACGCCAAGAAGCACGGCAACGACATCGTATTTATCGATACCGCCGGCCGTCTCCACGTGGACGAGGAGCTGATGGAACAGCTCAAGGACATGAAGGCGGCCATTGACCCCACCGAGATCCTGCTCATCGTGGACGCCATGATCGGTCAGGACGCGGTAAACGCCGCCAAGGCTTTTGACGAAGCCCTGGATATCACCGGCGTCATGCTTACCAAGCTGGACGGCGACGCCCGAGGCGGCGCGGCCCTCTCCATCAAGGCGGTTACCGGCAAGCCCATCAAGTTCGTGGGCCAGGGCGAGAAGCTGGACCAGGTGGACATCTTCTACCCCGACCGGATGGCCTCCCGTATCCTGGGCATGGGCGACGTGCTCTCCCTCATCGAGAAGGCCCAGCAGACCTTCGACGCCAAGAAGGCCGCCGAGCTGGAGCAGAAGCTGCGGAAAAACCGCTTTACTCTGGCTGATTTTTATGACCAGCTGGTGCAAATCAAGAGCATGGGCTCCCTGTCCGACATCGCCGGGATGCTCCCCGGCGTCAACGCCAAGGCCCTGGAAGGCGCCAACGTGGACGAGAAGTCCCTGGCCCGTACCGAGGCCATCATCCTGTCCATGACCCCTGCTGAGCGGGAGGACCCCTCCCTGCTGAACAACAGCCGGAAAAAGCGCATCGCCGCCGGTTCCGGCACCCAGGTGGTGGACATCAACCGTCTGCTCAAGCAGTTCGATATGATGCAGCAGATGAGCAAACAGTTCTCCGGCAAGCAGATGAAGCGTCTGGGCAAGCTGGGGAAACTGGGTAAGCTGGGCAAAATGCCCGGTCTGCCCTTCTAAACGGTGGTAAACGCGCCACGCCGCGTTTCCATAGATATGCTTTACGATTACATGGAGGTGAAGATACAATGGTTAAGATCAGACTGCGTCGTATGGGCGCCAAGAAGGCTCCCTTCTACCGCATCGTGGTGGCTGACTCCCGCTATCCCCGTGATGGCCGTTTCATCGAGGAGATCGGCACTTACAATCCTCTGACCCAGCCCGCCGAGATCAAGGTGGACGCCGAGCGCGCCCAGGCTTGGATCAAGACCGGCGCTCAGCCCACTGAGACCGTGAAGGCTCTGCTGAAAAAAGCTGGCGCCATCTGATAGGAGGGCACAGCTGGCATGAAGGAACTGCTCACCTATATCGCCCGCAATCTGGTGGACCACCCCGACGCCGTGGAGGTCACCGAGCACGCAGGTGAGAGCGAGACCGTCCTGGAGCTTCGGGTGGCCCCCGAGGACATGGGCAAGGTGATCGGCCGCCAGGGCCGCATTGCCAAGGAGATCCGCACATTGATGCGCTCCGTGGCCCAGCGCCAGGGCACCAAGGTTTCCGTCGATATCGTCGACTAACTCCGGGGGCCTCCCCCCGGATATGAAAAAGCCGACCGACCCTGTGGTCGGTCGGCTTTTTCATATCTTGCAGATTTTGTACTATTCGGGGTGATACCGATGAAAAATCAATTTTTAGAAGCAGGTCAGATCGTCAACACCCACGGCATCCAGGGCGAGGTCAAGATCGTACCCTGGTGTGATTCTCCGGAATTTCTCTGCCAGTTTGATGTCTTGTATGTGGACGGCAAGCCGGTACGAGTCCGCTCCGCCCGCATCCACAAAGGTAATGTGCTTGCCTTCCTGGAGGGTGTCAACGACGTAAATGCCGCCATGTCCATGAAGGGCAAGACGGTGTTCATCGACCGCACCGGCGTGGAGCTGCCCGACGGCCGCCACTTTATTGCCGACCTGATGGGGCTGGATGTCATCGACGCCGCCACCGGCGAGAAGATCGGCGTGGTGGCCGACGTGCTCACCCCCCCTGCCCACGAGGTCTATGTGGTCAAGGGCGAGCACGAGTATATGATCCCGGCCGTAGACGAGTTCCTGGCGGAGACCAACGTGGAGGGCGGCTATATCAAGGTCCGCCTTATTGAAGGGATGCGTACCGATGTATAGCATTGATATCATGACCCTGTTCGATCTGACCGTGGGCGACATGATGAATGAGTCCATCCTGGGCCGGGCCCAGGAGCGGGACATCATCCGCATTGAGGCCCACCAGATCCGGGACTACACCCTCAACAAGCAGAAGCAAGTGGACGACTACCCCTACGGCGGCGGCCGGGGAGCAGTAATGCAGGCCGATCCCCTCTACCAGTGCTGGAAGCACATCGTGGACACCCACGGCCCCGGCCACACCATCTATATGTCCCCCTGCGGGAAGACCTTTACCGAGTCCGACGCCCGCCGTCTCCGGGATGACTACGACCACCTGATCCTGGTGTGCGGCCACTACGAGGGCATCGACCAGCGCTTCATTGAAGAGTGCGTGGACGAGGAGATCTCCATCGGGGATTTCGTGCTCACCGGCGGCGAGCTGGCCGCCATGGTGGTGGCCGACGCGGTGGCCCGGCTGGTGCCCGGTGTCTTGGCCGATCCCGAGTGCTTTGAAAACGAGAGCCACTGGAACGGGATGCTGGAGTATCCTCAGTACTCCCGACCCGAGGAGTGGCACGGCCGGAAGGTCCCCCCTATTCTCCGCTCTGGCGATCACAAGAAGATCGCCCAGTGGCGGCGGAAGCAATCCATCCTCCGTACCCGCCAGCGGCGGCCCGACCTGTACGAGAAGCTGGACCTGTCCTCCAAAGAGGACCAGAAGCTGCTGCGCGAGCTGGAGGAAGAAGAAACACAATCTTAATTAAGACTGGAGGAGTCAACCATGAGTCATTGGGTCAATCAGTCCGTGTTCTACCACATCTACCCCCTCGGCTTCTGCGGTGCGCCGGAGTATAACCCCGGCGGCGCCCCGGTGCCCCGGCTGGACAAGCTGAAAGACTGGATTCCCCACCTGAAGGAACTGGGCGTCAACGCCCTCTACCTGGGTCCGGTGTTCCAGTCGGTGAAACACGGCTACGACACCACCGACTACTTCCAGATCGACTGCCGCCTGGGAGATAACGACTCCTTTGCCGCCCTGTGCGATCAGCTTCATGAAAACGGCATCCGTGTGGTGCTGGACGGGGTGTTCAACCATGTGGGCCGTGGCTTCTGGGCCTTCCGGGACGTGCAGGAGCACGGCCAGGGCTCTCCCTACTGCGGCTGGTTCCACGACCTGAACTTCGGCGGCCCCTCCCCTATGGGCGACCCCTTCTGGTATACCGCCTGGCAGGGCCACTATGAACTGGTAAAGCTTAACCTCCGCAACCCTGACGTGGTGCGCCACCTGCTGGACGCGGTGGGGATGTGGATGGACAAATTCCACATCGACGGGCTGCGTCTGGACGCCGCCGACTGCGTGGACTTTGACTTCTTCCGTACCCTCAAAGGCTTTGTTAAGGGCAAGGACCCGGATTTCTGGCTCATGGGTGAGATCATCCACGGGGACTACGCCCGCTGGGCCAACCCGGAGATGCTGGACAGCGTCACCAACTACGAGTGCTGGAAGGGACTGTGGTCCTCTCACAACGACAAGAACTACTTTGAGATCGCCCACTCCCTCCATCGCCAGTGCGGCCCCGGCGGCATCTACCGCAACATCACCCTCTATAACTTCGCCGATAACCACGACGTGGACCGGCTGGCCTCCAAGCTGAGAGACACCGCCCACATCAACAACCTGTATACCCTGCTGTACACCATGCCCGGCGTCCCCTCCCTCTACTACGGCAGCGAATGGGCGATCCAGGGCCAGCGAACCGAAGATTCTGACACTCCCTTGCGCCCCTGCCTGGACCTGAAGGAGATGATGGCCCAGGATCAAAGTCTGTGCGGCCACCTGGCCAAACTGGCCGCCATCCGCTCCGCCTTCCCTGCTCTCCAGGAGGGGCAATATGAGAACGTGGTCATCAAGAACCAGCAGCTGGTGTTCCGCCGCTTCACCGACAGCCAGCGGGTCTATGTGGTCCTCAACCTGGAACCCCAGGAGGTCCACGTGGAGTTCCCCCATCAGGAGCCTGTACTCCAGGATGTGCTCAATGACAACGCCATCTTCAACAACGACGGCGGCCGCACCTGGCTGCCGGTATCTCCCTGCGGAGCCCGTATCCTGGTGGGCGCCCCCGACCGTTTTCCCTGGTAATCCAATCCGGTTTTCTGCTCGTTTCAGAATATTTGCACTTTCTCCCTTTACTTTTCCCGCCAATGATGATACAATAGCGGCGACGGCTAATATCATCTCCATAATTATATTTGAGGGTTTTTGTTATGAGTTTTAAGATCATTGTTGACAGCTGCTGCGACCTTACCCCTGCCCAGCTGCGGGAGGACTGTTTTATCAAGGTCCCCCTTACCATTCGGGTGGGGGATGAGACCATCGTGGATGACGAATCCTTCGATCAAAAAGCCCTTCTGCAAAAGATGCGGGACTGTCCCACTGCTCCCCAGTCCGCCTGTCCCTCCCCCATTCAGTATATGGATGCCTTTGACTGCGGCGCTGACGACATCTATGTGGTCACCTTGTCCGCCCTGCTGTCCGGCTCCCACAACGCCGCGGCTCAGGCCCGCAATCTGTGGCTGGAGGATCACCCCGGGGCCAATATTCATATCTTCAACTCCTGCTCCGCTTCCGCCGGCGAGGTGCTGGTGGCTTTGAAGCTTCAGGAGCTGGCCCAGGCCGGGCTGGACTTTACCACCGTGGTGAGCAAGACCTCCCAGTATATTGAGGAAATGAACACCCTCTTCGTACTGGAGACCCTGGATAATCTGCGGAAGAACGGGCGGCTCACCCGCACCCAGGCTCTGGTGACCAGCACCCTGCACATCAAGCTGCTGATGGGGGCCACCCCCCAGGGCGAGATCTGTAAGAAGGGCCAGGCCCTGTCCATCAAGCAGGCCCTGAGCAAAATGGCTGCCATGATGGCGACCGACCCCAATCACGCCGGCCGACGGCTGTGCATTGTCCACTGCAACTGCCTGGACCGGGCCTTCCACCTGAAGGAGCTGGTACAGAAGCAGTGCAAATTCTCTGAAGTTCTCATCGGAGACACCGGCGGCATCTCCACAGTGTACGCCAACGACGGCGGTGTCATTGCCGCCTACTGAACCAGGCTTCCAACTGCCCGGGCCATGCGTCTGGGCGGTTGCTTTTTTCTCTCAAATGTGCTAACATAGTCCAAATTCTTTTGGGAGGTGTTATTATGAACTACACCATTCGTCCCACGGAACCCCGGGACGCCGCTGGCACCGCGGCCCTGCGCCGGATGCCCGGGGTCTTTGAGACTACCCTGGGACTTCCCTCCTGCCGCACCACGGACAGCGATACCTTTGTAGCCCATCTGGGTCCCAACGACCACCACTTTGTGGCAGTGCTGGAGGACGGTACCGTGATCGGTGCGGCAGGCCTCCATTTGGAGAGCAATCCCCGGATGCGCCACGTAGGCAGTGTGGGACTGATGGTCCATGCCGACTACCAGAACATGGGGGTGGGTTCCGCCCTTTTAAAGACGCTGCTGGATCTGGCGGATAACTGGCTCATGCTGGTGCGGGTGGAGCTCACTGTCTTTGCCGATAATGAACGGGCCATCCACCTGTATGAGAAGCTGGGCTTTGAAAAGGAAGGGCTCAAGCGCATGACCACCGTGCGGGACGGCAAGTATGCCGACGAATACATGATGGCCCGGCTGCGTCCCTGACACAGCCTGCGGGTTTACGCATATTTCTCTCCGTAGGGGCGCCCTTTATGGTCGCCCGCCTCAGGATTTCTATTCCTGTCGTAGAGGCCGACACCCCAGGGTGGCTTCTCTTGCCCCATTGGGGCAATTCACCTTCTGCCCTCATCGGCCCGCACATCCGCGCAAAAACGCACCCCGGAAGGAATCTTCCGGGGTGCGTTTTTGCGTATAAATCAATAGTTGACGGCGCGGATCTCGAAGTAGGCCTGGGGATGAGCGCACACGGGGCACACCTGGCGGGCCGCCCCACCCGGCCCAGGCCGGGCGGGGACCCCGTTCATTGCAAAAGCCCGGGTGGAATGAATCCACCCGGGCGCAAGGTTTTTACGCGGTAAAAACGCTTGTACGGCGCAAGCGCCGCCCCATCTTCGATGGGACCCCAAAGAGGCCCCCCACGAAGTCAAGTCAATAGTTGACGGCGCGGATCTCGAAGTAGGCCTGAGGATGGGCGCACACGGGGCACACCTGGGGAGCCTCTTTGCCGAAGTGGATGTGGCCGCAGTTACGGCACTTCCACATATACTCATCGCCCCGCTTGAACACGACGCCCTCTTCCAGGTTCTTCAGGAGGGTCAGGTAGCGCTCCTCGTGCTCCTTCTCAATCTTCAGGACGCCCTCAAACAGGAAGGCCAGCTTCTCAAAGCCCTCCTCACGAGCGGTCTCGGCCATTTCCTTATACATCTCAGTCCACTCTTCATGCTCACCAGCGGCGGCGGACTTCAGGTTGGCCATGGTGTCTCCGATGCCGCCCAGTTCCTTGAACCACAGCTTGGCGTGCTCCTTCTCGTTGCCGGCGGTCTCCTCAAAGATGGCCGCGATCTGCTCGTAACCCTCTTTCTTGGCCTTACTGGCAAAGTAGGTATACTTATTGCGGGCCATGCTCTCTCCCGCAAATGCCTTCCACAGATTGGCTTCGGTCTTGCTGCCCTTCAGTTCCATCGTGTCATACCATCCTTTCTAAAATCTAATTACTTTATACGAGCTGTTGATTAGCCTTCGCCCTTCCAGAAGCCGTGGAGATTGCAGATCTCATAGGCCTCCACCTTATCGCTCCGGCAGAAGGTCTTCAGCTCAGGCGCGTCGCCGGGCTTGGGGAACTTCATGGTCACGGTGTCACCGTCCACCACAGCGATCAGAGAGATATAGTGTTCCGGCAACATGGGATGCTCCACACTACCCACCTTGACGGTCACGGAGTTCCCGCTGCCATGAGCAGTCTTCTCCACCACAGGGACGTGCTTCTCCTGAGCCGCGTCGGTGGTATTGGGCACGATCTCTTCCATTTTCTGCCCGCAGCACATGACGGGCACGCCCTTGTCCACAACTTTGAAAATCACATTGCCGCAGTGCGCGCAGCGATACAGCTTGAACTCCATGTTGTTACATCCTTTCTAATCACAGTATTGGCACTTCCGTGCAAAATAAACTTACCACATTACCAGAAAAAACTCAATGTTTTGGTTTGCAATTTACACAAACCCCATGAAAAACCAACTCATGGGACCGAATATCATGGCCGCTGGCCAGCAGCGCCTTCTCGTCCAGCCCCTTGTCGTAGGGCAGATCCAGGTCAAAGACTCCGCCGCAGACCTCACACCGAAAATGTGAATGAGGCTCCACATTGGCGTCGTACCGCTCTACCGGAAAAGCCATCCGCACAGCAGCACCTTCGTCCACCAGCAAATTCAGGTTGCGGTATACCGTGCCCAAACTCAAATTGGGATTGGTTGGTTTGAGCCATTGATACACCATTTCAGCGGTGGGATGCTGGTCTGTGTGCATCAGAGCTTCATAGATCAGCTCTCGCTGACGTGAGTATCGCTTTCCGTTCATATGTCACCACTCTTTCTGTTGTAAACAGTAACTATTACTGTTATTGATATAATAGCAGACTCACCCAGTTCTTGCAAGTCCTTTTTTTCATTTTCTCAAATTTTTTTCATCTCCTCTTCCCCGCAAACAAAACGAGCCTGCCGCGCAGGCGGCAGACTCGTTCTTTCCCGCGATTTATTCGGACACAAAGACCTGAAGCGTAGACGTCAGATTACGTCCGGGGGTAGCCAGGGTCTGTCCCTTGTAGTACATAGCAGCGGAACCGCCGCCGTCCAGGTTAATGGCATCCACACAGCCCAGGGAAAGCATCAGATCCCGCATCTGCTCGATGCTGGCAGCCTTCACGTTGACCAGCAGCAGCTTACCATCCTTGGTGGTACCCACAGCGGTACGGGGCGTAACAGCGGTGGTGAAGCGTGCTTCCTTAAAGCCGTTGTCCAGACCGGTGAACTTCGCGCCGTCCTTCACCAGCCGGGGGGAACCGGACACCATCGTCTGCACACCGGTCAGGTCGAAGCCCTCCTCATCATCCCGCTGGAGGTAGGGCCGCAGAGCTACGGTGCGGCCCGCCTCAAACTGATTGAAGAAGTCGTAGTTGGTGACGGTGTCGCTGGAGTAGAGCACATAGCCGTTGGCGGGGATGGCTACCGTCTGACCGGCGGACACCATCTGGAAGCTGGTGGTCACATTGTTGACCACGGTCAAAGCGGAACCGGGATAGGTGACCTGGAAAGAGGTCCCCCGGGCAGGGGTATAGAGTACCGCCTGGCCGCTGAACTGCTTCAGCATATTGACCTCGTAGGCGTCCCACCAGCGGTAGGCGCCGCCGTCTACCGTCTCAACGCGGACAAAGACGGGGGGCCGGCCGTAGCGCATCTCGTTGGTATCGGTGATGCCCAGAGAGGACAGACCGGAGCTGGCATACATAAACTGGCCGTTCACCATCAGGTGGCCGATGGAGTCCTTGATAGCCTTTTCACTCTCAAAGAAGTTGGCATTGATCACCGCTGCCGCCCCGGAATTGGCAGCAATGGACTGGAAGCTGTTGGTGGTGTTAAGCTTGCCCCCCACCAGCGCCGACTTGACGCTCACCCGGGGGTCCTTCATATTGACGGTGATCACGTTGGCATTGACGGTGCCGGAGGCCAGCGTGTAACTCTTGGAGGTGAGGGTCACCGGGTCCTCTTTGGGGGTGGTCTTTTTCACCAGCTTCTGGACCTGGGGCAGGCTGGTGAGATCGTTCTTGTCCACCTCGCCGTTGGCGACCACCACGATCTGATTCTTGCCCTCCCATTCCACAGTCAGGCCCAGATTTTCGCTGACGAAGCGCACCGGCACGAAGGTGCGGTTGTTCTTGGCACGCATGGGCACATCCATGGTCACCTCTTTCCCGTTGACCAGGGCGGTGGTGGAGTCCAGCTCCAACTCCACCGAGGTGCCGTTCAGGGAGCAGCGCACACCATTGGTCTCCTGCACCCACTCCACGGTGCCGCCGAAGGCCTCGATCATCCGGCGGATGGGCAGCATGGTGCGGCCATTCTCCGCCATCAGCACCACGGCGCTGCTGGTCTCGTCGATCTGAGTCACAGTTTCGCCGATCACGCACCAGGGGCTATTGTACCGCATGGTGATGACCAGATCGGGCTGTGCAGCGGAGGCGGCGGGGATCAGGCCCAGCATCAGCACCAGCGCGGCCAGCAGAGACAATACGCGTCTTTTCACAGGCATACATCCTCTCTTTTCTCCCCAGCGGGAGTATTTAAGCTCAGTATACCAATTCTGAAAGGAAGCTTCAATGCTCTTGCCGCATAGTATTTCAGGCAAAAAGAAACCGGCAGAGCGCGCTCTGCCGGCTGTTTGTTATCCCTTTCCCTTGCGGGGACGGGCATTCTTTTTGGGTTTGGCCACCGCCCAGCCCGCTTTACGGGTTGGTTTAGCCTGGGGCTTGGCGCCTTTCTGGGCCGCCGGTTTGCTCCCCTTGCCGGCTCTGCCTCGGTTAGATGTCTGTTTGCTCTCCTGAGGCTTGCCGTATTTCTCCGGCCGCAGCAGACAGTCTTTTCCGAAACCGATCAGGTCCTCCCGGTGGGCCCGATGGAGGGCCTCCCGTACCAGGATCCGTTTCTCAGGTCGCTTCCACTGCATCAGGGCCCGCTGCATAGCCTTCTCATGGGGATCCTTGGGCACATACACCGGCTTCATGGTCCGGGGATCAATGCCGGTATAGTACATACAGGTGGACAGGGTGCCCGGGGTGGGATAGAAGTCCTGGACCTGTTCGGGCTGACGGCCGGTGCGGTTGAGCCATTGGGCCAGCTCCACCGCATCATTCAGCGTACAGCCGGGGTGGGAGGACATGAGGTAGGGCACCAGGTACTGCTCCTTGCCGTACTTCTGGTTCAGGGACTCGTACTTCCGCTTGAATCTCTCGTATACCTCGATATGGGGCTTGCCCATGTAGTCCAGTACCGAATTGACGCAGTGCTCCGGGGCCACCTTCAGCTGGCCCGACACATGGTACTTCACCAGTTCGGCGAAGAACTCCCCGCTCTTATCCTTCTGCATAAAGTCGAAGCGGATGCCCGAGCGGATGAACACCTTTTTCACCCCCGGCACCGCCCGGATCTTCCGCAGCAGCATCAGGTAGTCGGTGTGGTCGGCGTCCAGGTTGGGACAGGCCTCTGGGGCCAGACAGGCCTTACCCCGGCACAGTCCGGCCTTCATCTGCTTCTTGCAGGCGGGACGCCGGAAGTTGGCGGTGGGCCCGCCCACGTCGTGGATGTAGCCCTTGAAGCCGGGGTGATGAGTCAGCCCTTCCACCTCTCTCAGCACACTCTCGTGGCTGCGGGAGGTGATGATCCGCCCCTGATGGAAGGCCAAAGAGCAGAAATTACAGGCGCCGAAGCATCCCCGGTTGTGAGCCACCGAGAAGCGCACCTCCTCAATGGCCGGCACGCCTCCCATATCATCGTACATGGGGTGGGGCTCCCGGACATAGGGCAGCTCGGCCACAAAGTCCAGCTCCGCCGTAGTAAGCGGCATGGCGGGGGGATTGACGATGAGCAACCGGTCCCCATGGCGCTGGAGGATGGCCTTCCCCCGCACCGGATCGTGCTCCTCATACTGGATCATATTGGCCACGGCATACTGCCGCTTATCGGTAGAAACCTGCTCATAGGAGGGGCACTCCACCTTGGGATAGGCGCAGGCGGAGGGATCTTTTGCAATAAAGGCAGTTCCCTTTACATCAGTGATCTCCCCCACCGGGGTACCGGAGGCCAAACGGGAGGCGATCTCCCGGGTGGCGGTCTCACCCATGCCGTACACCAGCAGATCAGCCTGGCTGTCAAAGAGCACCGAGCGGCGCACCTTGTCCTCCCAGTAGTCGTAATGGGCAAAGCGGCGGAGGGATGCTTCCAGCCCGCCGATGATCAGCGGGATGTCTCCAAAGGCCTCACGCACCTTATTGGCATACACGATGGAGGCCCGGTCGGGACGCAGTCCCGCCTGATTGCCCGGGGAATAGGCGTCGTCATGCCGGCGCTTCCGGGCGGCGGTATAGTGGGCCACCATGGAGTCCAGATTGCCGGCAGACAGCATCACCCCCAGCCTGGGCCGCCCCAGCACTGTAAAGGCCTCCGCCTTGCGCCAGTCCGGCTGGGCCAGGATGGCCACACGGTAGCCCTCGGCCTCCAGCACCCGGGAGATGATGGCGCAGCCAAAGGTGGGATGGTCCACATAGGCGTCGCCGGTGATAATGAGAAAGTCGTACCCGTCCCATCCACGCTCTTTCATATCCGCCATCGAGACGGGTAAAAATCCATTCATATCGTTCCTCAGTTAGTCCTTGGTCTCATAACCAATGTATTTTTCCAGCAGATCCAGCTTCACACTGCCCTGCTCCTCCCCCGCCTTTTTAAAGCCGTACTTCTTGTAAAAGCGCTGAGCCACGGCGTTCTCCGGAGCACAGCGCAGCCGCAGTCGGGTGCGGCCCAGGGGGCGGAATACCGACACCGCCTGGCCGATGAGCTGGACCCCCAGGCCCCGCTTCCGGTGCTGGGGATTCATGTACACAAAGGGGATGTAGCCGATGCCATCGTCGGCAAAGCGCTCCAGATCCAGCTGGAGCACGCCGGCCACCTCATCCCGCTGCATGGCAACTGTCAAGGCTTTTTCCTTGTCTTGTTCCCAACAGCGGCGGGCGTCCTTGCAGAAGCCGGCGCCGTCAAATGAGACCTCGCTGCCGTGGATATCAATCCAGGCGTCGTGTCTGGCCGCCAGATAGAGTTTCTCTTCCCGTTCCAGGTCCAGCGAACGGAACCACATATTGGCGTCGGCAATGCTGCCCTCCCGGGACTTCCACCACTTCTGGCTGGCCAGGGTAGAGATCTCCTCCGGCAGGTGGGAGTTGTCGTTCTCATAGACAATGGAGATCTGGTCACCCTCTACCTCCAGGCAGGTGACGCCGGTATTATCGCTGTGACCCAGGCCATCCATCTCGCCGGGACCCAGGCCCCGGATGGCGCCCTGGAGACAGCGAATGGCAGAGCCATGGGAGAACAGAGCCACCGTCTGGCCGGGATGCCTGGCGGCGATATCCAGCACCGCGCCCTTCATCCGGGCCTGGACCTGGGCGAAGGTCTCGCCCCCCTCCACCTGGAACTCGGGGGAGGCATGGTTGAAGCGAATCAGCCGCATGGCATCGTGCCGCTCCAGCGCTCCCCAGGGCTTGTCCTCCCACTCCCCTACGCCGATCTCCCGCAGGGCGGGGGTGGTGTGGAGTTCCAGTCCATGGCTGGGGTAGATGGCCTTGGCGGTAGTCATGGTACGAAACAAATCGCTGGAATACACCGCGTCGATATGCACGTTGGCGAACCGGCCCCGCAGGGCGGCAATCTGCCGGTAGCCGTTGTCGGTGATGAGGCTGTTGTACCAGCCGTGGACCCGGCGATACAGGTTGCCCTCCGCCTCCGCGTGGCGGATGATGTATATCTTGGTCATAAAACGAAACCTCTTTGGCTCAGGATAACACTTACCAGGGGCGCACGCCGCCCGTCAGGTCGGAAACCTTGTCAAGGCCCTGGGCAGAAGCGATTGCCGCCAGGCCATCCCGCACCTTGATGGGGGCGTAGGGATCGGCGAAGCAGGCGGTGCCCACCGCCACGGCAGAGGCGCCCGCCAGCATCAGCTGGGCCGCATCCTCTCCCTTGGCCACGCCGCCCATGCCCAGGATGGGCAGATCCACGGCGCAGGCCACCTCCCACACCATCCGCACCGCCACGGGCAGCACGGCGGGGCCGGACAGGCCGCCGGTGTTCATCTTCAGAATGGGACGGCGGGTGTTCAGATCGATGCGCATACCCCGCAGGGTGTTGATGAGGGACAGGGCGTCGGCGCCGGCGTCAGCCACCGCACGGGCAATCTCGGTGATGTCGGTGACGTTGGGAGACAGCTTCACCATCACGGGGACGGTGGAATGGCTCTTGGCCATTTTGGTGACTTCGGCGGCCAGCTCGGGCTTGGTGCCGTAGGCCAGACCGCCCGCCTTTACGTTGGGGCAGGAGATGTTGACCTCGATCATGTCCACCCCCGCCGCCGACAGCTTCTCACACATGATGCCGTACTCCTCGGGGGTATTGCCCGAGATGTTGGCGATGATGGCCAGATCATGCTTCTTCAGCTCGGGCAGCTCGTGCTCGATAAAGGCGTCCACGCCGGGGTTCTGCAGGCCCACGGAGTTGAGGATACCCATGGGGGTCTCGGCGATCCGGGGGGGCGGATTGCCCTCTCTTCTGTGAAGGGTAAGGCCCTTACAGCAAATACCGCCCAGCTCATTCAGGTTATAGAACTGGCCGTACTCCCTTCCAAAGCCGAAGGTACCGGAGGCCACCACCACCGGATTTTTCATCTTGACGCCCGCCAGATCGACGGACAGATCCACGTTAGACATTCCAGTCCACCTCCTTGGCGTCGAATACCGGACCATCCTTGCAGACGTGCTTCATGGTGCCGTCGGCCATCTGGACGGCGCAGCCCAGGCAGGCGCCCACGCCGCAGGCCATCCGCTCCTCCAGGGAGACCTGGCAGGGCACACCGTACTCGGCCGCTACCTTGGCCACGTTCTTCAGCATGGGCTTGGGGCCGCAGGCCAGAACAGCTGTAAAGTTTTTATCCTTTTCAAGGATATCCTTCAGCTGGGCGTCCACAAAGCCGTGGCGGCCCAGGGAACCGTCGTCACTGCAGAGGTAAACCGCCTCGCAGTAGTCCCGGTAATCCTCCACCAGCATGGCCCGGTCGGCAGACCGGAAGCCCAGCACGGCGGTGGAGTTCCTGGCGGTAAAGGCGGCCTGACCCAGCAGCGGGGGCACGCCGATGCCGCCGCCCACCAGCAGCAGCCGGTCATTGGGGGTAACGGTGAAGCCGTTGCCCAAGGGGCCAAGCACATTCACCTTGTCCCCCACCTGGCGCTGAGCCAGCCACTTGGTACCCTCACCCCGCACCTCAAAGACCACGCGGGCAGTATCGTGGGGCTCGTCCTCCTGGACCATGCAAACCGAGATGGGCCGGCGGAGAAGCAGGCCCTCTCCGCAGGCGATATGGAGGAACTGACCGGCCATCAGGCCCTCCTTTTTCACCATGTCCCCCACTTCCAGGGTAAAGGACCAGGCGAAGTCGTTCAGCTTGGATACATCTACAATGGTACAGATCTGTTCAATGGGCATACTATCCCTCATTTCCACTTATTTGGCAGACTCGTCCCCGCGGACGGTCTCAGTCATGGTCTTCAGATCCATGATGCTGCCGCACACCGGACAGATCCGGTTGCGGCGCATGGTGCCGCAGGTGGGGCAGCGGAAGGGCTCCGCTGCCACCAGTCCCGCCGCGATCTGCTGCTGAAGGATCTCCTGCCAGTTCCATTCCCGGTGCTGGCCGATCTTCCATTTACTGACCTCGTCCTCACGGACACCTTGTTTCTCTTTCTCTTGCTCTGACATAGGCCGCTCCGGTTACGCGATGGTAGTAAAGCGGGCAATGTCGTCCCGCATGGCAATCGCGGCGCTGCGGGCGGCCTCCTGGTAGTCCATGCCGTCCTTTCCGGTCTTCTGCCAGGCGCAGATGATGCCGCGGGAGGAGTTGACGATGGCGCCATGGCCATCCTTCTGGAAGGCATACTGCACATCCTCGGCAGTGCCGCCCTGGGCGCCGTAGCCGGGCACCAGCAGGAAGGTGTGGGGCATCCGGGCGCGCAGCTTCTGCAGCTCTTCCGGATAGGTGGCGCCTGCCACCGCACCGGCCATAGTGTAGCCGTACTTGCCCTCGGTGCCCGCGCCCCACTTCTCAATGAGGTCGGCCATCAGGCCGTACACGGTGTCGCCCTCACCGGCGGACACGTTCTGCAGCTCGCCGGAGCCGGGATTGGAGGTCTTGGCCAGGATGAAGGCGCACTTATCCAGCTCCTTACAGGTCTTGAGGAAGGGGTTGACGCTGTCGGCCCCCATGTAGCCGTTGAGGGTGACGCAGTCGGCGTCGAAGGCGCTGAGGGTCTGCTCCCCTACCTTGGTCTTACCCAGCCAGCCGTCGGAATAGGCCTCGGCGGTGGAGCCGATGTCGCCCCGCTTGATGTCGGCGATAACATACAGCCCCTGCTCCTTGGCGTAGCGGATGGTGCGCTCCAGCACCTCCATGCCCCGCCAGCCCAGGCGCTCATAGTAAGCGGACTGAGGCTTGACGGCGGGCACGATGTCCTTCAGTGCGTCCATCAGGCCGCAGTTGAAGCGGTAAATGGCCTCGGCGGCACCCTCCAGGGTCTCGCCGTACTTGTCATAGCACTCCTTGCGGATGTGGGCGGGCACATACTCCGGCTTGGGGTCCAGACCCGCCACGGTGGGGTTTTTCTTGGCAATGATGGCTTCCTGCAGACGATCGAAGGACATAGTTCATTCTCCTTTATCTCTTAAAATCTCTTATTTCTCATCCTGATAAATGATCTTTCCGCCCACGATGGTGTATTTGATCTTTCCCTTCAGCTCCTTACCGGCGAAGGGGGTGTTGCGGCCCTTGGAGGCAAACTGCTCCGGGTCCACCGTCCACACCTCGTCCGGGTCAAAGATAACCACGTCGGCGTCAGCGCCGATGGCCAGCCGGCCCTTGGTGGGCAGACGGAGGATGCAGGCGGGATTGATGGTCATTTTCCGCAGAATATCGGACAGGGGCAGCTCCCCGGTGTGGTACAGATAGGTCAGGGTGACGCCCAGGGCGGTCTCCAGACCCACCATGCCGCTGGGGGCCTCGGTGAGGGGCCGGGCCTTCTCCTCGGCGGAGTGGGGAGCGTGGTCGGTAGCGATGGCGTCGATGGTGCCGTCCTTCAGGCCCTCGATGATGGCCTCCACATCGGACCAGGTCCGCAGAGGCGGGTTGACACGGGCCATGGTGCCCTGGGCCAAAATCTCATCCTCGGTGAGGGAGAAATACTGGGGGCAGGTCTCACAGGTGATCTGCACGCCCTTGCGCTTATACCGCCGGACGATGGCCACCGATTTTGCGGTGGAGATGTGGCAGATGTGGACCGCCGCGCCGGTCTCTTCGGCCAGCATGGCGTCCCGGGCCACCATCAGCTCCTCGGCGATGGCGGGCCGTCCGTCCAGACGCAGCTGGCGGGATACCCGCCCCTCGTTGACGGCATAGTTCTTCACCATGTCCGCGTCCTCACAGTGTGACAGGATGGTGAGATCCTGCCGGTGGGCCATGATGAGACCGTCCCGCATCAGATTGGCGTTCTGGACGGGCACACCGTCGTCGGACAGGGCCACTGCTCCCGCCCCCTTCAGGGCCTCAAAATCAGTGAGTTCCTGGCCTCTCTGCCCCTTGGATACCGAGCCGATGGGCCAGACATGGACCCCGCAGGCCTCCGCCGCCTTTCTGCGGACAAAGTCCACCTGCTCGGGGCAGTCCACCGTGGGCCTGGTGTTGGGCATACAGGCGATGGAGGTAAAGCCGCCCCGGGCGGCGGCCGCCGCGCCGGTCTCGATGGTCTCCTTGTACTCAAATCCGGGCTCCCGCAGGTGGACGTGCATATCCACCAGTCCGGCGCACACGGTAAGTCCCGCCGCGTCGATGACCTGAGCGCCCGGCTCATTGATGTTGCTGCCGATGACAGTCACCTTTCCGTCTTCCATCAGGATATCCATGACACCGCCGATGCCCCCCACAGGGTCCACCAGGCGTCCCTGACGAATCAACAGTTTCACTGGATCACTCCTTTCCGTTTCGCGGGCCGGCTTTCGAGCCCAAACCCGCATTTGCACAGCAAAAAAGGGTACAGGTCCTTCCCCCGTCCCCTCCTGCAAGCCACTGTGTTCTTCGTCCTTCATTATAACTTGAATCGCATATTTTAGCAATGGATTTTTCAGCATTCCGGGCAATAATAAATGCGGACATCCAAGGAAGGGAGCTGAGCAAATGACCAATCACACCTTTTTAGGCGGCATGGGCCTTGGCATTCTGGCCGGGGCCGCTATGGGCATGGCGGTGGCCGCCAAGGGGATGCAGAATCCCAAAATGCGCCGCATGGCCAAAAAGGCCACCCGGAAGATGGACCAGATGAAGGACGATCTGGCCGATACCATGGGCTTTTAAGCCAGAAGCAGCAAAAAAGACCGCCGTTGGCGGTCTTTTTTGCTGCAATTACTCAGTAGAGCTGCCGGATCAGCTCCGCGCAGCGGTCAATGCCCAGGGTTCCGCTGTTGAGGGTAAGGTCATAGTTCTGGGCGTGGCCCCATTTCATATCGGTATAGAACCGGTGGTAAGCCGCCCGGCGCTTATCCTTCTCCTTCAGCCGTTGCTCCGGGGATGCCTCCCGCTCACCGTATACCTCCACGATCCGTTTGGCCCGGAAGGCCATATCCGCGTGGATAAATACCCGCAGGCAGTCGGCCTTATCCCGAAGGATATAGTCAGCACACCGGCCCACAATGACGCAGGATTCCTTCTCCGCCAGTTCAGTAATGATCCTGCACTGGATCTTCCAGATATAGTCCTCGTTAGTGGGGGCCGCAGTACCGTGGGCAAAAGCGGAGGCCAGTATCCCACCAGGGGCATACTCCCCCGCCTCCTTGATATAGTCTTTGTGAAGCCCGCTCTCCGCCGCAATTTTCTCAATCAACTCGCTGTCATAGCAAGCAATACCCAGAGTTTCCGCCACCTTTTTGCCAATGGTACGGCCACCGCTGCCAAATTCGCGGCTGATGGTGATAATCCTGTTTTTCATACTCCATTCTCTCCTTTTCAAGCGATGTCAGGCGCTTTGGACTGTAACCGATGCTCCCGTTTCAGGTGGTCATGCTCATGGATCAGCAGGCCAAGAGAGAGCAGGAAGGCCAGACCGTCGGCCACGGGGCCAGTCCACAGCACGCCGTCCACCCCCAACGCCAGGGGCAGGAGCAGAGCCGCAGGGATAAAGAAGATGATCTGCCGGGCCAGAGAGAGGATAGCGGACTGCACAGGCTTGCCAACTGCCTGGAGATAGACCGCCGCCACCGTCTGGAAACCAGTGAGGGGACAGAGCATCAGGAAGATGCGGAAGGCCTTCACGGCAAACTCATTGTAAAGTCCTTCCTCCGAGCCGAACAGAATAACCACGCTCATGGGGGCGAACTGGAAGATCAGGAAGGCCACGATAGACACCACCTCAGAGGCAATGAGAGAGATCTCCAGGGCCTTTTTCACCCGCTTGAAGTTCTTGGCTCCGTAGTTGAAGCCGATGATGGGCTGAGTGCCGGTGGCAATGCCCAGCAGGATGGAGATCATGATCTGGTTGACCTTCATCACGATGCCGGTGGCGGTCAGCGGGATCTCAGAGCCATAAATGGAGGCAGCACCGTAAACCGCCAGCAGGTTATTGGTCAGCGCCATAACAATGGTGATGGCAAACTGGGTGATAAAGCTGCTCAGGCCGAAGGTCAGGATATTGCCGCAGGTCCGGCCGTTCAGGCGGAAGGAGGCGGCATCAGGATGGACGGTCTTGAACCGGGGCAGATAGACCGCCGACACCACAAAGGAGGCCACCTGTCCGATCACCGTAGCGATGGCGGCACCCTGTACCCCCATATGAAAAACAAAGATAAAGACCGGGTCCAGAATCACGTTGAGGACCGCACCGATGATCATGGAAAACATGGCATATTGGGGGCTTCCGTCTGCCCGGATCATGGAATTGATGGCGGCGGAGATCATCATGAAGGGCAAACCGATACCGATGATAAAGCCATAATCGATGGCATAATCACGCAGCGCATCCGTTGCGCCGAACAGGGTCAGAATCGGGTTGATAAACACCAGAAAAACCACCGCCAGAACAATACTGACAATAGTCACCAGAGCAACCGCATTGCCCACGCCCTTTTTGGCCACGTCCACCTTGCCCTCGCCCAGTTTCAGGCTCAGAAAGGCCGCGCCGCCGTTGCCGATCATCATCGCCAGGGCCAGGGCCACGATGGTGATGGGAAACACCACATTAGTGGCGCCGTTGCCCAGGTAGCCCACGCCCCAGCCGATAAAGATCTGGTCCACGATGTTGTACAGGGAATTGACCAGCAGGGCAATGACGCTGGGAACGGCAAATTTCAGGATCAACCGGCCAACGGGCTCCGTGGCAAAGGGACTCTCGCGCTCTGGTACTTCTTTTTCCATCTTGATTTACACTCCTTTTAGGTAACTAGTTACTTATTTAGCGATAAAAAAGCAGGCAGCGCGCTTGAGTTATCTCCTCAGCACACTGCCTGGGAATTTACTTTTTTTACAGAAAGGGTCACTCCAAATCGATATTGCTCAAGATCAGATCAATGGCCTCCTCCAGCATTTCCTTTTGCCGGAACGTAAAATCCCGGCATAGCTCCTCCAGTACCTCCCTGTCCTGCTCCAGAATGGTCTCATGGATTCCCGCAGAGCGCTCGGTACAGGTAATTTTCTTATATCGCCGGTCCTTCTCACTGGGCACACACCGGACCAATCCCTTGCTCTCCAGCCGCTGGAGCATCTTGGTCATGGCCGGATGGGTCACGTGCTCAATGTGTTCCAGATCGTTTTGGTGGATCTCCTCTTTCCCGGCCACCTCCAGGCGGCTCACAGATCCCAGCACCCGCAGCTGGGCCCAGGTCAAACCCATATCAGCGGCCTTCTCATCCATCCGCCTGCGAAATTCCCGGCTGATGACTGCGATCTTCAGGCCAAAGGGCATCCTTCCCGTCATACTTCCACCTCATCCAAATAAGTAACTAGTTACATAGTATACTTCTTCCCGCGGTTTGTCAAGGCGGTCGGTCACATCAGTCGTAAAATCTCCCGCTTGAGCCGGGCGATAATCCGCTTTTCCAGCCGGGAGATGTAGGACTGGGAGATGCCCAGGCTGTCGGCCACCTCCTTCTGTGTGCGCTCCGGCTTGCCGTCCAGTCCGAAGCGAAGGGTGATGATATGCCGCTCCCGCTCCTCCAGCCGCTCCAGAGCGTCCGAGAGCAGCTTGCGGTCCACATCCTCCTCGATGGGCTTCATCACCAGATCGCTGTCGGTGCCCAAAATGTCGGAGAGCAGCAGCTCATTGCCGTCCCAGTCGGTATTTAACGGCTCGTCAAAGGACACTTCGCTTTTCAGGTTGGTGGTCTTGCGCAGGTGCATCAAAATCTCATTTTCGATACACCTGGAGGCATAGGTGGCCAGCTTGATATTTTTGGCGGGCTGGTAGGTGTTGATGGCCTTGATGAGCCCGATGGTACCGATGGAGATGAGGTCCTCAATGCCTACCCCGGTATTTTCAAACCGGCGGGCGATATACACCACCAGCCGCAGGTTGCGCTCGATGAGCTGGGATTTTACCCCCTCGTCCCCCTCGTCCAGGCGGCGGATGAGCTCCGCCTCCTCATCCCGGGACAGTGGGGGCGGCAGGGTATCGCTCCCCCCGATGTACATAATTTTGCCCGGCAGCCTCAGCCCCAGCCGCGCCAGCAGCTTTTGTATGCGCCCATACCAGCGCGTCTTCCAGCTCTTCATAGCCATCCTCCTTTATGCTCCGATGAGGGCGCAATAGCCGCCCCCGTCGGTGAGCCCGGTGGGCGACAGCGCTACCAGCAGGGGACCGTAGTCCTCCCCGCCCACCTTTACCTTATCACTGCGCAGGGCCAGCAGCAGCCCGCACTCCACCCCCACGGCCTGATAGGGCAGCAGCCGGCACCGCAGGCCTGCGTTGCTCAGCCGCTCCAGAGCGGCGGAAGGGTCGCGGAGCTCTGCCTGACAGGGGGCGGTCCCCGGTGGAAACAGGGTCTTTACCTTCTCCCCCTCCGCCACCAATACCGGCCTGCCGGTGGCCGGATCGGTGAGGGTGTTGCCCGTATCCACCAATGCGGTGAGCACCGCCCGCCGTCCCCCCAGCTCCACCACCGCCGGGGCCAGCTCCCGCCGGGAGCTGTGGCGGGCGGCACGCTGAAAGAGCAGGGTAATGAGCCCATAGCACCCTGCCGCCGACAGCAGCACCAGCTTCAGGTCAAGAGGAGATGCCAACACCCCATTGGCCATGGTAAGGCTGCGGCTGCCCAGCATCTGAAGGGCAAAGATGCCCCCGCCGAAGGCGGCGGACACCACAAAGAACACCAAGCACACCCGCAGCAGCCGCCGGCTGCCGCCGTAGCCGATCAGTACCGTCAGCACCCCCACCCCCACCTTGCACAGGGGATGGACCAGAAAGCCCAGCCCCGGCAGGAACACCGCCCCGGCGTAAGCCGCCCCCAGGGCGGCCCCCAGGGCCAAATGCCCCCGGCGGAGTATCTCCCCCGACAGCCGTCCGGCGGAGAGCAGCAGCAGATAGTCCACCACAAAATTCAGCAAAAACACCTCGTCCAGATAGACCACTGTCATGCCGCTCCCCCCTTCCGGCGTGCAAACATTATTATAATGCGTACCGAACAAGGCCAAATGCCTTGAAAACACCGACTCTCAAGATCAGTTGGCTTTGTTCAAGTGCAAGGTTTTTGGAGGATCTCGTCCAAAAACCTTGCACCTTCTGTTGGTGTGTTGAGACGCACCAACAGAAATACGCATTGTAACAATGGCTGAATTTCATAGAAACAGCCAATTCGAGCTGTTTTTATGAAATTGCGCGGCTCCCTCCGCGCGAATAAACCGCATCGCGGTTTATTCAGCAGGCATTATTATACCTGCCTGTCTCCATAAAAAAGGTCAGATTCCGGTCAGGGCAAAAAAATGCCCCGGCGCAAACCATCGTTCGCGTCGAGGCGTTTTTACAAAAATGGTTCTTATCCCACCAGCTCCGCCATGGCGGCGCACAGAGCCTGCATCTCCTGGTCAGTTCCTATGGTGATCCGCAGGTAATCCCGAATGCGGGGCTTGTCCCACCAGCGGACCAGGATGCCCTGCTGACGCAGGCCGTCCAGCAGCTCCTTGGCGGGCACATCGGGATGGGAGACAAAGAGGAAATTGGCGGCGGAGTCGGTGACAAGAAAGCCCAGCTTCTTCAGGTGGGCGGCAGTACACTCCCGGGTGTTCTGGATCTTCATGGAGGTGGCCCGCAGATAATCCCGATCCCGCAGGGCTCCCTCGGCTCCCGCCAGGGCCAGACGATCCAGGGTATAGGAGTTAAAGGAATTCTTCACGCAGTTGAGGGCGGCGATCAGCTCCGCGTTGCCCATGGCAAAGCCCACCCGCAGCCCGGCCAGGGAGCGGGATTTAGACATGGTCTGCACCACCACCAGGTTGGGATAGCGGTCAATGAGCTCCACAGCGGAGTGGGCTCCGAAGTCCACATAGGCCTCGTCCACCACCACCACAGCGTCCGGGTTGGCCTCCAGCACCGCCCGGATGCCGCACAGGGACAGCTCCCGTCCGGTGGGGGCGTTGGGATTGGCAATGACTACGCCGCCGTTGGGCTCCAGGAAGGGCTCCAGCGGCAGAGCGAAATGCTCGTCCAGCGGCACTTCCCGGTAGGTCAGGCCGTACAGATCGGCATAGACGGGATAAAAGCTGTATGTAATGTCCGCAAAAAGGATGGGCCGGTCCGGATCAAAGAAGGCCTGGAAGCACATAGCCAGCACTTCGTCGGAGCCGTTGCCCACAAAGACCTGGGAGGGCTTCAGGCCGTAGGTGGCCCCCAGCAGCTCCCGCAGGGTGGTGCAATCCGGGTCGGGATAGAGCCGCAGGGTATCACAGGCCGCTTCCCGGATGGCCGCCAGGGCCATGGGAGAGGGCGGATAGGGGTTCTCATTGGTGTTCAGCTTAATGAATTTCCGGTCCCGGGGCTGCTCCCCCGGCACATAGGGGGTCAGTGCCCTGGCCCGCGCGCTCCAATACTGGTTCATGTCTCGTCCTCCCCCGGCCGAATGATCTTTTTAATGCTTTTTTCCGCTTTGCTCCGGGGGATCATCAGCTCATGGCCGCATCCCGCACACCGCAGACGGAAATCCATCCCTACCCGCAGCACCTGCCACCGTCGGCTGCCGCAGGGATGCTCCTTCTTCAGCTCCAGCACGTCGCCCACATGGATGTCCATGGGTCCTCCCCCTTTTTGCTTCACTTTATCCGTGTAAAGAATATTATAAATTCCCGGTCCCCCTCTGTCAATTCAAGGTTCCCCATTGCATATCATTGTCTGGTAAGAAAAAAATCACCCCAACGCAGAAAGGATTTGGTCAGATTGACGAACCGTTTTCCACCCGAGGGGCGGCTGCTCCACACCCCGGAAAATCAGGCTGCCTGCGTCGACGCCCAAGGGCTCAGGCAGGCCATGGAGTCGGAGGCGGTGCTGGAGGGGACCGCCCTGCTGTGTACGCCGGAGCACGATCTCGTCGTGGCCGTAGGCCCCTATCGGGGGCTCATCCCCCGAACAGAGGCCGCCCTGGGCATTGCCGAGGGGGTCACCCGGGACATTGCCATCCTCTCCAGAGTTGGCAAGCCGGTTTGCTTTACAGTCACTTCCATGGAGGAATCCGACGGGGAGCCCCGCCCCCTGCTCTCCCGGCGGCGGGCCCAGCAGAAGGCACTGTCCTACCTGCTGGAGCACTGGAAGTCCGGTCAGGTCATTTCCGCCCGGGTCACCCATCTGGAACCCTTCGGCGCCTTTGTGGACATAGGCTGCGGGATACCCTCCCTCATCGGGGTGGAAAACATCTCGGTGTCCCGCATCCCCCACCCCGCCGTCCGCTTCCGGGTGGGGCAGGACATTTTGGCGGCGGTGCTGGACCTGGACCCGGCCCTGGGCCGGATCTACCTGACCCACAAGGAGCTGCTGGGTACCTGGGCGGAGAACGCCGCCCCCTTCCAGCCGGGCATGACGGTGCCTGGGGTGGTGCGCGGGGTCAAGGACTATGGCGTGTTCGTGGAGTTGACCCCCAACCTGTCCGGGCTGGCGGAGCAGGACTGCCGCCTCACCGAGGGCGCCCGGGTGTCGGTGTACATCAAGGCCATTCTGCCCGAGCGGATGAAGATCAAGCTGCTGGCCATTGAGCCCCTGCCTCCTTTGGGAGATCTCCAGCCCCTCCACTATTTCATTCGGGAGGGGCGGCTGGACCACTGGAAATATGCGCCCCCCGGCTGTGTGAAGGTGGGTGCGGAGACCATCTTTGCCGACTGAGCAAGCCCCCGGACAGCTTTTGCTGTCCGGGGGTTTCTGTTATTGCCCATCCCTCATTGGGTATGATAAAATCGTAAGAAACACGAAAGGTTTCCTCCCCGACTTTGAAAGAAACCTCTGCTATGCTGTACCCATGGAGGGATCAATATGAATGAAGCCATTCTTGTGGTGGACGACGACGCCGAGATCGTCCGCGCCATCGCGATTTTGCTGGAAAAAGAGGGCTACCGGGTGCTGAAGGCCTATAATGGCCTCCAGGCCCTGGATCTGGCTATGGACCCGTCTCTGCGGCTCATCCTGATGGACGTGATGATGCCCAAGCTGGACGGGTTGTCCGCCGTGCTCAAGATCCGGGAGCAGCGCAACCTGCCCATTCTCATCCTCAGCGCCAAGGGAGAGGACACTGACAAGATCCTGGGCCTGTCCATGGGGGCGGACGATTATATTGCCAAGCCCTTCCACCCCCAAGAGCTGGTGGCCCGGGTACGCAGCCACCTGCGGCGGTACACCCAGCTGGGGGATGTGAACGCTCCCAGCCAGAAGGCGGAGCTGGTCACCGGGCGGCTGTGCTACCTGCCCGACCAAAAGACACTGCTGGCCGACGGCGCGCCGGTGCGGCTCACCGCCACCGAGCTGAAGATCGTGGACCTGCTGATGCGCAACCTGGGCCGGGTGTTCCCCGCCGAAGAGATCTATCGCCGGGTGTGGAATGAGGAGCCCTATTCTGCGGAAAACACAGTGATGGTGCATATCCGCCGCATTCGGGAAAAAATTGAGCTCAATCCCAAAGAGCCGGAGTATTTAAAGGTGGTGTGGGGCATTGGATACAAAATTGAGAAGCATTAAGCCCGCTCTGGCCTTTCTGGCCCTGGTCTGCGGCATCAATCTGCTCATACTGGCTCTTGCCGCCGGCTATTCAGCGGTCCACACTCTGGGCTGGCACGGCATCAGCGACGCTTTCCAGTCCGACTATCAGAATACCGCCGACTTTCGGCGCACCATCTCACAGTGGTTTTACAGCTTTGCCGACCCGTCCTGGCAGGAGCAGTACCAGCTGAGCGACAAAAATCTGCTCTACAAGGTGACCCAGGACGGCAAGACGGTGGCCACCAACGCCGATGACCTCTCCCCCGACGCTTTGCCGGAGGGATACAACTTCCTGCTCCATTTCGACGGGAAGACCGTCACCATTCAGAAGGACGGGCAGACGGTGGATTTATACGGGGACGGCTACTATCGGGGGGAAGATCAGTGGAACCTGCCCGGCTACCGCAATATGCCGGTCCCACAGTCCTACGCCGGACTCACCATCACCATGGCTGCCGCCAAGGAACCGGTGGCCTATATTGCGGACACCGCCGCTTTGACCGGTGATATCATAACCGACAGCGGCCTCTACTCCACCATGGATTATGCTTCCCGCCTGCAGCTGCCCCTGATCCTGTTCGTGGTGGTCCCGCTGGCGGTTGGAACGGTGCTGCTGCTCTGGTCCATTCTGTGGCACAAACACAAGGTACGGGCAGACCAGGCCATCGCATGGTTTACCGGGAAGATCTGGCTGGAGGTCAAGCTGGTGCTGCTCATTCCCTTCTTTCTGATGTGCATCGCCGCCTTTTTCTGCCTGGTGAGCCTGTATGTGACCCGGTACTACAACGTCTTGCTCTATCTGTCGGTGCCGGTGGCCCTGTGGTGGGCCTACCTCTACCTCAACGACCTGCGGTACAACTTCGGCCGCATCAGCGCCAACAGCCTGTGCGCCCTCCTGGCCCGGCTGTACCGGGGCGGAGAGTTGTCCTGGCCCGCCGGGAAGCGGATGATGCGTCGCTCTGCCCTCCAGTTCCTGGCGGCGGTGCCCTTTATCCTGGGCTGCATCGTGGTCTTTTTTCTTCTGTTCGGCCCCACCATGTCCCGCCTGCCTATTTTCTTTCTTCTGATGCTGCTGGCCCTGGCGGGGCTCTTCCTCATTGCCGCCCAGCTGTGGCTCATGAGCCAGAACCGCCGTACTGCCGCCGACGTGGACACCCTGCTCACCCGTATCCAGGCCGCCGGGACTGGTCAGACCACTGCCGCGCCCCTGCCTCAGGACTCTGACCTGCGGGCCGCGGTGGAGGGGCTGGACCAGATGGAGGTACGGTTGAAGGACGCCCTGTCCGAGCAGATGAAGAGCGAAAAGCTAAAGCTGGAGCTCATCACCAATGTGTCCCACGATCTCAAGACCCCCCTCACCTCCATGGTGAGCTACACCGAGCTGCTGCGGCAGGAGGAGGACCTGCCCGACCATGTCCGGGACTATATTCTGGTGCTCTATCAAAAGACTCTGCGGCTCCAGGCCATGGTGCAGGACGTGTTTGACGTAAGCAAGGCGGCCACCGGCAATCTGCCGGTCACCATACGGCCGCTGGACTTCGCCAAGCTGCTCCGCCAGACTCTGGCCGACCTGGACGAGGATATTCAGGCCTCCGGCCTTGTGCTCCGCTCCACCCTGCCCGACGAGCCGGTGTGGATCATGGCTGACGGGGACCGGCTGTACCGGGTATTCCAGAACCTCATCAGCAACGCCCTAAAATATGCGCTGGACGGCTCCCGGGTCTACCTCACCCTCTCCGTGGAGGGAGACAGGGCCGCCGCTGTCATTCAGAACACCTCCCGGGAGGAGCTGCCCTACGGTGTGGACTTCACCGAGCGCTTTGTTCGAGGGGACCAGAGCCGCACCGACGGCGGCAGCGGCCTGGGCCTGTCCATTGCCCGTACCTTTACCGAGGCCTGCGGCGGTTCCTTTGCCATCCGCACTCAGGCCGATCTGTTCACCTCGTCGGTAACCTTCCCCCTGACCCAAACCAGACCCCAACCGGAGGTGGCCCCATGAAACGAGTGACCTTGCTTCTGCTGTCCCTTCTGCTGCTGGCAGGCTGCGCCCCCAAGGAACCCACCACAGACGCCTCCGCCATCGATCTGGGAGGTGTGGTAGCGGAGTCCCAGCCGGAGGAATTCTCCAATGGCCTGACGCCCCTCTCCGGCGAACTGGACCCAGAGGGGCTGGAGGCCTATCTGACGGCGGCCTACGGCCTGGACCGGGAGGACTGGGTGGATGCCGTAGCCGCCTATTCCGAAGGGCTCCAGGCCTATGAACTGGCGGTGATCCAGCTGGCTGACGGCGTGGACGCCGGGGCTGCGCAGGAGCTGCTGCTGGCCTATCTGGAGGGCCGCCAGGCCGACTTTACCGGCTACGCCCCCGACCAGGCCGCCCTGGTGGAGGATGCCCTGCTGCTCCGGCAGGGCCGCTGGCTTCTGCTGGCCATCTGCCCCGATCCCGAGGCCGCCAAGGACGCCTTCCTGAACTGTTTTGACGGCGGGACCGCCCAGACGGTGGCCCGTCCCTATACGGTGGAGCGGGACAGCCGGGGCTATGTGGTCTTTGATCCCCCCAACGAGGAGGAGATGCCCCTCTACGACACCGCACCGGTGGTGGAGGCCTACCGCACCGGGGACACCTCCGCCCTGTCGGAGGAGGACGCCGCCATTCTGGAGGTATGCCGGCAGGTGCTGGAAAAGGAGATCGACAACGATATGTCCCCTGCGGAGCAGGAACTGGCGGTCCACGACTGGATCATTGACCACGCCGCCTATGACGAGACCCATTCCTCCCCCAACCGCAGCCATCCTTATGGCCTGCTGGTGGAGGGGCAGGCCATCTGCATGGGGTACGCCAACACCTTCCAGCTGTTTATGGACCTGCTGGATATCCCCTGCGTCACGGCGATCGGGGCCTCCAGCAACTCCCGGGAGGACCACGCCTGGAACCTGGTACATCTGGATGGGGACTGGTACGCCGTGGACACCACCTGGGACGACCCGCTGGGCGGCTTTGTGGATGTACCCGCCGCCAACGAGTCGGCCCACCATACCTATTTTAATGTGACCAGCGATTTTCTCCGGCAGACCGATCACCAATGGGACTACGACGCCGTCCAGGAGGCGGAGGGCACTGACTGGACCTGGCGGCGCCTCCACCGGAACCGCTGAGCCTACCCGTACATGAACCGAGGGGCTGTTGCAAAAGACTTGCAACAGCCCCTCTTCGGATGTTACCAAGGAATGAACACATCCACCAGCGAAGCTGGTGGTTGTCACTATGCGGGCATAGCCCTTTGTTCCTCGCGGACGCGTGCAACGCGTAATACGATCTGCCAACTGCGTGAGGACTGCTACTTGC
>NZ_JBBHLB010000024.1:0-45833 GCF_037572415.1 Flavonifractor porci
GAGTATGTGAAGATCCCCCAGATGGAAGAGGCCATCAAGTATATCTCCATGAAGCTGGACGAGAACGAGCGCTCCAACACCATCCGTCTGATGAAGGTGAAGGATATGCTCCTCAAGGAAGCCATCGAGGAACGCCAGGAGGCCGACGCCCGCGCTGTGGAAGCCTTTGGCGGAAAACAGGAAGAGGTATAACGATGATAAAAAAGACGGTCCCTATCGGGACCGTCTTTTTTCTGTGGCATAAGCATAAAAAAACCGTGGCGGCCCATCGGGCCGCCACGGTCTGTATACCGGCTTATTCAGCGGAAATCATATAGTAGTAGACGGGCTGACCGCCGGAGAGCAGGGTGATCTCGGCGTTGGGGCAGCACTCGGTAAAGAGCTCCAGAGCCTTCTGAGCGTCCTCCTCGGACACATCCTCGCCGTAGAAGATGTTGATGAACTCGGCTCCCTGCTGGGCGTCGGCCTCGGCCAGACGGCGCAGCAGAGTGTCCAGATTCTGGTCGGTGCCGAAGAGCTGGTGCTCGGTGAGAGCCAGGTAGTCCCCCTGCTTGATGGCGAAGCCGTCAAAGTCGGAGTCCCGGGCGGCATAGGTGATCTCGGAGGTGTGGACGTTGCCGATGGCCTCGGTCATGGCGGCCACGTTGTCCTCCTGGGAGGCCTCCAGATCCATGACCATCAGAGCGGAGATGCCCTGGGGCACGGTCTTGGTGGGGAGAACCACCACCTGCTTGCCCTCCGCCAGGGGGATGCACTGCTGGGCGGCCATGATGATGTTGCCATTGTTGGGCAGCACAAAGACGATCTCCGCCGGGGTGGCGTCAATCACCTTCATAATGTCGTCGGTGGAGGGGTTCATGGTCTGACCGCCGCTGATCACGCCGTCAGCGCCCAGATCCTTGAACACAGCGGCCAGGCCGTCGCCGGCGGCCACGGCTACCACGCCGTACTTCTTCTCGGGGGCGGCGATCTTCCGGCCGCCCTCGTGGTGGTCGTGGTCGTCCTCGTCCAGATCGTCGGTGCTCTGGATGTGGCGGCCGGCGGCCAGATCCTCCGCCTGGGTGCGCATATTCTCAATCTTGGCCAGCTCCAGGGTGCCGTACTTCTGGGCCTCGGTGAGGGCGGCGCCGGGGATATCGGTGTGGACGTGGACCTTGAAGCAGTCGTCGTCCTCGCCGATGACCAGGCTGTCGCCGATGCTGTTCAGGTAGGCCTCGAAGGAGGTCAGCTCCTTGTTGGTGGTCTTGCGGACGATAAACACCGTATCGAAGGTGAAGGTGATCTCCTCGGCGGCGATGGCGGCATAGTCGGTCTTGGTCTCGGTCTTGCTCGCCTCGCCTCCCTCAGGCAGGGGCAGGCCCCGCAGGGAGTCCAGCATACCCTGGAGGATCACCAGGAAGCCCTTGCCGCCGGCGTCCACCACACCCGCCTTCTTGAGGACGGGGTTCATCTCAATGGTGTGCTCCAGGGCCACCTGGCCCTCGGCAATGGCGGCCTCCAGCACGGCCTCGGGGTCGTTGGGGGTCTTGCGGGCGGCGTCGGCAGCCCGGGCGGCGGCCAGACGGGACACGGTGAGGATGGTGCCCTCGGCGGGCTTCATAACAGCCTTGTAGGCGGCGGCCACGCCGAAGTCCAGGGCAATGGCCAAATCCCGGCCGTCGATGGTCTCCTTGTCCTTCACGGCCTTGGAGAAGCCCCGGAACAGCAGGGACAGAATCACGCCCGAGTTGCCGCGGGCGCCCCGCAGCAGGGCGGAGGCGTTGGTAGCGGCGGCCTCGCCCACGGTACGGGGCTGTTTTTTCTTCAGCTCGGCGGCGGCGGTGGAGATGGTCAGGCCCATGTTGGTACCGGTGTCGCCGTCAGGCACGGGGAATACGTTCAGCTCGTTGATCTGCTGTTTTTGAAGATTGATGGAGGCTGCCGCGTGGACGATAGCCTGGGCAAAGGACGCTCCGTCAATGCGCTCTCTCATGTCTGTGTTCCTTCCTTTCAATGGGCGGACCGGCCTCAGCCGATGACCATGGAATCGATGCACACGTCCACGTTGCGCACCTCGGCGCCGGTGGTACGCTGCACGATATAGCGGACCTCACTCATAATGGAGCGGCTGACCGCCATCAGATTCACACCGTTGTCCACAATGATGTGCAGCTCGATGGAGACGGTGGAATCCTCATTGTAAGTGACTTTAACGCCCTTACCCATAGACTCCCGGCGCAGCAGGTGGACCAGGCCGTCCGCCTTGGAGCGAACCGCCATGCCCTTCACGCCGTAGCAGTTGGTGGCGGCGGCGCCGGTGATGTTGGTAAACACTTCGCTGCTGATGGTGATCTCGCCCTGTTCGGTTTGCAGCTTCATGATCTGATCCCTTCCTTTCCTGGGGTGTCTGCATGGCATCCCCGTCAAAGCGGGGGAAAAGGTTCTATTGTTTGTCTTTTTATTGTATTCTATTTCACCACAAAATACAAGGGAAAAAAGTTTCTCCAAAGTGGGAATGTACACTTGTAATTTCCCACAAAAACGTGTACACTAATCCCACCGGTACATTGCGTTCAACACAAAGGAGGCTGTTTGGATCATGAAAAAGTTTTTCTGCGGTATCGTGAAGGTTTTGTCCGTGCTGGCTGTGCTGGGCGCGGTGATCTACGCGGTCGTGGCCTATTGGGACAAGATCATGGAACTGGTCTGTAAGGTGAAGGGCTTGGTTTCCGGCAAGTGCGACGACTGCATGGAGGACGTGGAGTTCGCCGACTGGGAAGAGTAAGATTCACCTCCCCAAAGCGGCGGAGCTGCTTTGGGGAACAGGTATTCAGCCTGCCGCGCGCAGAATCTGCCCACGGTAAGTGGTCAGATTCCACACTTGCAGACTGAGAAGTGTTTTTTCCGGCGCACGTGTCGCCGGAAAAAACGGACTTCAGTTTAATTCCGTCGTCTGCGGACGACGGAACTCTGCGAGGCTCTTTTGGGCAAAATCGTGTAAAAAGGCCGCTGCTATGCAGCGGCCTTTTTTTACGTTTGAGGCGGGCGGCACAGCCGTCCGAAGTACCAGCCGGTGACACCGTTCTTCTTCACCAGAGCCCGGTCGGCCAGCCGGCGGACGATGGACAGGATATCCCCCGGCTCCACCGCCGGGCGGTAGTCGGTGGATTCACGGCACAAAGTGTCCTCCCCGGAGCGGTAGAGATAATCGGTGAGCACATCCACCTCCCGGCCGCTCTCCAGATGGCGGCAGCGGCACAGGGCCCCGCCCCGGCGGAGCACCTCCACCTGACTGTGGCCCCAGCGCACATTCACCGACTGGGGCGTCTCCTCCTGTTTGTCCAGCGCCATGGCGGTGGGCAGCTCATCGTAGGCAAACCAGGTGAAGTCCTCCCCGGGCTGCTGGGGGAGCACCAGGGCATTGAGCTGGGCGTCCCGGTGGAGGGCGCACCCGCCATCGATGGATACGATGTGCTGCTCCAGGCACACCAGGGGATTGACGGTGGGGACGTGAGGGTGGTAGAGAGTCACCGGGGTGTGGCCCACGATGCACCACCGGCGGAACCTGATGCCCCGATCCAGGAAGCTGTCGTTTTTCATGCAGTCCCAGGCGGTCATGTCCTCCAGGTGATCCTCATCCCACACCCCGCCGTGGACAAACAGATAGTCGGGGGTGAGCAGGATCTCGGGCATGGCGTCCAGAAAGGCCAGCTCCGGCTGGAAGCGGTCCAGGATCACCTGCCGCAGGGCGGGCAGATCCTCCGGGGAGCGGGTCTCAAAGCCCGCCTCCTGACCCATCTGGAGCAGGGTGCAGCGGCCCCGCCACACGTTGAGGTAGTGGTGGAAAAACTCCGGTCGTACCTGGGGAGACTCTACAAACTCGGTGACCAGATCGTCGCAGTTGCCTTTGACGCAGTACACCGTCCGGCGGGCGGACAGGTCCATGACATAGCGCAGCACCGAAAGGCTGTCCGGGCCTTTTTCCACCAGGTCCCCCAGCAGCACCAGAATGTCGTCGGGACCATAGCCCGCCTTGTCCAGTACGCCCTGCAACAGAGGCAGGCTGCCGTGGATGTCGCTGATCACCAGCACCCGCCGTCCGGCGGGCAGCTCCAGCCGCTGTATCCGTGCTTTGCGCGCCATATTGGCCACCTCGCTTTATACGGAGACTGATTTTTGTGCCTGATACAACTTGGCGTATTCACCGCCCGAGGCCATCAGCTCCTCATGGGTGCCCTCCTCGGCGATGCCGCAGCCGTCAATGACCACGATGCGTCCGGCGGAGCGGATGGTGGACAGCCGGTGGGCGATGATGAGGGTGGTGCGGCCCTGGGCCAGGGCGTCAAAGGCGGACTGGATGCGGGCCTCGGTGACGGTGTCCAGAGCGGAGGTGGCCTCATCCAGAATGAGGATGGGCGGGTTTTTCAGGAAGATGCGGGCGATGGACACCCGCTGCTTCTGGCCGCCGGAGAGCATGACGCCCCGCTCACCCACCTGGGTCTGGAAGCCGTCGGGCATCTCCAGAATGTCGTCGTAGATCTCGGCCTTTTTGGCGGCCTCAATGATCTCCGCCTCGGTGGCATCGGGCCGGCCGTAGCGGATGTTGTCGTAGATGGTACCGGCGAAGAGGAACACATCCTGCTGGACAATGCCGATGTGCTCCCGCAGGTCGTGCTGCTTCAGCTCCCGCACGTCCTGACCGTCCACCAGCACCCGGCCGCCGGTGACGTCGTAGAACCGGGGAATCAGCTGGCACAGGGTGGACTTGCCGCCGCCGGAGGGACCCACTACCGCCACCGTCTCGCCGGGGCGGACGTGGAGGGTGATGTGCTCCAGCACCGGCTCGGGGGAGGACTCGTACCGGAAGGTCACGTCGTCCACCAGGATGTCCCCCTTCACGTCGGTGAGGGTGCGGGCGTCGGGGGCGTCCTGGATGTCAGGCTCCACCCGCATCAGCTCGGTAAAACGCTTAAAGCCCGCCATGCCCTGCATGAACTGCTCCACAAAGGCAGACAGCTTGCGGATGGGGGTGATAAAGGTGGTGACGTACAGGGCAAAGGTGGTGAGATCAATGAAGTCCATCTCCCCCTTCATGATGAGGAAGCCGCCGAAGGCGATGACCACCACGGACAGGATGCCCATAAAGAACTCCATGCCAGACTGGTAGAAGGCCATGGTCCTGTAGTAGCCCCGCTTGGCGCCCCGGAACTGGTCGTTGGCGGCGTTGAACTTGGCGCTCTCGGCGTCCTCGTTGGCGAAGGCCTTGGCGGTGCGCATCCCGGAGATGGAGGACTCCACCTCTCCGTTGATGCCCGCCAGCTTGGCCTTGACCTCGATGGAGGCGCGCATCATCTTTTTCCGGGTGAGGGCGGTAAAGAGGATGAAGATGGGGATGACGGCAAATACCATCAGGGCCAGCTGCCACTGGATGGTGAGCATGATGCAAAAGGCGCCCAGAATGGTCACCGAAGAGATAAACAGGTCCTCCGGGCCGTGGTGGGCCAGCTCGGTGATCTCAAAGAGGTCGCCGGTGACCCGGCTCATCAGCTGGCCGGTGCGGTTCTTGTCATAGAAGGAGAAGGACAGATCCTGCATATGGGAGAACAGGTCCCGGCGGATGTCGGCCTCCATCCGCACACCCAGCAGGTGGCCCCAGTAGGTGACAATAAAGTAGAATACGCCCTTGAGCACATAGGCCAGGGCCAGGGCCGCCATGACTGTGAAGAAGGTGGCGAAGAGCTGGTTGGGCAGCAGGGTCTGCATGGACCAGCGGGACACCATGGGAAAGAGCAGGTCCACGATGCAGATCAGCAGGGCGCACACCATATCCAGCAGAAACAGCTTCCAGTGGGGCTTGTAGTAAGAGGCAAAAATCCGCAGATAGCCTCGGTTTTTAAAGTCTTTTTGGTTGGTCATGATGCTCTCCTCTCAAAAATCCGTTACCTTACAGTATAGCCCGCCCCGGCGGGCTTTGTCAACCGATGGAGGGGGCGAAACCACGCTCTGTGGGGCATTCTACCGCTGTTCGGTTGCCAAAGTGCCCCCTGTGGGGTATGCTGAGGGGCGAGGTGATGGACGTGTATGATATGGACAAGGCGGCCTTCGGGGCCTTTGTGGCCGGGCTGCGGAAGGAGAAGGGCTGGACCCAGCGGGAGCTGGCGGAGCAGCTCCACATTACCGACAAGGCGGTGAGCAAGTGGGAGACGGGGGTATCACTTAGATAAAGATACCACATCAATCCCACGCTGGCTTTTGCTCAACCGATACAGCCGGAGGGCTGGATAACAAGAAAAGGCGGTATGCGCCCCGTGGAGGGGGGTAGCGTACCGCCTTTTCTTGTGGGGGTTTCCAAAGGGGGCAACGCCCCCATTTGGCACACGACTTTGCGAAGCAAAGTGTAGTGTGTTATACGCTCTGTCGGCGTTGTCGTGAAAATGCCGTTGCCGCCGGGGAGGGCAAGGGCATTTGAAGCGGCAAGATTTGAAGCGGCAAGAAAACAGGGCTGTGCTTGCGTGGCGTGGAGCCGCAAGCGCAGGTCTGGTTTCATCAGCAGACAGGGCGTATATGAAAGCCCCCGTCCCTCGTCCTACGCTCCGACTTGTGGACAAAGTGTCCCGAAGTTGTGGCCACACTCCCGGAAAAGTAGCAGGACAGCGGGCAACCGTCAAGGCTGAAATGAACGGGGTTACACCCGGCCTTGACCGCCGCCCGCCGCCCCGCTGGATGGGTGGACAAGGCGGCCAATCCCTCAAAGTGCTTGGCCGCGCTCTTTCTGATTTTGAGGTATTCAGTTTTTCAAAATTGAATAATCAAAATAAATTTTTTCGATTGAAAAAATTTTATTTGTTATCATCTTCAATGCCATATTTTTTCTTTTGCCGAATCACATAATTACTGATTTTTTCATCATATAGTGGATACTGGTAATCCAACTGGCATGCCACTTCTGACGAAACCTCCCGGAACAATGCCATACATTGTTCAAAGGATTCCCACATATGGGGATAGGAATCCATATTATAAGTGGACATAAGTCGTTCCCACAATTCCTCTGGGACATATTGCTTCATAAATTTATAGTTTTTTCCCAAACTGAAATGAAATCCCTGTTTGATACCAATCAGCCAGGAAATCATGCGAAGCAATTCTTTTCGTACTATATCATTCATATGGTCAATAGCAAAAAGAATTTCTTTGCGGCATAAGCCCTTTACTACATATGTTGTAGTATTCCAAAATTCATTACAGCAATCGTCAAACATTCTTTGAGTAGGCTTCTGCAAGTGGTAGTCTATATCCGTTGGTATTGGCGGCTTTACGATACGGTTGTCTTTATCCAACAGTAACTTTACCAGTTTATCCCATGTAAAATACTCGTCTATCAGTTCCAGCGGCAGCAAAGTTAAATCTATCTTAACATCATCAGTAAACAGCATTAAATATGAAAATCCCTTTTCTACAGCTGGAAATAATTCCATATCTTCCGGCTTTTGCAGAATCAACCTTTCACCAAATATATCTAGCCATTTATCATCACTTGTGAAGCTGTCCATATCCGTAACAAAAAAAGTAATATCAAAATCCTGAAAATCATCAGGCGGAATATTTGTATTTGTTCTAGATCCTTCCAAAGTAACCATGCGAATGCGTTTGTCTGTTTTTGCAAAATTCAAAACAATATCATAAACTTCCTTTTCTGATCTCATTTTTATCTCCTCCAATTATTGAAATAGGTGTGAAGCCATTTTAGGGCTTTCCCGCCTTGATTACCCTTTAGCAAAGACGGGCGGGACTGTCAACGGCGGCGCATTTATGCGCCGTTCATCTTGACCGTTGACTGGCTCGGCTGGCTTTGCTATCTCTCCGATAAACCTGAATTCATTTAATGTACTTATTTTTAGTGCATATAAAAGGTTATATCAAATTTTCCCGACTGCTTTGTGTTTTCATATATTTTAGTATCAAGTCCGCCAATTTCAAAACCGCAAGCCAAATAAAACAAGCACGCATTCAAATTGTTGTCCTGACCAACAGTATACAAACCTGCATACCCATTTGCTATGGCATATTGATAAGATGCCTTAATTAGCTGTTTACCAATACCTTTACCACGCATTTTGCATTTGACTTTCAAGTCGTATAAAAAAGACAGGGATTGAATACAGGAGTCAATATTGCTAATCCAATACAATCCGCTCCCTCATATGCTCCGATAAAAACATAGTCTTTCATCTCATGATAATTGTAGTTTTCATCTTTATTATTTTTCATTTTTTTAAACTATTTAATACTAATGTCTTTTATAATAGCTTTTCATATATTATATAATCAATCTTTATAAGTCCTTTTATAAATTTCTTTTCTACCATTTTCGATAAATTCCTGTTTAATATTTTTAATTCCATAAACAATAGTTTCAATAGGATAATATTCTTCAACTATATCTTGATATTCTTTTGCTTTCTCAATATCTATATTTCCATACATTCTTAATATATCTTCTCCAAAATTTGTTCCTATTTCTTCTTCACTATCTTCAAGTAAGTATATAAAATCACAATATTCATCTATAATTCCAGAATCTCCAAAATCAATTATTCCAGTTAATCTATTATTGCCATCTAACAATAGATGATTACAACTAAAATCATTATGGCATAAACACTTTTTACCCTCAAAAACTGTTGTTGCATTTAGTCTTTCCATAAAACTTTCTATATAATCTTTTTCTATATCAGTTAAATCATTATAAATAGTTTCACGCAACAATATATACTCTTCTAATACATTTTGTTTATTATCAATAGTACATTCACTAATATCTGTATAATCTAAACCGTGCATTTGTCTTAAAAAACTGGCAATATCTCGTTTTAACAAATTTTGTTCTTCTTCTGACATAGTAGAATAAATTTCTGGTGTTAAAAAAGTTCCTTTAATTTCTTTATAACCTAGTATAGATAATTCATCACTAATATACGAATATTCAATATTAGGAATTTTTACATTAGTTTCTAAATTTGTATTTAAAAAATTATATATTGTTTTTTCTTTTGCATAACCTTTTTTCTTATTAGTACTAAATTTTGTTTTAAAAATGTATTCATTATTAACTAAATATGCCACACTATCATAACCACTACCGATTATTTCAATACTATCTACTTTGAAATTATCAAAGTAATGCTCAATTAAATATTTCATTGCCTTAACATTTGTGGCATTATCATCATATCTATATTCCATTAAATAACAATCTTCTTTTTTGCCCTCGTGTAATTCATGTTCTGGCAAATCTTCAATAATTCTAAAACCAGATTTTTGGTATGCCCTTATTGCTCTTGGATTATTTTTATGAGGGTCTAAAATAACTGCATTAGCATTTCTTTCTTTTTTCAAAAATTCAAAAATCAATTTAATATATCTTGTACCAATTCCTTTACTCCAATAATTTGGCTCTCCTATAAATTGATCCATACCATAGACTATCTCATCAGTTTTTGGATAATGATAATCAGTATATAACTCATCATACATTTTATATATTTGTCCATATCCAATAGGAACATTGTTATATTCAATAATTACTCTAAAAACTTCATCTTCCCAAGGCTCTGTATAATGTTTTTTTAATGATTCTAATGTATATTTTTTATCTCTACCACCATAAAATTCTAATACTCTTTCATCAGTTAACCATTTTAACATCAAAGGAAAATCATCATCTATTAAAGTTCTTATACATATTTCATTTTCAACTATATTCATTTATTTATCACCTTTTTCATAATCATATACATATACTATTTCATCTTTATAATCATTTTTACCACCTAATTTTTCATATACATGGCAAGCTCTAGGATTACCTTTATCAGTTATTAAAAACATTTCAGAACAACCAATCTCTTTAGAATATTCCTTAATAAAAGATAATAATTTTGAACCATAACCTTTGTCTTGATAGTTAGGTAACATTCCTATTGAGTGTAAATAAAACATTGTTTTTCCATCAGGTCTTAAAAGTGTATAGCAATATGCAAATCCTATAATTTTATTATTTTCTTTAGCTATAAACCCAAATGAACTGGTATCATTAAGAAATCCTTTTAAATTATCAATATCAAAAACCATATTATCATCAATTAAAACTTCTTCCATCTTCATCTGGGAATGTCATTTCTTCAATCTGTTCAGAAGGCAATAGTTTTTCTGTATGTTCCCATCTGTCTCCGTTGTAGGTAATAACCATTCGTCCCCTAATGGGAAAAGGTTCGTTGGGAATATTTATATCTGCGGCGTGTTTTTCATCAATAAATCTAATTTCCACTCCTTACACCTCACTAAATCAAATTTTTCCGTTCTCTTACTTTCTCCCTCGCTGCGGCTTTGGATTTTTCAGTAAATCCGATTTCTGTGCAATCTTTTTCAACCACTTCTTTTCTTCCTCTGACAGTTTCCCATAGTTCAGCTTGAGCCGCTTACAGATAAATGCCATAGCCGCCTGCTCCGGGTCGCTGTCCTCTCTGGTGGTTTCCTCTGCGGTCTGCAAAAAATCTTCCAGTGGATTGTCCTCCGGGACACTGAAAAAATCGTCCTTGTGGGCTTCCCGCAGGTCGAAGGCTATCTTGTTTATGTCCTGCTGTATCACATAGCGGCAAAAGCTGTCGTCGTCAATGTGGGCGGCGATAAGCTGTCGCAGCTGCGGGTCAGTCAAGCCGGGATTGTGTTGTTTCATAATCGTTGCACTCACGGCGTCCACAATGGCGTTTGCACTCTGTACCTGTTTTCCCGCCACGCCGTTCACATAGATTTCAAGGTCGGCCATGAGCCGGGGAAAATCCGGGTGGGTCGCCAGTTCACACAAAAGGGAATTGTCCACCAGCCCGCTTTTCAATAGTTCAATCATATCATCACTCAAATGCAGGTCTGCAAGATCGGCGTTTGGGTGATTTCTTGTTTGAGAACGGCCCAGCAGATAATCAACAGTCACTTCGTAAAACTTTGCCAACTCAATAAGGGCGTAATGGCTGATGTCCTTGAAGTTGTCCCCCTCATAACTCCCTAAAGCGGACTTGGAGAGGTGGGTTTTCTCCGCAAGCTGTTCCAGCGTCAGACCGCGTTCCACACGCAGGTCTTTCAATCGTTCTTGTATGGATAGTTCCATGCGCTCCCCCTTGTCTGCAAATATCATTTTTATTATACCACAATTCCGAAAGCGTGGAAATAGCCTGTTTTTTAGGCCAATTTCCTACCTTTCGGATATACGGGACGGGCGGTCATTTAGGTGTAGACTTAGGGTAGTTCATCGATGGACAGCACCTTGAAAACAGAATGACCGTCCGAAAAGGAATACCCCGGCTGGGGAAGCACCGCAAGGAGCCGGACTTCGGGACATTTTGTCCCGAAGTTGCGGGGAGCGTGCCAACGCTGGAATACGCCGCAGGAATGGGGCAGGAAACCTTTTCGGGGAGAACGGCAACGGAAAGCAAAATGGAGGGAACGCATGAGAAATAACCTCTATAAAGACTTGCCGCCACTGGAGCGCAGGCCGGACGGTTCCCTTTACCGCATGACACCGGCGCAGAGGAAACAGGCGGCCAGCCTGATACGCCGGGAGTGCTGTTGTTGTGAGGACGGCAACTGCATTGTCCTTGACGATGGGGACACCTGCACCTGCCCGCAGACGGTTTCTTTCTCGGTCTGCTGTAAGTGGTTCCGCTGGGCGGTCTTGCCGCTGGACGGAACGCTGGAAGCGGAGATTTTCCGGGATAAGGACTTGAAATGCTGTGCGGTCTGCGGCGGCGTGTTCGTCCCCAAATCCAACCGGGCAAAATACTGCCCCGGCTGTGCCGTCAGAGTTCACAGGCGGCAGAAAACAGAAAGTGAACGGAAAAGGAGGTCTGCTGTGGACAGTTAGGAGCGAAAAAAGCCTTGATTTATCAGGCTCCGCAAGCCCCAAACCGGGGCAGGTGGTATAAAGTATCGTCCGCCCTGAAAAATGGGCTTCTAACCGTCCACAAAACGCACTATGACAAACACCATCTATATCCATCAGCCGGAAAAGGCGTTCAGCTTCACCCGGCTCCCGAATTTCCTCTTTGAAGCCCCCACATTCAAGCCCCTGTCTAACGAGGCAAAGGTTCTGTACGCCTTTATCCTGCGCCGGACAGAGTTATCCCGCAAGAATGGGTGGGCGGATGACTGCGGACGGATTTTCCTGTATTTCCCTATCTGTGAAGTGGTCACACTGCTCCATTGTGGGCGGCAGAAAGCGGTGAACACCCTGCGGGAACTGCAATACGCCGGACTGGTGGAAATCCAGAAGCAGGGCTGTGGAAAACCCAACCGCATTTTCCCAAAATCCTATGAAGCGGTTCCAAACACCGACTTCAAGAAATCCGGTTCTGGTACGCCGGAGGACTGAAAACCGTACCCTTGAAGTACGGAAATCAATCTTGAGAAGTACGAAAACCAGACGGTATATAGAAATACAAAGATTAAAATGATTGATTTATATCCATTCCATTCCTATCGTATCAGAGATAATTCCGGCGGGATTTTCCCTATGGAAAACCCCGGATAGGAAAGGAATGGGGAAAGGAGCAGAATGGCACAACACGCAATTTTGCGGTTTGAGAAGCACAAGGGCAACCCGGCAAGGCCGCTGGAAGCCCATCACGAAAGACAGAAAGAACAATACGCCAGCAACCCCGACATTGACACAAGCCGGAGTAAATACAACTTCCATATCGTCAAGCCGGAGGGACGATATTACCACTTCATTCAGAGCCGTATCGAGCAGGCCGGATGCCGGACGAGGAAAGACAGCACACGGTTTGTCGATACACTGGTAACTGCCAGCCCGGAATTTTTCAAGGGGAAATCCCCAAAGGAGATACAGGCGTTCTTCCAGAGGGCGGCGGCTTTCCTCATTGGCCGGGTAGGACGGGAAAATATCGTGTCGGCGGTGGTACACATGGACGAGAAAACGCCCCACCTGCATTTGACCTTTGTTCCGCTGACAAAGGACAACCGCCTGTGTGCAAAGGAGATTATCGGCAACCGGGCAAACCTGACGAAGTGGCAGGACGATTTTCACGCCTATATGGTGGAGAAATATCTCGACTTGGAGCGTGGGGAGAGTGCCAGCAAGACAGGCCGGAAGCATATCCCCACCCGGCTTTTCAAACAGGCGGTTTCCCTCTCCAAACAGGCCAGAGCCATTGAAGCCGCCCTTGACGGCATTAACCCGCTGAACGCCGGAAAGAAAAAAGAGGAAGCTCTCTCCATGCTGAAAAAGTGGTTTCCGCAGATGGAGAACTTCTCCGGGCAACTGAAAAAGTACAAGGTCACAATCAATGACCTGTTGGCGGAGAATGAGAAGTTGGAAGCAAGGGCAAAGGCCAGTGAAAAAGGCAAGATGAAAGATACGATGGAACGGGCAAAGCTGAAAAGCGAACTGGACAATTTACAGCGGCTGGTTGACCGTATCCCGCCGGATATACTGGCGGAACTGAAACGGCAGCAGCGGCACACAGTAAAGGAAAGGTGATAGATATAAGCAGAAATTTTCGCCGCCCCTGTGCGGCATTGTACCTTGAAAACTGAATATGGAGGACACTGGATGGCAAAAAGCGAAAGCGATATTTTTACGCCCCGGACAGGGCAGGTCATACAAACAGAGAACGGCACGCAGTATTTTGTATGTGGGAACAACCGTATAAAAATCTCCGAACACTTCGCCGCAGGCGGGAAGCCCCTCGGTGATCTGATTGTAGATGTGGTGCGGCATACCGCAGAAAAAGCCGCTTCAACCTGATAGCCCATCATTGATAACACGCCCACGCTTATGATATAATTGCCATAGAGCAAAAGTATTGTAAGCGTGGGTTGTTTCTTTAGAAGGAGGATTTTTAACGGTGAAACAACCTTACAATACTACGATTTACAACACGGCGCTTTATATGAGATTGAGCCGGGACGATGAAAACTATGGTGACAGCGTAAGCATTGAAACACAGCGGACAATCCTGCAACAGTACGCAAAGGAACAGGGGCTTCATGTAGTCGGTGAGTATGTGGACGATGGCTGGTCGGGGACGAACTTTGAACGGCCGGATTTTCAGCGCATGATGGACGATATGGAAGCCGGAAAAGTAAACTGCATTGTTACGAAAGATCTTTCCCGTTTCGGGCGGGAACATGTGATGATGGACTACTATCTGGAATTTCTGTTCCCGGAAAAACGGGTGCGCTACATCGCCGTTGCGGAGAATGAGGACACAGAGAAAGGGCTTTCCGATTTTGTACCGTTCAAAAACCTGTTCAATGAATGGTTTGCGAAAGATACGAGCCGCAAGGTAAAGGCCGCTTTCAAAGCGAAGTTTGCCACAGGACAGCGTATCGGTGCCTATGCTCCCATCGGGTACAGGAAACACCCGGAAATCAAAAACAAGCTGATAATCGACGAGGAAACCCGCTGGATAGTGGAGAAGATTTTTGACCTTGCCATTCATGGCAGAGGGGCGGCCAGTATCACAAGAATACTGATTGCGGAAAAGGTTCCCACACCGGGATTTATCAACTTCCAGCGTGACGGGACTTTCGCAAACATCTATGCGGGTGCGCCAGAGGAAAAAAGCTACGCATGGACGATAGCGCAGGTCAAGAGTATTATGAAAGACGAAACCTATATCGGTCATACCATCCACTACCGGGAAACAAACATTTCCTTTAAGAACAAGCGGAGGGTACGCAAGCCCCAAAGTGAATGGGTGCGGGTGGAAAACACGCAGGAGCCGATTATCAGCGAACATGTTTTCCGGCAGGTACAGGAGCAGATAGCAAGCCGCCGGCGGGAACGCAAAAACGGTACGACACAGATTTTTGCGGGACTGATAAAGTGTGCGGATTGCGGCTGGTCGCTGTCCTATGGGGAGAACAGGCAGAACAGCAAGCCTTACGGCCATTATCATTGTAGCAAGTACGGACAGGGCACACGCCAATGCTCCATGCATTATATCCGCTATGATGTGCTTTACGCCTATGTCCTCTCCCGTCTGCAATACTGGTCGGGGCTGGTACAGCATGATGAAGAACGGCTTTTGAAGCGGCTGTTAAATGCCAATGACAAGGGACAGGCCGCCGCAAGAAAGAAGCAAGCCGCAGAGTTGAACAAAGCGGAGAAGCGGAAAGCCGAAGTCGATACCCTGTTTGCCCGGATGTATGAGGACTGGGCGGCGGGGCGTATCACAGAATACAACTTCTCTATGCTGTCCGGGAAGTACCAGAGCGAACAGGCTGAACTGGACACAAAGATTGAACAGCTTCAATCCGCTATCGCCACTGAAAGCCAGAACGCCGCAGACGCAGAAAAATGGATTGCCTTGATGAAAGAGTGCGTCAATCCAACAGAACTGACCGCCGAACTTTTGAATACGCTGATTGAAAAAATCGTTGTCCATGAAGCGGTCAAAGGTGAGGACGGAAGCCGGGAACAGGAGGTAGAAATCTTCTACCGCTTTATCGGCAAAATTGATTAAATGACACCAATATTTTTAACTATGTGATACCGGAGCCAGCATCCCGGACACCGCCCTGCTCATCCCCCTGGCCCAGCTGCTGGGGGTGACGGTGACCGAGCTGCTGCTCTGCAAGCGGCAGGAGAAACCAATGGAGCCGGAGGCGGTGGAGGACGTGGTAAAAACCGCCATCCGCTGCGCCGGAGGCAGGCCCAAGCGGGCCTGGCAGGAGAAAGGGCGCTGGCCCCTGTGGTATGTGCTCTCCCTGCTGGCGGGAGGCCTGGGTCTGTGGGCCAACTGGGTGTGGACCGATGTGCCCGAGGCGCTGTGGTCCCCGGTGGTGCTGGGGGCGGTCTTTGGAGTCTGGTTTTGCTTCTTTGCCCGGCTCAGCCTGCCGGAGTTCTATGACCGGTACCCCCTGGGCATGGTGCGGGACGGGCCGCTGCGCATGAATGTGCCGGGCCTGACCTTCAATAACCGCAACTGGCCCCACATCATTGCGGTGGGCCGGGCGTGGTCCTGCGCCGTCATGGCGGGTCTGCCCCTGTTGTCCCTGGCGCTGGGGCTAATCTGCCCCGGTGTGTGGGCCGCGGCTCAGCTGGGCATTATCCTGGCCCTTACTCTGGGCGGACTGTTCCTCCCCCTCTATGTGGTGGGGAAAAAATATGAATGATTCCGGCAGCCGGACAGCAATCAACGGCGGCGCATTTTATGCGCCGCCGTTGATTGGCTTTGCCGGCGCTCCGATCAATGGAGCGTCAGCTCTATTTCCGCTTCGTCCGCTGCTCCGGTCTCTGCAAAGCCTTTGCTTTGATACAAATTCAGTGCCCGGACATTCTCTCTGTGGCAGGTTAAGGTGACCCGATGGGAAGGGCCGAAGGGTTTGGATTTGATGTAATCCAGCACCCGATCCAATGCAGCGCTGCCATAGCCCCGTCTCTGATAGGATTCATCGATCATCATATGCCAGATGTCATATTCAGGGACCTCATAATCGTAAATCACCATAACATAGCCAACCATCGTATCACCGTTATAAATTCCAAAAGGTTGGCATTGCTCCCGATAGACATAGGCCTGTGCAAGGCTGCGGATGGGATGGGAGACAAACCGTTCCTGCTCCGGCGCGAGCTTCAAATGAAACGCGTCGATAAAGTTTTCTTGGGTAATTTTTCTCAGATAAATCATAACTTCCTCCATAAATGGTCCCAACCGGATTGGCGGTTGGTCTTGTATAAATATCTATGGAAGAGCAGGCGATTGCATCAAAACGCAAAAAAGCCGCGGCTGATCTGCCACGGCAAAAGATATCGATCAAAACGATCAGGCTGCAACCGAGGCCTTCAAAAGATATTCAGAGTTTTTGTTCCTTCTGTTATTTCTCATTATGAAGCACCTCGCTTTCTATTGGATTTGATGGTATCATAACACCGGTTACCCATCATGTCAATCATCGTTCCTTTCTTTCCCATGCGCCATTTTTCCGCTGATTTCCAGAACAGGGGAGGGCACAGCCCGGTCGCGTCTCCTTTACGCGGTCTTTCCCCTCTTTTGGTCCCTCAATAGGCTGCCGGCTTGCTTCCTCCCTGGTTTGGTGATAGAATGGGCTGGATTTTGTGTGGAAGATGAGGGGACAGCAATGGTAGACTATTTGCTGATGGTATCCTCCCAGGTGGGGACCATATTTTTGATGATGGCGGCGGGTTTTGCCCTGGCCAAGCGGGGGCTGATCACCCAGGACGCCCTGCCCCAGATGACCAATCTGCTGCTGACGGCGGTGCTCCCCTGTATGCTGGTGGATTCCATGCAGATCGGGCGCACTACCGCCCTGCTGGAGGCTATGGGCTATGCCGCTCTGTTGGCGGTGGGCCTGTATGTGCTCTACTGTCTGCTGTCCGTTCCTCTGTTCCGGCGGCAGGCCCCCGCCGCCGGCAAGACCCTGCGCTTCGGCACCCTCTACGGCAACGTGGGCTTTATGGGCCTGCCCCTGATCCAGCTGGTGCTGGGGGAGCAGGCCATGGTCTACGGCATCATCAACCTGATGGTATTCAATGCCTTTAACTGGAGCCAGGGCGTGGTGCTCATGGGAGGCCGCAGGCAGGTCTCCCTGAAGCAGGCGGTCCTCAACCCGGGCATTCTGGGTACCATTATGGCGCTGCTCCTGTTCCTGTGGGGGATCATCCTGCCTCCCATGGTGGGCAATGCGGTGCACTTTCTGGGCAGCATGAACACCCCTCTGGCCATGGTTATCATCGGGGCACAGATGGCGCATACCGACTGGCGTGGGATGTTCCGCAGCCCGGCTATTCTTGCGGCTTGCGGCCTGAAGCTGGTGGCCATGCCCCTGCTTACCGCGCTGATCCTCTACCCCTTCCATCCGGAGCCCGGCCTGTACTGCACCCTGGTGCTGCTGGCCGGGGTGCCCACCGCCAGTATTACCGCCATGTTTGCTCAGCGGTATGGTCAGGATGTGCCTGCCAGCGCCCAGCTGGTCACCGTCAGCACCCTTTTGTCCATCCTCACCCTGCCCTGCTGCGGGGTGCTGGCCGCCCTCCTCAGCGGCGCGGCCTGAGGATTGAAATGGTCACAAATGCTTACAAAATGCGTTTTTCCATTTACGGCACAGGGGTGCGGGTGTTAAAATGTTTCAATCATCTTATGCCCCGGGCGGCGCGCCGCCCACAAGACTATGGAGGTTACCATGAAAAAACAGACCATTCTGACCGGGGCTGCCGCCCTGGCTCTGGCCCTTTTTTTGACCGCCTGCGGCGGACAGGCTCCGGAGGTCACCCCCTCCCCCACGGTTGAGCCCACCCCCACGGCTACCCCCAGTCCCACCCCCACCCCCACGCCTGAACCTACTCCCACCCCTGAGCCTGAGCCGCCCCAGTGGGGGGAGCAGGTCTTTACCCAGACCTATACCGCCGGGGACGGCGCCCAGGTCATGACGGTGCGCTATACCCTGCCCATGGTGCAGAACACCGACACCTGCCCCGCCGGCGATGTGATCAACGACTGGTACAAGGCCGACGGCGCCGGGCGTATGGAAAGCGCCGAGGCCAATTACGAGCAGGTGGTGGCCGACTACGATGTGTCCAAGTCTGCCGGCTTCCCCTTCTCTCCGGTCACTGAAGAGATGAGCTATGAGGTGGTGCTCTCCACCGATCAGGTCATCAGCATCCGCCGCACCTGGCACATCAACAGCGGGGCGGCCTACCCCACCGTGTTTGAGCTGGGGGAGAACTTCGATCCCCAGACCGGCATCAAGCTGACCTTTACCGATTTCTTTACCGATGCCCAGGCCGTGCAGGACCGGGTGGTGAAGGCCTTCCTGGCCAGCCCGGAGCTGTCCGCCGGGAACTTTACCCAGGCGGCTGTGGCGGCGGCCTACCAGCCGGAACAGTTCTGCCTGACCTCCGACGGCTATGTGTTCTGGATCCAGGGCAACACCCTTACCGGCGTTCATTCCCCGGTGGAGGTCACCATTCCTTATGATACGCTGAAGGACGTGAGTATGTATGCAGCCCAATAAGCCTCTGGAAGGCCATACTTATCCCCTGCGCATTGAGGGCTACAGCAGCGACGGCGCCGGCGTGGCCCGGCTGGACGGCATGGTGGTGTTCGTCCAGGGGGGCGTCCGGGGGGAGCTGTGTCAGGTGCGGCTCACCCATGTGGGCCGTTCCGCCCTGTGGGGGGTGGTGCGGGAGGTCACCGAACCCTCCCCCGCCCGGATCACCCCCGACTGTCCCTATTACGACCGCTGCGGCGGCTGCGCCTTCCGTCATATCACCTACGCCGAGGAGCTGGAGGCCAAGCGCACCCGGGTGGAGGACTGCCTCCGCCGCCTGGGGGGCGCGGATATCCATGTGACGGAAATTTTGGGCGCCGCCCGGCCTGACCGCTACCGCAACAAGGCCCAGTTCCCCGTCTCCCCCGGCCCCCGCATTGGTTTCTACCAGTCCCGCACCCACAAGGTGGTGGATGTACGCGACTGCCGGCTCCAGAGCCAGGCGGCCTCCCGCCTGCGTGGAGCGGTAAAGGACTGGATGATGCAGTATTCCATCCCGGCTTATCATGAGAAGGCCCGCTCCGGCCTGGTGCGCCATGTGTATGTCCGCACCAACCGCCGGGGGGAGAGCCTGTGCTGCCTGCTGGTCAACGGCGTGGGGGTCCCCCGGGAGACCGAGCTGGTGCACGCCCTCCGGGCGGCCGAGCCGGGGCTGGTGGGCATCGTGCTGGGGGTCAACAAGAGCCATACCAACGTGATCTTGGGGGACGCCTACCGCACGCTTTGGGGACAGGACTTCCTGTCCGACACCCTGTGCGGCTCCGACTTCCGCCTGTCCGTCCCCTCCTTCTATCAGGTCAATCCCGACCAGACCGAGGTGCTCTACGGCAAGGCGGTGGAGCTGGCTCAGCTTACCGGTACCGAGACGGTGCTGGACCTGTACTGCGGCATCGGCACCATTTCCCTGGTGATGGCGCGGCAGGCCGGCATGGTGTGGGGGGCTGAGGTGGTGCCCCAGGCGGTGGACGACGCCATTGGGAACGCCCGCCGCAGCGGCATTGAAAACGCCCGGTTCCTGTGCGCCGACGCCGGCGAGGCCGCCCGGCAGCTGGCCCGGGAGGGGGTGCGCCCCGACGTGATCTGCGTGGACCCGCCCCGGAAGGGGCTGGCGGAGGATGTGGTGGCCACCATTGCCCAGATGGCTCCCCAGCGGGTGGTCTATGTGTCCTGCGACCCCGCCACCCTGGGCCGGGACGTGAAGCGGTTCGCGGCCCAGGGTTACCGACTGGACACCGCCACCGCCGTGGATCTCTTCCCACGCACCGTCCATGTGGAGACGGTAGTACTTTTGTCCAAACTCAATACTAAGCAGCATATAGAGGTGGAGTTGAATCTGGACGAGCTGGATTTAACGGCGGCGGAGAGCAAGGCCACCTATGAGGAAATTAAAGAGTATGTGCTGGAACATACAGGGCTGAAAGTCAGCCACCTTTATATCGCCCAGGTCAAACAGAAGTATGGCATTATCGAGCGGGAAAACTATAATAAACCGAAGTCTGAGAATTCCAGACAACCGAAATGCCCGCCGGAAAAGGAAGCGGCGATCACGGATGCTTTGAAGTTCTTTGGAATGGTTTGAGCCTCACCATGATGATTAGGCATAAAATTGTCCGTAGAATTTTCTGCGGGCAATTTTATTATGTTTGCACGGATACTGTTCGTACTTGCCTGGGGTAACCCCAGTATACTACAATCAAAACAAGAAAACCGGGGGTGAAGTAGCATGATGATTTATCTTCAAATGATAGATACTCCTGAAGATCGCTCAAAGTTTGAGCAAATCTACATGGAGTATCGAATCATGATGTTTCACATAGCAAATAGAATACTGACCAACGAACAGGATGCCGAAGATGCTGTGCATGAGGCGTTTTTGAAAATTGCTGAAAATATTGAAAAAATCGGTCAACCCAAGTGTCCAAAAACGCAGGGTTACATCGTTACAATAGTAGAGAATAAATCAATAGACTTTTATAGGAAACGCAACCGCCACCAAATCGTCGAGCTGGACGATGAGATGCAAGGCGTTCCGGCTGTTTATGAAGGAGAAAACACCTTGGCAGCCTGTATCCTGAAACTGCCTGCACGATATAGAGAGGTAATTTTACTCCGATACCATCAGGGTTACAGCGTAAAAGAAGTGGCGGCTATGCTTGGAATATCCCATGCTGCTGCATCCAAACTTGACCAGCGTGCCAAAAACAGATTGAAGGAACTGTACGAAAAGGAGGGCAAGCTATGATTACAGATGAAATGCTGAGAGCTGCTGCGTCAGAGGCAGATCAGGCAATTCTTGATTCCTTGCCCCTTCCGCAGGAGTGCGACCATCAGTTCTCCCCACAATTTGAACGCAAAATGAAGCGTGTTATCCGGCGAGGACGGCATCCTGGAGCCTACAAATTTCTTCGGACAGCAGCTTGTTTCCTGGTAGCGGTTGTTCTGACCGGTACAACATGGCTCACGGTAGATGCCGAGGCCAGAGGTGCCTTCTTTGCCTGGGTACGCCAGCAGTATGAAACTTTTGTGGAGTACCGCTTTGAGGGACCGGCACCGGACGAAGAAATGACCACCGATTTTGCTCCCACATGGTTGCCTGATGGATTTGAAGAAACCAATGTGCAGTCTGCGGGAGGCACTTCTATGCGGACTTATAGCAACAGTGATGGTCAGGTGATCCATTTCATGTACTCCGCCGGTGCAGACGCCACAAGCCTCTTTTTAGTCTCAGACCAGATGACCGCAGAGGAAGTGGCTGTGGGAACACAGAAAGCCGATTTTTACCAGGACGCTGACCCCAAAAATGCGAATGCTCTGGTATGGCATTCCGAATCCGGAGATATTCTGTTCTGCATTTCGGCGGCACTGCCCGAGAGTGAGATGGTGAAAATTGCAGAGAGCATTGAAAAAAGCACATAAAACAGGTAAATCGGAATTTAGGAAGGAAACCATAATGATGAACAAGCTTACAAGAGGAATTCTTAAATTTCTGGCACAAATCATTATCGTAACCATCCTACTGGTAGGGGTTCAAATAATAATGGATGGTATGTGGCTGCTCGGTTTGCCTGAAATGGATGAAGTTCAATCAGTGAGCGTTGCTTAACCCCAGGTTACCGAGAAAGTAAAAGAAGAAACCGACCCGGAAAAAATAGAGCTGGCACTTAAACTTACTGGCTTTCTCAAATATGACCCGTTCAAAAAAGCTGACAGCAGCCAGGAGCCGCTGATCTCCATTACATATCATTTGCAGGATGGCTCTAACCGGACCATCTCAGCAAATCGGAGTACAGTGTGGTGGAAAGATAAAGCCTACTGTCTCCGTGATCCGGATATGTTTATCAATTTGGCAGAGGGCATTTTCTTCTTGCCTGAGGTTCAGGCCGGATAATAGCCAATTACAAAACGAAAAGAGGGATTTCAATGAAAAGAAAATTTGTGGCTCTTATGGTTGCAATCGTTCTGTCCTTGACCAGTCTTACAGCTTGTGGTGCTAAAACGCCGCAGGACATCGTTTCTGAAGCATTGGACCTGGAAGTCTCAGGCGGCAGTGAGGTTTCCGCTTCCGACACCCACGGTGGATTTCATGGGGACGGAACCTCCTGCATTGTCCTTACGTTTCAGGACGATACCGTCTTGGAACAGATAAAGGCGAATGCGGATTGGCATTGCCTTCCTGTGGACGAGACTACTCAAATCCTCGTGTACGGCATTTCCGGTGAGGAGAATCACACGGCCTATCAAATTGGTCCCTATCTGGGCGACAGCAACGGCAACCCGCTGGTGCCGGAAGTCCAGAACGGGTACTATTTTCTGCTGGACCGGCAGGCCGAAGATGACGCAGCCGGAAAGGATATTCTGGAGCGGAACTCCTTCAACTTCACCTTTGGGCTTTACGATACCGACACCAATACCCTGTACTGCTGTGAGCTGGACACCTGATGTCTTTTTAATGTGAGGAATAAGCTACGAAGAAAATGATATTTGGGATGCTGATATTTTTGACAGGGGCACTTTCAGTTGCCATGATTTTAGCCGGATCAATGGCAAACGACTGGACGCTCAACGGGCAGCATTCCGCTCTTTGGAATATATCCCGATATGGCCTGCTTTCTGCACTGTATTTCTTTTTCGGTATGGCAATCCTTGGCCTGATTGTTGCTGTGTGGGGATTGATTGACCATAAGAGTTGATAAATGGACACCCATTCGGCTCAGCTATTAACAAATAGGAATTTAGGGAGGGATTATAATGTTAAGCGTGATTATTCAATATCTGTTATCGCCAGTTGTGTTTTTGCTGACATTCATTCTTCCTGTTGTATTTTACTTTGTCAATCGAAGATATGTTTGGTGTAGCATCCTTTTGGCTGTACTTATTGAACTAAGCATAAATTGGGGCAATTTCAATTACTATGAATCACGTGGTCTTATGATTCTCGTTACATTAGTGCAAGTTGCTGTAATGGCCATTATCACACTAATACTAAGAGCAGTTACTCCAAAAAGACAAAAGTAAATTCCTGTTTGTCGTGAGATTGAGGCGGAGAATAAAGCCATTATGTGAAGATACAAATATCCTGTAAAGCTCCCCTTGTGTGCGTGGCCTTTTGCAAGTATGACGGATCTTCGACAGCGTTTCATACATCGGGCAATCCGTACACCAAAACTCAAAAAGAGATTTACGGCGAGATTGAGCGATTTTCCAGTGATAACAATTTACAAATTACTTTGTATTCTGATATGTCGGAGGCTACATATCAGGAATACTTTGAAACCGAAGCGTAAAGGAGAATTGCCATGAGCCAATATGTATTTATAGCGGCAGACTGTCCCTTACCGGAAGTCAGACCGCCTCAAAGCTATCCACATCATTTTAATGTTGATATGGGGACAATCTATGACAGTGGTGCGGATAATGATTTTTATCTGCTACCATTTGATGATGTCGATATATACTGCAAGAGAAAATATGGTGTTTATCTTGAGCTGGACAGATATACCGAAGGCAGGGCAAAGAGGATCATCAGCTATATTAAATCTGCTCTCCGGCAAACTGACAGTGTGGAAGTATGGAATGTCTGGCTTCTGGGATATTGGGAATTTGATGATAGACCCTATGTCCATAAAAGAACGATTTCCATTGACGAGTTGACCGTGAATGAACTCAAAGAACTCATCGAAGCGGAGAACTGGAATAACAAAGATAAAAACCGTCCATCTTTTTATTGCCTGGAGTTGGTTTGATAATTGGGAGCTTTATTTTGAAGTTGCAGTTTTCTATTGATATGTGGAATAGGAGATGAGCTGTTTGAGCGGTTTTTCTATTGATGTGAGCGAATTCACCTGGATTTGCGGACCAGAAGATGACCCAGAAGATCTTTGCCTTCATGGCCATGTTACCGTGCAGATTTGCAATGCCAGGATGGAGTATGATGGAACCGTCAGCGCAACTGCACTTTATCTGCTGAAAACCTTGACTGAAGATAAGGTCATGTCAGAACACGATATTCAGATGGTTCCGTGCTGCGGTCATTTTTTAATTGCAAATAAGGATTTGTCACAGGTTACGATTTCAGGATGTGACAATGGGTTGGACTGGTCTGTCGTCCACGAAAATGGCGGAGTTCGGCTGATTCTCCCATCTGGTGAATCAGAATTGGTGTCCCTGCGTGACTATCAAGCAGAAGTGCTCCGCTTCGCAGACAAAGTAGAGAGCTACTATCAGTCCTGCAAACCGAAGAAGATTCCGGATGATGAATTCTCTAAAAATGGCTACATAGCATTCTGGAATGAGTGGAAATGGCGCTATACAGAAGCTGTCCATGGGGGCGGACATGAAAGAGATTTTGAGGAACGGCAGAATTTGGTTGAGTCTCTGACAGAATCAATCCAGAGACTTAGGCCTGCGTCTTTTACCCCGGAAAACATCGCCGAACATTGGTCGTTGGAGCTTGACAGAACGGAAAAGGGTAACAGCAAGTGGATAGCTTATATGTCCGACGCCCTAAAAACTGCACGGACTTTTGAAATCCACTGCTGGAATGAAGAAGCAGAGTGTATTGATCTGGCGCTTCGATATGGGAAACAGAAAGACACCGATTGGCGGTATGGAAAAATCATTGCCGGAAAAGTGACGCCAGATTTTACTGCATTTTTGCTTGGTCTGCCCAAGCCCACAGATACTGAGGTCTACAACAAAATGACGCCGTTTTTCACCATTGCGCTGGATAACGGATTTTGGTCTGCCCATTATGGAACAGAGCTGTCAAAAGAATAGTAGGGTCGATTATCCAGGCCCGTAGACACAGAGCCATACAGCATAAACAGGAAGCGGCGGTTTGGCTTAAAGTACTAAATTGCCGCTGTTTTTAGATTGCAACCACCAGTTGACATATAGTTGGTCGACTGCAACTGGAATTTTGAGTACAATACAGGTACAAGGAGGTGTTATATATGACTTTGGGTGAAAATATTAAAAACAGACGAGAGGAATTAAAGCTGTCGCAAGAATATGTAGCCGAACAGCTTGGTGTCAGCAGACAGGCTGTATCCAAGTGGGAAACAGGCCAGTCAGAGCCGACAGCGAGTAATCTTATCCAGTTGGCAGAAGTATTTGACATCAATCTCTCTGAACTTGTTGATCCCCATAAGAATGTCGAGGACGGATTGACCGCCGAAAAGGGGCGGGACCGGAAAAAGCCAAACCTTATTTTACGGGCAAACCTCATAAAAATTGCAATTATCGCACAGGTGGCGTTTATGTTCAACTGCACATCGGTAGTTTACCAGCTTCGTCATCCTGACTATCCGAACAAAGAACTTTATTATGGGGCGCTTATCTTTTCGCTTATCATGCTGCTACTCAGTTCCATATGGATGGCAACAAACCACCGCTATGAAGCGGATAAAATCCAGCGCCGTAAAAATGCAAATATCGAGTTGGGCTACTGCTGCATTCAACTTTTAGTTGGCTTGTTGACAATACGTTTTGGGATGGGACTTGTGGGTGCGCTCATTATGATGGTGATTTGCAGTGTCTATATCCTGTACATCAACCCCAAGTTTATGTCCCGTAAGCTGACAAAGTGAAATAAAGTAGAAGCCCAATGAGCGTCTGTATATTTGTAGTGGCAGACTGTCCCTGCAATATCACATTTTGTTTTATAGAAATTTATGCTATGGCGAACAAAAACCCCTCAGAATTCACCCTTTTATAGGGTGAATTCTGAGAGGTTTTTGTGTTTTCGGAGATTGTGAAATATACAAGGCGGAGCAGGCTTGTATAAACACAGGCGACGAAAACAAGGGGTATCCAAAGGGGATCTCCCCTTTGGCTCTGGGTTTCCAATAGGGGCGAGCAGCACCCCTGTTGGCACACGACTTTGCTGGCAAAGTATAGTGTGTTATACCTTTGCTTCCGACTGACGCTGCAAAGGGATTGGCTGCGGTATCTGCTATGTGGGCAGATAGCGGTTGACAAGCACTTTTCGGCGGCAGTAGGACAGGCGGATTTTGTACGGTCACGGACGAAATCAGGATTTGCTCACAGGGCAAAATCCGCCTGGCCGGAAAAGGAAGCAGAGGTATATAAAAGCTCTCGTCCCAGCGCAGCGGCAGAGTCCTCGTCAGTCCGTTTCCCCCTTGGATTTCTCACGGTTCTTATAGACATTATATTGGTTCTTGCACCGTGGGCTGCAAAAGGCGGCGTTGGACCGGCTGCCCAAAAACACCTTCTGGCAATGTTTGCACAGGCGCAGGGGCTGCTCATCGTCCACCAGCATGAAGCTGAACATCATCTGGATACCCAGCAGCAGGGAGTGAAAATCCCAGTAGATGGTGGGCTTATCCAGTAGTTCGATGTGGTAGCTGGGGGCGATCCCGCCGAATACAGCCATGGCTTTGCGGTACAGCCCCCGGGTGTCCTCATCAATGGAGTCGTAGTCATTGTAGTACAAGATGGATGTGGTCAGGGTGAACGCCCAATCCTTGAACTGCTGGGTGACCCAGTCGTAAGGCTCTGCATATGCCCGCTGGAAGCTCATATTCTTGGCCATCGGCTCGTCCATGAAGGTCATGGTCAGGGCAATCATACTCCGGTCGCCGGACACATTCCATGTGGATTCAATGCCCTTCTTCACCACATCCAGCTGGTCGAAGGGGTAAAAGAGGGACAGATATTGGTCTGTTGCCATGGATTCTTCCTTGATGAAGTGGTTTTTCGGCAGGTACACCGCCTCGTACTCCATAAAGGTCGGCGTGGTGGGCAAGGCGGTCATCAGCCCCAGCAGGCCGTACCGGGTGACAAATTCCAGTACTGCCTTTTCCACTTCTGCTTCCGGCTTGCGCCCCATCAGCAGCATCCCCACATTCAGCGCATCCAGCACAATGTCGGGGGCTTCTTTCAAAGGATTGTAGACATCCGGCTTTGCGTTTTTGCCGGGGGTGATGTACCGCTTGCCGTCCCCGGCTGTTTTCATCTCGTAATGGTCGTACCGCACCCAATGGGAACGGGACTGCTCAAATAAATTTTTCATCATACACGCCCTCTCTGTTCCATCGTCCCTGTCATCAGGGGCGGTTTTTCTTTTTTCTGCGCTTGGTCTTGTTCTCCCGCCGGATCACGGCATCCTTGCCCTGTTTCTTTGCGATTTTTGAGTATTCCTCTAAAAACCGACGCTCCCGCAAGGTTAGGCCGTTTTCCGGCTTGCTGCACAGATGGTCATACATCTGGCGCTGCAATTTTTTATGGATGGTTTTCCGCAGCTTGCGGATGTTGCGGTCAGACTGCCCACGAATGGCGGCAAGACGGGCGGTGCTGTACAGCCGCAAAGAGAGAAAATACAGGACTTCCTTGTGTTCCTCGCTGAGATTTTCGATCATGCCGGAGATAAAAGGGTCGGCACTCAGCTGGTGCATCTCATAGGGGCAGTCAAATAGGACGTCCAAAAAATTCCCGGCCATCAGCTGCCGGTATGCAGGGGTGTTCATCCATCGGGGGATGAGCTTTGGCTCCGGCACCGCCTGATATTCCAGCGGCACATCCCCACGGAGGTTTTCGTGGTCCCGCTCCCGGCGCTCCCGGTTCCGGTCCAGCTTGTCCCATTCGTCCACGACCACCCGGAAATCGCTTTCGGTGCGGGCCGCTTCCTCCAGCCGACGCATGGCTTCCGCCCGGATCTCCCGTTTCAGTCGCTTTTCGCTGACCGGAGCCGCTTCTTCTTCCTCAGTCTCCAGCTCGGCATCATAATCAACGGGATGCTCGTCCTGCTCCAGCTCGCTTTCCAGCTCTGCCAGGCGTTCTTCCGCAAGGGCCTGTTCCAGCGTTTCCCCCGCCGATCCGGCGGCTACGTCCTCATCCCATTCGGTGAAGCCATCTTCGGTATCCAGAAGCTCGTCATCTGTGAGATACGTCATGACTCCACCCCCTTCAAAATTTTTTTATGATTTTTCAAAAAATGGTTCCGTTTTACACCCGGGATTTCTCCTATTAGTGAAAGGATAATCTGAAAGCAGATTACTTTTTTCGGAACTGTACCAACATTATACAACAGCTGCGCCGGAAGCGCAAGAAAGAGAGGCTCTATGGAAAAAACGGCATCCGATCATTTTTCAGAGGGGAGGGAGCGAAAATGACGCTATTTGAACTGGTGAAGCAAACGATTCTGGTGCGAGATGCAGCGGAACATTACGGCTTGCAGGTCAACCGCAGTGGGATGTGCCGCTGCCCATTCCACGATGACCGGCACCCCAGCATGAAGCTGAATGAAAAGTATTTTTACTGCTTCGGCTGCGGGGCCACCGGCGATGTGATCGACCTTGTGGCAAGGCTCTTTGGTTTGAGCAGCTTCGAGGCGGCACAAAAGCTGGCACAGGATTTCGGGATTGACCCGGATAACCCCCCGGCGGCCATTGCTCTACCCAAGCCGAAACGTTCCCTGCTGTCGGCATACCGGCAGGAGGAAGGTCGCTGTCTGCGGGTGCTATGCGATTATCTGCATCTTTTAGAACGCTGGATGGTGCAGTACGCACCCAAGACACCCGAAGATGCTTTGGATGACCGGTTTGTGGAAGCCTGTCAGATGCTGGACTATGTGGAGTATCTGGCAGATTTGCTCATTGCCGCCGAACTGGAACAGCGGGTAAGAATCGTAGAAATGTTGAACAAGGATGGCCTGATCACCAGTTTGGAGGACCGGTTAAAGAGATTGGAAAAGGAGGAAGTCACCCATGAAGAAAAACAAGCAGCCTGACGGGATGCCCGTCTGGTTCGATGGAAAAAACATCAACGAAGCCCTGTTTTGTGAGGAGTTCTTGCAGACGCACAAGATTCTCTTCACAAACGGGGCTTTTTTCACGCCTGAAGGCCGTGTGACCGATGAGCTACCCCTGCGGGGAGAGATTTTTGAGGAGCTGAAATGCTGTGCGGTCAGCAATATTCCCCGTAAAATCAGCAACATCGTGGAACTGATGAAGCTGGCGGCGCTGGCAGAGGATTTTCCTCCGGAGGCGGACCGGATTCATCTCTCCAACGGGACGCTTTTTCTGGACGGGAGGTTTGTGGAGGGAAAACCTGAAATCGTCCGCAACCGGTTCCCTGTGGCCTACAATCCCAGGGCATCCAAACCCGTTCTCTGGCTGAAATTTCTGGATGGTCTGCTCTACCCGGAGGACACCCCCACCTTGCAGGAATATATCGGCTACTGCCTGATTCCCAGCAACAAGGGTCAGCGGATGATGGTCATCAAGGGCAACGGCGGTGAGGGCAAGAGTCAGATCGGGGCTGTGCTGGGAGCTTTGTTCGGCTCCAACATGAAGGACGGCAGCATTGGGAAAATATCGGAGAACCGATTTGCCCGTGCGGACCTGGAGCATATCCTCCTGTGTGTGGACGACGATATGCGGATGGAGGCCCTGCGCCAGACCAACTATGTCAAGTCCATCGTCACCGCCCAGGGCAAGATGGATTTGGAACGCAAGGGCAAGCAAAGCTATCAGGGATGGATGTGCGCCCGGCTGCTGGCCTTCTCCAACGGCGATTTGCAGGCACTGTTTGACCGGAGCGACAGCTTTTACCGCCGCCAGTTGGTGCTGACCACCAGGGACAAGCCTGCCGGACGTGTGGATGATCCTGACCTGGCCGAGAAGATGAAAGCCGAGGTGGAGGGCATTCTGCTGTGGGCTTTTGAGGGATTGCAGCGGCTGGCCGCCAACAACTTCAAATTCACCGAAAGTGACCGCACCAGAGAAAACCGGGAAGCAGTCAAACGGGACAACAACAATGTGTATGACTTTTTGGATTCTGACGGATATGTTCGCCTGAAAGCCAATCTGTCCGCCAGTTCCAAAGAGCTGTATGAGGCGTACCAGATTTACTGCACCGAAAATAATCTGCCCGCTCTGAAACCCCGCAGCTTCAGCGAAGCCCTGATCGACTGCCAGAGCCGCTATAATCTGGAATACTGCAACAATGTGACCAATGCTGCCGGACGGCGGGTGCGTGGCTTTCTGGGAATCGAGGTATTGGTGAGAAATCATATATCAGTGTTTTCTGGTGATTCGATGCGTACGTACGTACCGGAAGATGTGCCGGAGGAATGGCGGCGCTGAACCGTGTACGTACGTACACTTTGATTGACCGTTGTTCTCCCTTTTATAGCAATTCGACGGCTATACCAGTCAGAATCACCGGTCAAATCCCCATGTTAAATCAAGGCAAGTGGGAATCGCAAAGTAATTGACGGTTGGAAGGAATCATTTTGCGAAACCGTGCTTCTCGCCCCGGTGAACCGGGTGCTTGGAATCATGGGAAAATACACGGTTTCAAGCCAAGTCACACGGAACGGAAAGGTCGGAAAGTGCGACCTATGAATAGGACATCACACCAGCAATTCTGAACGGATTCAGTGACAGTAGAATTTTTCATGAAACAGCGAAGCGGTTATGCCAGAGGGCGTACCGGCTTCGTTTTCTTATTAAGTAAATTTAGGAGGATTTTTGATTATGACGGTACGCAACGAGATTAAGGCGCAGATCGTCCGGGCGGGATACACCATGCAAGAGGTAGTTGACCTGCTCCATGAAGAATACGACTGGTCGGACTGTGTTTCCAACCTGTCGGCCAAGCTCCAGCGGGAATCTATTCGCTACAAGGAGGTCGTGGAGCTGGCCGACGTGCTGGGCTATGACCTGATCTGGCAGAAACGGAGGGACAGAGTATGAGCAAGCCGCAGTATGCCATTCTCCGCTTTGCCAAGTACAAAGGGCCAGAGATCGGGAACATTGAAGCCCACAACGAGCGCACCAAAGAGAAATACGCCAGCAATCCCGATGTGGACATCAGCAGGAGCAAGTATAATTTCCATCTGATCGAGCCGCAGCGGAAATATCGAGCAGAGGCGGAACGCCAAATCAAAGAAGCTGGCTGCCGCACCAGGTCGGACAGCGTCCGGTTGGTAGAAGCCCTCGTGACCGCTTCGCCGGAGTTCTTTCAGAAAATGAAGAAATCCGAGATCAAAGCCTATTTTCAAGAGGCGCTGGCCTTTATTCAGCAAAACCAAGCCCCCAAAACGATTGTATCCGCTGTGGTGCATATGGACGAGAAAACGCCTCATATGCACCTTTGTTTTGTCCCGTTGACTGCGGATGGCAGGCTCTGCGCCAAGGAAATCCTGGGCAACAAGAAAAAGCTGTCCCAGTGGCAGGACAAGTTCTGGGAACACATGGTGCGGAAATATCCCGACCTGGAGCGTGGCCAAAACGCCAGTCAAACCGGCCGTGACCATATCCCGCCCAGAGTGTTTAAGGAAATGACCCGACTGACCAAGCAGAAAGCCAAGCTGGAGGAACTCCTGGCTGGGATCGGGGCGTTTAATGCTAAAAGCAGAGCTGCTGAGATTACAGCTCTGCTGGATCAGTATATCCCGGCTGTGGAGAAGATGCACAGCAACATGAAGAAGTATCAGGCGGCATTCACAGAAACCACCGTCGAAAACAAAAAGCTGAAACAGAAAAATGAACAGCTGGAGCAGTCTTTGGAGAAAGCGACCCAGCAAAGCACCTTGAAACAGCTGGCCGATGCCAAGTTGCGGCGGGACTATGCAGACGCTGTGGCGGTTCTGGATCGAATTCCTAAAGAGGTACTCGCAGAGTACATGCACAGCCCGGATAAATGGAGGACAAATGCCTATGAAAGATGAGTGGAACGGCTTCGCCGTTTTACTGGCAAATCTGATTGAAAAATATGCTGTGGAATTGGACATTGACTCTATGCCTGATCCGATTTTTGCCAACAGAGAAAAAGAAAAATGCGATGCAGATGAAAATGCACACGAGAAATACATTGAAGATTCAAAAGCAGCGTGATATAATAATCGTGAGTTAAGTGTCCAAACTTTTTCTGGAGAGCGATACGCTTTCCAGAAAATACATAAGGTTTTACAAACCAATATGAATGAGGAAATGAGATGGCAAAAGAAAAGATAAAAGTTTATACCTATACCAGAGTATCTACCGCCATGCAGATTGACGGCTATTCGCTGGACGCCCAAAAAGCCCGCATGAAATCCTTTGCTGAATTCAATGAGTATGAGATTGCCCACGAATACGAGGATGCCGGGAAGTCTGGTAAATCCATTGAAGGCAGAATCCAGTTCAACCAGATGATGGAGGACATCAAAAGCGGCAAGGATGGCGTCTCCTATGTGCTGGTATTCAAGCTCTCCCGTTTCGGGAGAAATGCTGCGGATGTGCTTTCCACCTTACAGGTCATGCAGGATTTTGGTGTGAATCTGATCTGCGTGGAGGATGGTATCGACAGCTCCAAAGATGCTGGAAAATTGATGATCTCCGTTTTGTCGGCGGTGGCGGAGATTGAGCGTGAAAATATTCGTGTCCAAACCATGGAAGGCCGCATCCAAAAGGCCAGAGAGGGCAAGTGGAACGGCGGATTTGCGCCGTATGGCTACAAGCTGGAAAATGGAATGCTTCTGATTAACGAGGAAGAGGCGGTTGCCATCCGCACCATTTTTGATCAATATGTTCATACAAATATGGGTGCAACTGGAGTGGCAAAATATCTGGAGCAACACGGCATTCACAAAATTCAGCGTCAAAACGGGAAAAATCCCCTGTTTGATGCCTCCCTTATCCGCAGAATTCTGAAAAACCCAGTCTATTGCGGGAAGATTTCCTATGGCAGGCGTAAAACGGAAAAGGTGCATGGAACCAGAAACGAGTACCGCTTGGTGGAACAGGAAAACTATCTGCTGGTGGATGGGCTGCATGAGGGTATCGTATCTGAGGATCTCTGGCATGAAGCGCAGGTAAAGCTCCTGGCACAGGCAAAAAAGTATGAGCGTGTCAACCCTGGTAAGGACACAAAGGTTCATCTTCTTTCCGGCATCCTGAAATGCCCTGTTTGTGGTGCCGGCATGTACGGAAACAAAAGTGTCAAGTACAAGTCAGATGGTACAAAGTATAAGGATTTCTTTTATTATGGCTGCAAACACCGCAGTATGACCCGTGGTCATAAATGCGACTATAGCAAGCAGGTCAATGAGGAATTGTTGGACAGCGCAGTTGCAGAAGTCATCGTGAAATTGGTCAGCAATCCGAGGTTTGCTGGCATCATGCAGAAAAAAATCAATATGAAAGTTGATACCGCTGCTATCGAGCAGGAAATTGCCAACTACGAAAAGCAACTGAGGCAGAACTATTCGATAAAGGCAAGGCTGATGGAAGAAATAGATTCTCTCGATCCGGACGACAGGCATTACCTTAAGCGTAAAACAGACCTTGATGATCGCCTTTACAAGATGTATGATAAAATCGAAGATACGGAGAACTTGTTGATTGCGGCCAGAGCAAAGAAAATGGCGATTGAAGCTGAGAAGCTGACCGGCGACAATATCTACAAGGTGCTGATTTATTTTGATAAGCTGTACGCCAGGATGGACGAGCAGGAGCGGCGGCAGCTTATGGAGGCACTGATCTCTGAGGTTCAGATTTTCGAGGAACGTCAGCCCAATGGACAATGGCTGAAATCCATTAAGTTCAAGCTGCCCATTATTGAAGAAAACATGAGTCTGAGTTTGGACAATGATTCACATGTCGAGACCGCCGCCCGGCTCATCCGGGAGGTATAACAAAAGTTCCTCTGAGCAAGGGGGGCGGCGCCTGCCGCCCTCTTGCCTTTTGTCTCTAAACCGTGTACAATCCTCTTGCGGCTCTGGCCGCATTCGTTTACTTTTTATGTTTTGGAGGGATCTGTCATGCGTCTGGCCCGACCGGTGGGCGATATTACCCAGGGCTCTATCTGGAGGCAGCTTCTGGCGCTCTTCTTTCCCCTGTGGTTCGGCACCTTCTTCCAACAGCTGTACAACACGGTGGACACGGTGGTGGTGGGCCGGTTTGTGGGCAAGGTTGCCCTGGCCGCCGTGGGCTCCACCGGCGTCATCGTCAACCTGACGGTGGGCATCTTCACCGGTCTGGCCGCCGGAGCGGTGGTGGTCATCGCCCAGCGCTACGGTGCACGGATGGGGGAGGAGGTCCACAAGAGCGTCCACACCGCCATGCTGTTGTCGGTCATCATCGGCGCCGTCTTTATGGTGGTGGGCTTTGTGCTGACGCCCTGGGCCCTGCGGGCTATGGACACCACCGCCGACGCCCTGCCCGGGGCCATCCTGTACCAGAGAATTTATTTCCTGGGCATGATCCCCAATGTGATCTATAACATGGGCACCGGCGTGCTCCGGGCGGTGGGCGACTCCAAACGCCCCCTGTACTTCCTCATTGCCGCATCCCTGTGCAACATCGTACTGGACATCCTGCTGGTGGTGGTCATCCCCCTGGAGGTGCTGGGTGTGGCCATTGCCACCGTGGCTTCCCAGGCGCTGTCGGCGGTGCTGGTGGTCATCTCCCTCATGCGCTCCCAGGGCGCGCCCTTCCAGCTCTTCCCCACCGAGCTCAAACTCCACCGGCGGCCCATGTCCGCCATGATGAAGGTAGGTGTGCCCACCGCCCTCCAGTCGGTGATGTACTCCGCCTCCAACATCGTCATTCAATCCTTCATCAACTCTTTTGATACCGACGCGGTGGCCGCCTGGACGGCCTACGGCAAGATGGACATCCTGTTCTGGATGACCATTACCGCTCTGTCCCAGGCCCTTACCACCTTTGCCGGGCAGAATTACGGGGCGGGCAAATACGACCGGCTGAAAAAGAGCGTGAAGATCTCGGTGGGCATGAGCGCCATCATCACCATTGCCATGAGCGCTCTGCTGGTGCTGCTGGCCAGGCCCATCCTGTCCATCTTTACCCCAGATCCCGACGTGCTGGAGATCGGCGTGGAGATGGTGCTCTTTCTGACCCCCTGCTACATTACCTATATTCTGGTGGAACTGCTGCCCGGCGCCATCCGGGGCGCGGGCAAATCTCTGGTGCCCATGCTCATCTCGGTCTTCGGCGTGTGCGGCCTGCGTCTGGTATGGCTCTTCCTGGTGGTGCCCCGATATCATACCATCGTCATGGTGGAGGCCAGCTACCCCATCACCTGGCTCACCACCTCGGTGGCCCTGCTGATCTACTACAAATTCGGCAAGTGGCTGAAGGAACCGGAGGCTGCTTTACACCCCTGAAAAAAGCAAAAAAAGACCCCAAATTTTCCGAATGAATCCTTTACAATGGGGCCAGACTATGATAAAATACCTAGGTCTGTGAACAGACGGTATTTACCCCGGACTTCGTCTCCCGGCTTACACCGGCCGGTCACGCAGCCCGCGGGCACATTTTTTGAAAGGTGGAACCTAACCATGATCCGTAAGGACGAAAAAACTGCTGTTATCGAAGCCAACCGCACTCATCCCACTGACACCGGCTCTCCCGAGGTGCAGATCGCCATTCTGACCGCCCGCATCCAGGAGCTGACCGAGCACCTGAAGATCCACAAGCACGACAACCACAGCCGCCGCGGCCTGCTGAAGATGGTCGGTAAGCGCCGCAAGATGCTGGACTACCTGATGGCCAAGGACATCGAGCGCTATCGTGCCATCATTGCCAAGCTGGGCATCCGTAAGTAAGAACCAAGCGTGGAGCGCCCGTGAGCAGGGCAACAGCGAAACACGCAGACCGAAAAACAGGTCGGGCGAAGCCCGGCGGCATTTTCGGCGGAGTGTTGAGCAGTTGGCCGTCGCGGAGGGCGCGCAGCGTGATGGAAGCGTGACACCAAGCGCGGAGCACCCGGAAACGAGGCGCGCAGCGTGACAACAACGAAACAGGGGTGGCGCGGACCTCCGTGCCACCCCTTCTTCCCACTCCTCAGAGCGTACTTTTAGCAGTTGAATCTGGGCCTGACGGCCTGCGGACCCGGATTCAAGTGCTAAAAGAGTCAGGCTCTGGCGGGTGGGGAAACACCAATGAAAAGGAGGATTTTCCCCATGTCAACCGTGATCAAGCACAAGGAATTCACCAACCGTCATGTGTACAAGACTGAGGTGGCGGGCCGTCCCCTGACCATCGAGGTGGGCAAGGTGGCCGAGCTGGCCGCTGCCTCCGCCATGGTGACCTACGGCGAGACCACCGTTATGGTGGCTGTTACTGTGTCCCCCCGTCCCCGGGACGGCGTGGACTTCTTCCCTCTGAGCGTGGACTTTGAGGAGAAGCTGTACGCTGTGGGCCGCATCCCCGGATCCTTCATGCGCCGTGAGGGTCAGCCCTCGCTGCCCGCCGTGCTGGCCAGCCGTGTCATCGACCGGTCCATCCGGCCCCTGTTCCCCTACGACTTCCGCAACGACGTGGTGGTCACCGCCACCGTCATGAGCGTGGACCGGGACTGCTCTCCCGAGGTCACCGCCATGATCGGCGTGTCCGCCTGCCTGGCCTTCTCCCCCATTCCCTGGGCCGGCCCCATCGGCTGCCTGGAGGTGGGCTATGTGGACGGCCAGATCGTCTTCAACCCCACTAATGAGCAGAAGCACGCTTCCCAGCTGGATCTGACCGTGGCCGCCACCGACAAGAAGGTCATCATGATCGAGGCCGGCGCCAAGGAGCTGCCCGACGACATTATGTATGACGCCATCATCAAGGCCCACGAGGAGATCCGCGCCCAGGTGGCCTTCATCAACCAGATCGTGGCCGAGATCGGCAAGGAGAAGATGACCTACGATCACGCCGACTTCGATCAGGAGCTGTTTGACAAGATCGTGGAGGCCACCATGGACGAGGCCAAGGCCGCCATGGACACCGACGACAAGAACATCCGTGAGGAGCGCTGGAACGCCCTCATCGAGCATTGGCATGAGCTCTTCCTGGAGGACTATCCCGAGATGGACAAGTACCTGGAGGAGATCACCTACAAGTTCCAGAAGAAGATCGTCAAGGCCTGGCTGCTGGAAGGCCACCGTGTGGACGGCCGCGCCAAGAACGAGATCCGTCCCCTGGCCGCCGAGGTGGGCGTGCTGCCCCGCGTCCACGGCTCCGGCCTGTTCACCCGCGGTCAGACCCAGGTCCTGTCCGTGTGTACCCTGAACACCCTCTCCGCCGCCCAGAAGCTGGACACCATCTGGGAGGAAGAGGAGAGACGGTATATGCACCACTACAACTTCCCCTCCTACTCCGTGGGCGAGGCCCGTGCCGCCCGCTCCACCAACCGGCGTGAGAAGGGCCACGGCGCTCTGGCCGAGCGGGCTCTGGAGCCCGTCATTCCCCCTGTGGAGGAGTTCCCCTACGCCATCCGCGTGGTGTCCGAGGTCCTCTCTTCCAACGGCTCCACCTCTCAGGGCTCCATCTGCGGCTCCACTCTGGCCCTGATGGACGCCGGCGTGCCCATCTCCGCCCCCGTGGCCGGCATCTCCTGCGGCCTGATCCAGGACGACGACGGCGGCTTCACCACTTTCATCGACATCCAGGGCGTGGAGGACTTCCACGGCGAGATGGACTTCAAGGTGGCCGGCACCAAGGCCGGTATCACCGCCATCCAGATGGACATCAAGAACGACGGCCTGTCCCATGAGATCATCAAGGAAGCCCTGGAGATCACCAAGGACGCCCGTTACGCCATTCTGGACGAGATCATGCTGCCCTGCATCTCCAAGCCCCGTGAGGATGTGGCCGACACCGCTCCCAAGATGGTGAAGATGAAGATCGACGTGGACAAGATCCGCGAGGTCATCGGCTCCGGCGGCAAGGTGATCCAGAAGATCTGCGCCGACACCGGCGCCAAGATCGACATCGAGGACGACGGCACCATCTACATTGCCGGTACCGACAAGGCCTCCTGCGACGCCGCCAAGAAGACCATCGAGACCATCGTGTTCGTGCCCGAGGTGGGCCAGCTGTACTACGGCAAGGTGGTCCGCATCCTGCAGTTCGGCGCCTTCGTGGAGCTGGCTCCCGGCAAGGACGGCATGGTCCACATCTCCAAGCTGGCCGAGCGCCGGGTGGAGAAGGTGGAGGATGTGGTCAACATCGGCGATATGATCTGGGTCAAGGTCACCGATATCGACGAGAAGGGCCGTGTCAACCTGTCCTACCGCGATGCCCTCCGGGAGATCAAGGCCAAGAAAGAGGCCGGCGAGCCCATTAAGTAATTCCAGATAGCAAAAAATCCCCGCTGCCATTGGCAGCGGGGATTTTTTGTTTCCAAACGAGGCGTCAGGGATGCCGTATCCCATACGTAGGGGCCGATGCCCTCATCGGCCCGTCCGTTACTCCTGCTTCAGCAGGTCCATAAACTCCTCGCCGGTGATGGTCTCCTTCTCCAGCAGGTAGCCCGCCAGTTTCCGCAGCTGGTCCTCGTGGTTACGCAGCAGGGCCAGGGCCTTCTGGTGGGCCGCCTTCACGGTGGCAATCACCTGCCGGTCGATCTCGGCCGCCGTCTCGGCGGAGCAGGCCAGGGAGGTGTCGCCGCCCAGGTATTGGTTGCTCACCGTCTCCAGAGCCACCATGTCGAACTGCTCCGTCATGCCGAATCGGGTGATCATGGCCCGGGCCAGCTTGGTGGCCTGCTCAATGTCGTTGGAGGCGCCGGTGGTAATGTTGTCCGCGCCGAAGATCAGCTCCTCGGCGGCCCGGCCGCCGGTGAGGGTGGCGATCTTGTTCACCAGCTCCGCACGGCTCATGAGGTTGCGCTCCCCCTCGTCCACCTGCATGGTGTAGCCCAGAGCCCCCGAGGTGCGGGGGATGATGGTGATCTTGGTCACCGGGGCGGAGTGGGTCTGGAGGGCGGCCACCAGGGCGTGGCCCACCTCGTGGAAAGACACCAGCTGCTTCTCCTGGGGGGAGATGACGGCATTCTTCCGCTGGGCCCCGGCGATGACGGTCTCCACGCTCTCCTCCAGGTCGGCCTGGGTCACAGCCTTGCGGCCCTGCCGCACCGCCCGGAGGGCGGCCTCGTTGACGATGTTGGCCAGCTCCGCGCCGGAGGCGCCGGCGGTGGCCCGGGCAATGGCGCTCCAGTCCACGTCGGCGTCGATATGGACGTGTTTTCCGTGGACCTTCAGGATGGCCACACGGCCCTGGAGGTCGGGCAGCTCCACCCGCACCCGCCGGTCGAACCGGCCGGGCCGCATGAGGGCGGGGTCCAGACTCTCGGGGCGGTTGGTGGCGGCCAGCAGCACCACGCCCCGGCTGGAGTCGAAGCCGTCCATTTCGGCCAGCAGCTGGTTCAGGGTCTGCTCCCGCTCATCGTTGCCGCCATAGCCGCCGGTGTCACGCTTCTTGCCGATGGCGTCGATCTCGTCGATGAACACGATGCAGGGGGCCTTCTCCCCCGCCTGCTTGAACAGGTCCCGCACCTTGGCGGCGCCCATGCCCACGAACATCTCCACAAACTCCGAGCCGGAGATGGAGAAGAAGGGCACCTTGGCCTCTCCCGCCACCGCCTTGGCCAGCAGGGTCTTGCCGGTACCGGGAGGGCCCACCAGCAGCACGCCCTTGGGCAGCCTGGCGCCGATCTCGGCGTACTTGTCCGGCTCATGGAGGAAGTCCACCACCTCCATCAGGGCGTCCTTGGCCTCATCCTGGCCCGCCACATCGGCAAAGGACACGCCGGTGGAGGCCTCCTCCACATAGACCTTGGCGCCCGACTTGCCAAAGGTCATGGCATTGTTCATGCCGCCGGGCAGGTTGTTGCCCATCCGCTTCATCATAAAGCGGGAGATCAGCTGTCCAATGAGAATAAAGAAGAAAATGGGCAGGATCCAGCTGACCAGAAAGGCGAAAATGGGATTGGCCTGGGTGGGGATCTCGGCGCTGAACACGATATCGGGGTCCTCCCGCAGCTGGTTCAGCAGCCGCTGGCCGTCGTCCGGCCAGATGCCGGTTTTGTAATAGCTCAGCTTTCCGGCATCATCGGCGGCGGTAAAGACGATCTGCCGGCTGTCCTCATCCAGGGCCACTTCTTTTACCTGATCGTCGTCCACCATGGTGAGAAACTGGCTGTAGGGCACCTCGATCACCTGCCGCTCCAGCACCGAGGGGAAGAAGAAGGCGTTGAGGAGCATCAGGGCCACCAGGGCCAGGGCATAGTAGAAAATCAGCGGTTTTTTGGGTGGGCTGGGAGTCTTCCCGTCCTCTTTGACCTCTTGCATATTAAAATCCTCCAAAATACGAACAATATTTTCTGTACTAAATAAATAATAGAGTTTTGAGTCCTAAAGTCAAGAGGATTCCACAAGGTTTTACACATTATTCATATCCAGTGTGGAAAAGTTCAGGGCGCTGCCTGTTGGCAGCGCCCTGAATGCGACAAAATTCGACCGCTTCCCCGGCCTATACTGGGGAAAAAGGGGGGACTGGGTATGACCATACGGGAACAGACCTGCTGCTTCACCGGACACCGGGACATTCCGTCCACACAGCGGCAGGCGCTGGTGGAAAACCTGGAGGGGACGGTGCGGCAGCTCATCGCACGGGGCGTGCGGTACTTCGGCGCGGGAGGGGCTTTAGGGTTTGATACTCTTGCGGCTCAGACCGTGCTGGGTCTGGCGGGGGAGTTCCCTCACATCCGGCTCATTCTGGTGCTGCCCTGCCCCGACCAGACCAGAGGCTGGAGGGAGGCGGATGTGGCGGAGTATGAGCGTATCAAAGCCGCCGCCCACAAGGTGGTGTACACCGCCCAGCGGTACACGCCGGGATGTATGCACAAACGCAACCGCCATCTGGTGGATCACAGCACAGTATGCGTGGCCTACTGCACCCGGGATACCGGCGGCACCGCCTACACGGTCAACTACGCCCGGCAGCAGGGGCTGGAGGTGCGATTGTTGACCCCCTGACCTTCCCACCACAGGGGGGAAGGTGGCCCGCAGGGCCGGATGAGGGGGACTGGGCCGACCTCAATAGCCGTTGACCAGCGCGTCCAGCACCTGGGCGGCCACGGAACCGGCCACGTCAGCGCCCGAGCCGCCGTTCTCCACCAGCACCACAAAGGCGTAGGGAGCGTCCTCGTTGCGGAGGAAGCCGCTGAACCAGGCGTGAGGAGCCTTGCCGCCCCCCACCTCGGCGGTGCCGCTCTTGGCGCAGATGTCCATATTGGGGAACCGGCCGGAGCCGTAAGCGTCGATGACGTTGCGGGACATGATGTCCGCCAGGGTGGCGGCGGTGGAGGACTCAATGAGGGTGCCCGTCTTGCTGGTCCACTGGGGCAGAGCGGGCAGACCCAGGGGATTTTCCACCTTGAGGATGAGCCGGGGCACGGCGGCTTTGCCGCCGTTGGCGATGGCTCCCATGTAGGTCATAATGGCGCAGGGGTTGGCCAGGTCGTTGTACTGGCCCACACCGGCCCAGGCCAGCTGGCCGGTGGTGCCGGTGAAGTCAAACCGCCCGGCGGCGGAAGTGAGGCCGCTGACCTTATAGGAGGAGGTGAGCCCCGCCTTCTCGGTATAGCTCTGCATGACCTCCGGCCCCAGTTCGGCGGCCAGCTGGCCGAACACTCCGTTGCAGGAGTTGGCCAGGGCGTCATAGATGTCCATCTCTCCGTGGACCCGGGGGCAGGTGATAGCCTCGCCCCCCACCTCGGTGGAGCCGGTACAGGTCCATCTCCGGTCAAAGAGGTCGGGGATGTTTTCAATGGCGGCGGCTAGAGTCACCGTCTTGAATACCGAGCCCGGCGGGAAGGTGCCCGACAGGAACCGGTTGAGGTACACGCCGTCATAGGCAGGATTGTCCTCCACATCTGCCGGCGGGTCCAGAGGGTCGTAGGTGGGGGAGGACACCATGCACAAAATCTCCCCGGTCTTATAGTTGTACACCCCCACCGCCCCCTTGCGGCCTCCCAGGGCCTGGAGGGCGGTGTAGTTGAGCCGGGCGTCCAGGGTGAGGTACAGATCGTTGCCGTTGCCCAGGGGGGAGTAGGCCCCGGTGAACAGATTATAGCCGGAAAGCTGGCTTGCAAAGGCGGTGAGGGCGCCGGTACCGATCTTGCCCTGGGCGTCACCCACGGCGTGGAGGGTGGCCTTGCGAACGGTGGCGTTTTCGTAGTAGTGGCGTTTCCCCGCCTCGTCGGCCCAGCTGAGCACATCCCCGTCCCGGTCCAGCACCCGGCCCACCGAGAGCTGGCCCTGGCTGTTGTACAGGTGGCGGTTGGCGGCAAAGGAGGCCCAGCGGTTGCCGTAGAGCACATAGCGCACCACATAGAGGCCCAGCCCCAGAATCAGGGCGGCGGCCAGGATCAGGCAGAGGAAGGCCCGTTTTTCAATCTTCTTCATAGCGGCCCTCCCACTGCTCGCTGCGTTTCATGGACAGCTGAGCGTTCTGCCGGTCCTCCTTGCGAGAGGGCAGGCGGATGGCGAAGCTGGCGTTCTGACGGGTGTCGGTGGCCTTCAGGTAGGCCAGCAGGCCCCAGGAGGCGATCATGGCGGTGCCGCCGTTGGACACAAAGGGGAAGGTAACGCCGGTCAGGGGCAGGATGTCCACCGCGCCGAACACGTTGAGGCAGGTCTGGAACACCATCATGGAGGTGGCGGCGCAGGCGGCGATGATATAGAAGGAGGACCGGCCCGCCCGGCAGGCCCGGACGGCGAATACCGCCAGAGTGACGATGGACAGGATGGCCAGCACCCCGATGATGAGGCCCCACTCCTCGCACAGCATACCAAACACCAGATCGGTATCGCCCGCGCCCACCCTGTGGAGCCAGCCCTCGCCGGGGCCCACGCCCACCAGACCGCCGGAGGCGGCGGCCGACATGGTGCGGGTCTGCTGGTAGCCGCTGCCCACCGAGGCGTTCTCCCAGGCGTGTCCCCAGGTGGCAAACCGGCTCATGATGTAGGGCTTCACCGACAGCATGGTGAGGACCGCGAACACGCCGCCGCCGCAGATGAGGGCCAGGGTGGCCCAGTCGCCGGAGCGGAGATAGGCGATGACCAGGAAGGTGACAAAGAAGATGGCGGCGGTGCCGAAGTCGCTCATATAGGCCAGGCAGGCCAGGGACACGCCGGTAAGCACAATGAACAAGCCCAGGTTCCGCTTGCGGAAGAGCCGCTCCAGGGTGGCGGCCCCGGCAAAGATATAGCAGATCTTGGCGATCTCCGAGGGCTGTACGCTGATGCCGCCGATGGAGATCCAGTTGGCCGCGCCGTACTTGGGGTCGGCCAGACCCAGCTTGTAGAGCACCACCGTCAGGCTGAGAAAGCCGATGGCCGCACCCGCCATGAGCCAGCGGATCTTCTTGGCCCGGTCCAGGTCCCGGAGAAAGACGCCCAGAATGAGGAAGAGAAGGAGCCCCAGCACCACGCAGAGGAACTGCTTGAAGAGGGCCGCCGTGTTGGAGGAGCAGGTAACCGACAGGGACAGGGTGGACAGGAAGAAGGCGATGGTCTCCATCTCAAAGCCCACCCGCCGCATGGCCCGCAGCACCAGGAAGTAGAGCCACATGACCCCGGTAAAGCACAGGAAGGTGATGGGGATCATGGGGGAGGCGCCGGGGCCCTCGCTGATGATGAGCTGAATGGCGGTCAGCACCTGGAATACCGTCAGCAGCACCAGGCCCAGCCAGGGGGACACCGGGCGGGACCGGCGGCGGTTGCTGCGCCGCTTGGCCTTCTCCTCAGGGGAGAGGGGGAGGAGCACCGTCTCCACACCGCCCACCGCCACCACGTCGCCGTACTGAACGGGTGTGGCGTCATGGACCGGCTTGCCGTTGACGGTGACGCCGCCCTTGGAGTTTAAGTCGTAGGCGGTCCAGGTGTCGTCCTCGCTGCGGATGAGGGCGGCGTGCTGCCGGGATACCACCGGGTAGTTGAGCACCACGTCGCAGTTGTTCGCCCGGCCCAGAATGTTCTCCCAGTGGGTGAGGGGCTCGTTAGCCCCGTTGGGCAGAGTGAGGTAGGCCCACACCTCGGGCAGACAGGGCACCGTCAGCAGGGAGCGGATGGTGCGGATGAGGATGAGCAGGGCCAGCACGGGAAAGACAAAGCGCACAATGGAGGTAAACCAGGCGCACAACACCTCGTTTTCCGTCAGCCAGCCGGTGAGAAGCTCCATACCGCCCACCTCCTTTCGCGTTGGAAGATTTCAGGCCCGGCTATCCGCCGGGCCTTTACAGTATAGCACAACTTCTCCCGCCGAAAAAGCACAAGGGCCGTCTGGCGGTGGATTTTAAAGAATTTTTCACATTTTCCACCGGTTTTCCACCACTTGCGGCGGCGAACCTGGGGAGGTATAATGGGGAAAAACAATGGGAGGAACACACAATGGCATATCTTGTAGACGCCAAGGGCAAGCCCTGTCCTACCCCCGTGATCCTGGCCAAGGGGGCCATGGCTCAGGGGCATACCGCCTTTACCGTGCTGGTGGACAACCCTACCGCCGTGGAGAATTTGAAGAGGCTGGCAGACAACCAGGGCTTTGCCGTCCAGGTCCGGGAGGACGGAGGCACCTACGCTCTGGACTTTAGTAAGGGAGAGGGATGCTCCGTCTGTGAGGAGGCCGTCAACTCCCCCCTGCCCGCAGCCGGAGGGGACTGGGCGGTGTTCGTGGGCCGGAACATCATCGGCGACGGGGACCGGGAGCTGGGCGCCAACCTGATGCGGATGTTCTTTTACACTTTGGCCCAGGGGGAGGACAAGCCGGGCGCGGTGCTCTTCATGAACGCCGGCGTCAAGCTGCCCACCCTGGACGAGCAGGTGGCGGACCACCTGAAAGCCCTCAGCGAGAGCGGCACCGAGATCCTGGTGTGCGGCACCTGCCTCAACTTCTACGGCCTTACCGATCAGCTGAAGGTGGGCGCCGTCAGCAATATGTATGACATCGTCACCCGGATGCAGAAGGCGGCCAAGGTGATCTCCCTGTGATGGACTACGGCGTCATCACCTTTACCTCCACCTACGGGGCCATTTATGCCCAAAAAGTGCTGAAAGAGGTGGCTCTCGTTCTGGTGATGCCGGTGCTGCGGGAGATCTCCCTGGGCTGCGGCATCGCCGTCCGGTTTCAGCCCAACGACCTGGAGCCGGTGCGCGCCGCCCTGGCCGCCTCCACCCTGAAAGAGGGGGAGTACGCCTTCTACGCCGTCACCGGCAGCGGAAAGGATCTGAAGGCGGAGCCTCTGTAGGGGGCGGCCTCCCGGACGCCCCGCACCCGGACACAAACGGGCCGTCGGGGACGCCGGCCCCTACGGAACCTTCCCACAAGATAGGAAAGCAGCCCTCCGTGAACCGCTACCCGTCAAGAGGACAGTGAAAAAGTATAAAAATTCCCCGGCCAGCAGTTCATTTCTGCTGGCCACTTTTTATGCGGCGAGGCACAACTTATGCTTTTCCAATGGCGTCA
>NZ_JBBHLB010000025.1:0-30612 GCF_037572415.1 Flavonifractor porci
CATATAAATTGCCCTTCGGCGTGGCCTGTCGTTGCACGGCGGATAACGCGGATCTGGTGGCTACCGCAGATTATTACGACCGCGTCATTGACAGCGGCGCCAAATTCTGTTGGTTCTTTCCTGCCCCGCCTACGGTGGGCCGCGCTCCCCCTCTCAGGAACAGCTGATGGATCTGCACTGCCGGATCCAGGCTTTCCGCCAGACCAAGCCCCTGCTTACTCTTGATTTCTGGGACGGGCCCAGCCCTTCGGCAGCCCCCCAAGGAGGTTTATGATATGAGTATTGTAAAAGATCCCTCTCTGGCCCCCTCCGGACGCCGCAAGATCAGCTGGGTCCGGGACTTTATGCCCGCTCTGGGCAGCATTGAAGCCCGTTTTGAGCAGGAGAAACCCTTTGCCGGCCTGCGGGTGGCGGTGTCCGTCCACCTGGAGGCCAAAACCGCCAATCTGGGCTATGTGCTCTCCAAGGGCGGCGCCGAGGTGCGGCTCACCGGGTCCAATCCTTTGTCCACTCAGGACGACGTGGCCGCCGGCCTGGCCGATCTGGGCGTGGAGACCTTCGGTATCCACGGCGCCACCGCCGAGGAATACGAGAGCCACCTGATTGAAACGCTGAAATTCAAGCCCCACCTGATCGTGGACGACGGCGGCGATCTGGTCCACCTGCTGGGGGGCAAATGCGCCGATCTGGGCGAAAACCTGATCGGTGGCTGCGAGGAGACCACCACCGGCATTCTGCGCCTCAAAGCCCGGGAGCGGGAGGGCATCCTGCCCTGTCCCATGATGGCGGTCAACGATGCCAAGGCCAAGCACTACTATGATAACAAGTACGGCACCGGCCAGTCCGTGTGGGACGCCATCATGCACACCTCCAATCTGGTGGTGGCAGGCAAGACCGTGGTGGTGGCCGGCTACGGCTGGTGCGGCAAGGGTGTGGCCATGCGTGCCAGTGGCATGGGCGCCAACGTGATCGTCACCGAAGTGGACCCCTTCAAGGCTCTGGACGCCACCATGAATGGTTTCCGGGTCATGCCCATGGACGAGGCTGCCAAGTACGGCGACATCTTTGTCACCGTTACCGGCTGCAAGGACGTGATCACTCCCCGGCATTTTGCCGTCATGAAGCACAACGCCATCCTCACCAACGCCGGCCACTTCGACTGCGAGGTGGACGTGAAGAGCTTGGCCGAGATGGCCGTAAAGCGTGAGCTCCGCCGGGATAGCATCGAAGGCTTCACCCTGCCTGACGGCAAGGTGCTCAACGTCATCGGCGAGGGCCGCCTGGTCAATCTGGCCGCCGGCAACGGTCACCCCGCCGAGATCATGGACATGTCCTTCTCCGTCCAGGCCCTGGCTCTGGAGTGGCTGATCAAGCACCAGGACAGCCTGGAGAAAAAGGTCTATCAGGTGCCCGCCGAGATCGACGACGAGATCGGCCGGGTCAAGCTGGCCGCTATGGGATTTGCGATCGACAGGCTCACTCCCGAGCAGGTGGAGTACCTCAACGGCTGGAAGGCCTGAGGAAATAAGTTCCTATCGCTCTATACAAAGCCTGTATTTTGTCTATTGAAAACGTGGGAAAAAGTCGATAGAATACTTACAGTCAATTGAATAGCCTTATCGAGAGTGGTGGAGGGAACGGCCCGATGAAACCCGGCAACCTGCTTTGCAAGGTGCCAAATCCGGCGAGAGAATCGAAAGATGAGGATGGAAGAGCCCAACGCGCTCCGCCGTCCGGCGGAGCGCGTTTTTGCTCCAGTTTAGAAAGGAAGGTACAACTATGGCAAACCGTCTGTTTACCTCGGAGTCCGTTACCGAGGGTCACCCCGACAAAGTATGTGACCAGATCTCCGACGCCGTCCTGGATGACATCCTGGCCGCCGATCCCACCGCCCATGTGGCGTGTGAGACGTTCACCACCACCGGCATCGTCACCGTGATGGGCGAGATCACGACCAGCCACTATACCGACATCCCTGCCATCGTTCGCCGCACCGTGCAGCGCATTGGCTACACCGACCCGGCCTATGGGTTTGACTACCGCTCCTGCGCTGTCATGACCGCTATCGACGAGCAGTCCCCCGACATCGCCATGGGCGTCAATCAGTCCTTTGAGCATCAGGAAGGCGGCACTGACGCCGCCGACCTCATTGGCGCCGGCGACCAGGGCATGATGTTCGGCTACGCCTGCGACGAAACCCCCGAGTTGATGCCCGCCCCCATCTCCATGGCCCACAAGCTGTCCCGGCAGCTCACTGACGTGCGCAAGGCCGGCAAGCTGAAGTGGCTCCGCCCCGACGGCAAGAGCCAGGTCACTGTGGAATACGACGACGACGGCAAGGTGCTCTCCTGCCCCGCCATCGTGGTGTCCACCCAGCACGACCCCGATATCGCCCTGAAGGACCTGCGTGAGGCCGTGGTGGAGGAGATCATCAAGCCCATTATCCCCGCTCAGTACATCACCAATAACACCAAGTTCTACGTCAACCCCACCGGTCGTTTCGTGGTGGGTGGCCCCGTGGGCGACACCGGCCTCACCGGCCGCAAGATCATCGTGGATACCTACGGCGGCTCCGCCGCCCATGGCGGCGGCTGCTTCTCCGGCAAGGACCCCACCAAGGTGGACCGCTCCGCCGCCTACATGGCCCGCTACATCGCCAAGAACCTGGTGGCCGCCGGCCTGTGCCGCAAGTGCCAGATCGAGCTGGCCTACGCCATCGGTGTGGCTCATCCTGTCAGCGTACTGGTGGACACTTACGGCACCGGCGTCCTCTCCGAGGAGAAGCTGTCCGCTATCGTCAACGAGTGCTTTGATATGCGTCCGGCCAAGATCATCGAGAAGCTGGATCTGCGCCGTCCCATCTACGAGCAGACCGCTGCTTACGGTCACTTTGGCCGTACTGATATTGACTTGCCCTGGGAGCACACCGACATGGCGGAGCACCTGAAGAGCTATCTGTAAAGCTGTAAAAATCTTGCCGTCCACGAAACTGATCAGGTTTGCATTTTTTGTGCGACAATGGCTTGATGACATAAGAAAAGAGAGCTAACTGATTAATCAGTTAGCTCTCTTTTTATAACTAATGAAAAAGTGTTGCCAAATCGTTGCCAGGTCTGGTCTTAACCCTTCAAAAACCCAGTCATATCAGGCTTTCCCGGGCCTGTGAAATTATTCCCACTCGATGGTGGCAGGCGGTTTACTCGTGATGTCATAGCAGATGCGGTTTATGCCCTTGACCTCGTTGACAATGCGGGTGGATATCTTGTCCAGCACGTCATAGGGGATGCGGGCCCAGTCGGCAGTCATAAAGTCGCTGGTGGTCACAGCACGGAGGGCCAGGGTATAGTCGTAGGTACGTCCATCACCCATAACACCCACGGAACGGGTGTTGGTAAGCACCGCGAAATACTGATTGATATTCTTGTCCTCACCGGCGGCGGCGATCTCCTCACGATAAATGGCGTCAGCGTCCCGGAGGGTATCCAGTTTCTCCTTGGTCAGATCACCGATGACGCGGATGGCCAGACCGGGACCGGGGAAGGGCTGGCGCATGACCAGGTACTCGGGCAGGCCCAATTCCCGGCCCAGCTGACGCACCTCATCCTTGAAGAGCAGGCGCAGAGGCTCGATGATCTCCTTGAAGTCCACATAGTCAGGCAGACCGCCCACGTTGTGGTGGCTCTTAATAACAGCGGCGTCGCCGGCCCCCGACTCGATCACATCGGGATAGATGGTCCCCTGCACCAGATAATCCACCCGGCCGATCTTCTTGGCCTCTTCCTCAAAGACCCGGATGAACTCCTCACCGATGATCTTGCGCTTCTGCTCAGGCTCCTCAATGCCGGCCAGCTTCTCCAGGAAGCGAGCCTCAGCGTCCACCCGGATAAAGTTGATATCCCAGGGTGCAAAGGCGGCCTCCACCTCGTCGCCCTCGTTCTTGCGCATGAGGCCGTGGTCCACAAACACGCAGGTCAGCTGCTTACCCACCGCCTCGGCCAGCAGAGCGGCGGCCACAGAGGAGTCCACGCCGCCGGACAGGGCCAGCAGCACCTTGCCATCGCCCACCTTCTCCCGGATATCCCGGATGGCGGTATTCTTGTAATCTCCCATGGTCCAGTCGCCGGTGGCGCCGCACACCTCATAGAGGAAGTTGCGGATCATGTCCACGCCGTGCTGGGTGTGGTTGACCTCGGGGTGGTACTGCACGCCGTAGAAGCCCCGCTTCTCGTCGGCAATGGCCACGTTGGGGCAGGCGTCGGTGTGGGCGGTAAGAGCAAAACCTTGGGGCACCTTGGCCATATAGTCGCCGTGGCTCATCCAGGAGATACCCTGCTCGGGCAGACCCTTGAAGAGCTTACAGGTGGTGTCGTAGTAGGTCTCGGTCTTACCATACTCCCGGGCGGTATCCTCCTGGGCGGCGGTGACCTGACCGCCCAGAGTGTGGGCCATCAGCTGGCAGCCGTAGCAGATACCCAGCACAGGCACGCCCAGATCAAAGATGGCGGGGTCCACGTGGGGGGCTTTTTCCTCATACACGCTGTTGGGACCGCCGGTAAAGATGAAGCCGATGGGCTCCATAGCCTTCAGCTGCTCCAGCGGGGTAGTATAGGGCTTGACCTCGCAGTAAACGCCGCACTCACGGACACGGCGGGCGATGAGCTGATTATACTGTCCGCCGAAGTCCAGGACGATCACGGTTTGATGGGACATTCAAGTTCCTTCTTTCTATGGAGTCTATAGGTTTCCGAAAAATCGCGCAACAATTACGGTTTAGAATATCATATTTTTCCCCCGGGCGCAATACTTCTCCCACAGGTAAACCGTGTCTGAAGCAGGCGGTACCACCCTCCACCCAATAAAAAGTTGGTACAGCGGCCCACGACCGGATTGCCCAGCAGGAGCAGCAGGCCCATCCACGCCAGCAGTACCTGCCACGTCTGAGCCAGCATCCAGGGGGCTTTCATTCGGATCATCTGAACGATGAAGCCGTGAAGCAAATAGATAGGCAGGGTATTCTGCCCCAAAACCGTTATCACCGGGATTCTGTGCTTGAGGTGAGAGACCAGTCCAGCAAACAGGAGAAAAATCACACTGGCAGCGCAGCACATGATAAGGCCCCGCACCTGCCAGCTGTAGCCCAGATCCTCATAGCCGTAGGCGCCCAGCATCATTTTTGCGGTTACGCCCTGGCGCAGCAGCAGCCACTCCAGAGCCACGCAGCAGGCAGCCGCAAAGCTCAGCATAATCCCTCTGGACCTCCGCCCTGCCCCGTTCCAGCGAGTCCGCAGGCCATCCGCCCGTCTGAAGTAGTAGCCCAGCAAAAACCAGGGCTGGAAAACAATAATCCGTGAGGCGCTCCACTGGTAGTCAATGCTCTTGTCAAAGCCCGCCAGCAGCGCCAGAACCACCGACACGGCCACCATCAGCCACCGCCTTGCGGGGGACAGCGCGTCGTACACCGGCAGCAAGAGGGTGTAGATGGCCAGTACAAAGAGGTACCACAAAATCCAGTAAGGTCTGGAAAACTGCACATGGACGTAGGGATCTCCCAGCTTTTCCACAAAGGCGGTGTACAACCACTGGAGGAGCAGATAGGGCAGCGCCATACCGAAGATCCATTTGATTCGATCAAATCTGGCAAACATTCCGCTGAGGAACAAAAAGGCAGGCATATGAAAGGAGTAGATCATAATATACAGGGTCTCCTTATGCGGAAATTCTCCCGCAATCTCCAGCAAATGACCCAGCACTACCAGGGCGATGAGCAGGAAACGAATATTATCATACTGATATTCCCGCGTTTTCATGCCTGCCCCGCCTCCTTTCTCTTCCCACACGTCTTGTTCAGAATATCACGTTTCTCTCCATCTCGCAACAAGGCAAAACGCCGCCGGACTGTACCAGTCCAGCGGCTTTTGTTCAGCCTTTTACTTCTGCACCGCCCCATTCCACAGCGGTAAAGCCGGTGCGGGCGGGAGCCGTGAAGGTCTGGGGTTCCACCTCCACCGGCTGCTCCAGCCCCTGCCAGGCCATGAATACCCGGATCAGGGTATCCGGAGCAGGGTCAATGGTCAGCTTGGCGCTGTCGGTGTAAGTCTCTGTCTGAAAGGAAATCAGATTATAGGGATTGCGCTCCATCTCGGGCAACCAATAGATGATGAACTCGTTAGTCTCCTGATCAGTCAGACCCAGGTCGGCCAGAGCCTCCTCCAAAAAGGCGGCGGTGTTTTCCCCAGCTACACAAAATCCGGTGGAAAAGTCGTACTCGGTCTGACTGACCCCCTCCCAGAACAGGCAGTAGTACTGCCGCCCGGTGGCAGGGTCGGTGAGGGTACCATCGGGAGAAGCGTCCACCGTCCAGCCATCCCCATAGGCGGGATAGGTGGAGGTCAGTTCCCCGTCAAAGTCCAGGGCGACGCTCACTTGAATCTCTTCCTCCGGGTAGAGGTAGATCACCGGTTTTTCAGCCGCAGGGCCTCTGTCCAGAGCTCCGCACCCGGTCAGTGAGGTGGCCAGCAGGCAGGCCGCCAAGGTCAATGGTACCAGTTTACGCATAAAAACTCCCCCTTCCAGATTCTTATGTCCATTTTATCAGACGAATCTGGAAGGGGGAAGTTCCTATTTTCATTAAATCTGGGTAATGTCAATGGGGCGCAGGTCGGAGGACCGGCCCTGGGTACGAACCGTGAGCATAGCCCGGGCGGTGTCGATGGCGGTGATGCAGGCCACAGAGTGTTCCACGGTGGAGCGGCGGATCTTGAAGCCATCGGTATCGTGGCGGCGGCCCCGGGTGGGGGTATTGATGACCAGGTCCACGGTGCCGGAGGCGATCATGTCCAGAATGTTGGGGTGGGCCTCGGAGACGCGGGCCACCTTACGGGCGGGGATGCCGGCGGCATTGAGGGCGTCACAGGTACCGCTGGTGGCCAGGATGTCAATGCCCATGTCGGCAAAGCCCTGGGCAATGCCGATGATCTCGCCCTTGTCCTCGTCCTTGACGGTGATGATGATGCGGCCACCCTTCTTGGGCGCCTTCATATTGGCGCCCTTAAAGGCCTTCAGCAGGGCCTGGGGGAAGGATTCGGCCAGACCCAGACACTCGCCGGTGGACTTCATCTCGGGGCCAAGGCCGGTATCCACGTCGGTGAGCTTCTCAAAGGAGAACACCGGCATTTTCACAGCGTAGTAGTCGGCCTCTTTGTAGATACCGGTACCGTAGCCCAGGTCCTTCAGCTTCTGGCCCAGCATGACCTTGGTAGCCAGATCGATGATGGGCACGCCGGTGACCTTGGAGATATAGGGGATGGTACGGGAGGAGCGGGGATTGACCTCGATGACATACACAGTGTCGTCGTAGATGACGAACTGGATGTTCACCAGGCCCACCACGCCCAGAGCCTTGGACAGGTCGTAGGTGTAGCGGTAGATGGTCTCCTTGTGCTTCTCCTCAATGTGGATGGGAGGATAGACCGAGATGGAGTCACCCGAGTGGACACCGGCCCGCTCGATGTGCTCCATGATGCCGGGGATGAGCAGATCCTCGCCGTCGAACACGCCGTCCACCTCCACCTCACGGCCCATCAGATACTTATCCACCAGGATGGGATGCTCCTGCTCCACCTGGTTGATGATGCGCATGAACTCGGTGATGTTGCGGTCGTTGTAGGCGATCTCCATGCCCTGGCCGCCCAGCACGTAGGAGGGGCGCACCAGCACGGGATAGCCCACCTCGTGAGCGGCCTCCAGAGCCTGCTGGGTGGTGAACACGGTCTTACCAGCGGCGCGGGGGATGTGGCACTGGTTGAGGATCTCGTCAAAGCGCTCCCGGTCCTCGGCGGCATCCACGCCGTCAGCGGAGGTACCCAGGATGGGCACGCCCATGTTGGTGAGGGCCTGGGCCAGCTTGATGGCGGTCTGCCCCCCGAACTGGACCACGGCGCCCCAGGGCTTCTCCAGCTCCACCACGGCCTCCACGTCCTCCGGGGTCAGCGGCTCAAAATACAGCTTGTCGGCCACGTCGAAGTCGGTGGACACGGTCTCGGGGTTGTTGTTGATAATGATGGTCTCATAGCCCAGGCGCTTGAAGGCCCAGACAGAATGGACAGAGCAGTAGTCGAACTCGATGCCCTGGCCGATACGGATGGGGCCGGAGCCCAGCACCAGTACTTTCTTTTTGTCCTGTCCGGACCGGTGGGCCTCAGGCGCAGCGGCGGCCAGATAGGGAGCCTCCGGGATGTGGGGAGCCACCTCACCCACCTGGGGCAGATGAAGCTCTTCGGTTGCCTCGTTCTCCTCGTCATAAGTGGAGTAGTAGTAAGGAGTCTGGGCCTCAAACTCGGCGGCGCAGGTATCCAACATCTTAAAGGCGGGCTTGATGCCAAAGGACTCCCGCAGGGCCTTGATCTCCTCCCGCTCCTTGCCGGACAGAGCAGCGATCCAGGCGTCGGAGAAGCCCATCTCCTTGGCCATGCGCAGGGTATCGGCGTCCAGATGGCCGTGGTCCAGCTTGTCCTCCATCTCCACGATGTTCTGGAAGCGGTCCAGGAACCACAGGTCGTACTTGGTGATCTTATTGATCTTCTCGGGAGAGAAGCCCCGGCGCAGGGCCTCAGCCACTACAAAGAGGCGCTGGTCGTCGATGTTCACCAGCCGCTCCTCGATCTCCTCGGTGTACACCTCATCCAGGCCGGGCAGGCGGAGGGACTTCACCGGCAGCTCCAGAGAGCGGATGGCCTTCATCAGGGCGCCCTCAAAGGAGTTGCCGATGGCCATGACCTCGCCGGTGGCCTTCATCTGGGTGCCCAGGGTACGGCTGGCGGTGGTGAACTTGTCAAAGGGCAGGCGGGGGATCTTGAGCACACAGTAGTCCAGAGTGGGCTCAAAGCAGGCGGTGGTCTTGCCGGTCACCGCGTTGGGGATCTCGTCCAGGGTATAGCCCAGGGCGATCTTGGCGGCCACCTTGGCAATGGGATAGCCGGTGGCCTTGGAGGCCAGGGCGGAGGAGCGGCTCACCCGGGGATTGACCTCGATGACTGCATACTCAAAGGAATCGGGATTCAGGGCCAGCTGCACGTTGCAGCCGCCCTCGATCTCCAGGGCGGAGATGATGTCCAGCGAGGCCTTCCGCAGCATCTGGAACTCCCGGTTGGCCAGGGTCTGGGTGGGAGCCACCACGATGGAGTCGCCGGTGTGGACGCCCACCGGGTCCACGTTCTCCATGGAACAGATCTGGATCACGTTGCCCGCCGAGTCCCGCATGACCTCGAACTCGATCTCCTTCCAGCCGGAGATGCAGCGCTCAATGAGGACCTGGCCCACGCGGCTCAGATGGATGCCCCGGTCGGCGATCTCCCGCAGGGACATCTCGTCATAGGCGATGCCGCCACCGGTGCCGCCCAGGGTGTAGGCGGGGCGGACAATGACGGGATAGCCGATGCTGCCGGCGAAGGAAACGGCATCCTCCACGCTCTCCACCACGTCGGAGGTGACGCAGGGCTGGCCAATGGCCTCCATGGCGTCCTTGAAGCCCTGGCGGTCCTCCGCCTTACGGATGGACTCGGGGCTGGTGCCCAGCAGGCGCACGCCGTACTTCTGCAGGATGCCCTGCTCGTGGAGGTTCATGGCCAGGTTCAGGCCGGTCTGGCCGCCCAGGGTAGGCAGGATGGAGTCGGGCCGCTCCTTCTGGATGACCTGCTCCACACTGGCGATGTTCAGGGGCTCGATGTACACATGATCGGCGATGTCCTTGTCGGTCATGATGGTGGCGGGGTTGGAGTTGACCAGCACCACCTCCACGCCCTCTTCCTTCAGGGCGCGGCAGGCCTGGGTGCCGGCGTAGTCAAACTCGGCGGCCTGGCCGATAACGATGGGGCCGGAGCCCAGTACCAGCACCTTCTTGATATCCGGATTCTTGGGCATTACCGGTCGCCTCCCTTCATACTGTCCACAAAGCGGTCAAAGAGATATTCGGTATCCATGGGGCCGGGGGAGGCCTCGGGGTGGAACTGCACGGTGAAGCAGTTGGGCCGCTTGTAGCGCAGGCCCTCCACACTGCCCTCGTTGACGTTGACGTGGGAAATCTCGGCCACAGCGGGGTCCACGCTCTCGGCGGTGACCACATAGCCATGGTTCTGGCTGGTGATATAAGCGCGGCCATGCTCCAGATCCTTCACCGGATGGTTGCCGCCCCGGTGACCGAAGCGCATCTTCCGGGTCTCGGCGCCGGTGGCCAGAGCCAGCAGCTGGTGGCCCAGGCAGACCGCGAAGAGGGGCAGGCTGGAGTCGTAGAGCTTCTTGACTTCCTTGATGATGTCCACGTTGTCGGCCGGATCGCCGGGGCCGTTGGACAGCATGACGCCGTCATAGCCGCCGGTGAGGATGCTTTCCGCCGGGGTGTGAGCGGGATAGACGGTGACCTGGCAGCCCCGCTTCTGGAGGCAGCGGATCATATTCTCCTTCACGCCGTAGTCCATCAGAGCCACCCGCAGCTTCTGCTCGCCCAGAGCGGGATAGAGCTGGGGCGCCTTCCGGGTCACCTTTTCCACAGTGCCCTCCACCCGATAGGCGTGGATCTTCTCCAGGCACTCCTCTACATGAAAATGCTCCGCACAGGTGATCATGCCATTCATGGTCCCCTGACTGCGGAGTATTCTGGTTAAAGCCCGGGTATCCACGCCCTCGATCCCGGTGATGTCATATTGTTTCAGATAGGCGTCCAGCTCCCCTTCACAGCGGAAATTGCTGCCCCGCCGGGCCAGATGCCGCACAATAAATGCCTCAGCCCAGGGCCGGGAGGACTCATTATCCTCGTGGTTCACGCCGTAATTGCCAATGAGGGGATAGCTCATCACGATTCCCTGTCCCGCATAGGAGGGATCGGTCAGGATCTCCTGGTAGCCGGTCATGGAGGTGTTGAACACCATCTCGCACACCCGATCTGCGGGGGATCCCATGCTGACGCCCTGGAACACAGCGCCGTTGGCCAGAATCAAGGTCGCCTTCATCTCCTGCATCACGCCTTTCTTTCCTTGGTATTTGTTCGATTGTACTCTAAATATCCGCCCCCGGCAACTCCCTTTTTCCCTTCTTTTTCAAAATCGTAATTTTGGACAAAAAGCCGGGGCGCATCCCCCGTTTTTCACGGTCAATGCGCCCCGAATGTCTCAAAAATCTATATTTGACCTAATAATTATTTTGATGGTTCTATGTTCACAACCACCAGCTCCGGTCGGTTGAACAGGCGGGGCACACGGGTGCTCTCCCGGGCCAATCCCCGGCTGACGATGAGGGTTGCGTTTCCGATTTCATAGCGCCCGCCGGCATAGGCGGGGAACATTCCCTGATTGGGGGCCAGCACCCCGTTGATGAGGCCGGGCAGCCGCCATTGACCGCCATGGGCGTGACCGGCCAGCACCAGATCAAACCCGCTGCCGGCGTAGTCGCTCACCCGCTCGGGCCGATGAGTGAGCAGAATGGAAAAGTGACTGCCGTCCAGGCTGCCGCTGGCGGCCGACAGCTGGTCCTGCCAGTTCTCCTCCCCGGTCTCCGGGTCGTCAATACCGCCGATCTGCACCATCTGCCCACCGGCAGCCGCGTTGACACAGTCTCCGTCCAGCACCACCGCGCCGCAGGCAGCCACCAGCCCCTTGATCTCCGCCAGTCGTCCGGTGCGGTACTCGTGGTTACCTGAGGCGTAATATACCGGCCAACGGTCGGCCAGCTTTTTTACCGTGAGCAGGGCACGCCACTCCTCCATCCGGGGCTCGTCATCCACAATATCGCCACACATGACTACCAGATCCGGTTTCTGTGCGGCCACCGCCGCCACCAGCTGCTCCTGGTTTTTCCCGTACCGGCAGGCGTGAAGGTCGGTAAGTACCGCCAGGCGAATAGGTCCATCCACCTTGTCGCTTTTTACAATGTAGCGCCGCACCGCCAGGCGTACATCCAGGGCCGCCAGCAGAATACCGGCGGTGGCGCCTCCCGCGGCCAGCAGCGCCGCTGTTCTTTTTTTCATCGGTTGCCTCCTTCTGCATATCTGTTGCCATCCCGGCCATACTGAAGGTATCGTGATCTCCGGGAGGTCCTTTCATGGTCATTGCTTTTTTGCGTACAATTATTCTTTATGTCTTTATCATCGCCGGCATCCGGCTGATGGGAAAGCGGCAGGTAGGTGAGCTGGAGCCCTCCGAACTGGTTCTGGCCCTGCTTATCGCCGATCTGGCCGCTGTCCCCATGCAGGACTTCGGTATCCCTCTGCTCACCGGCCTCATTCCCATCCTTACTCTGCTGTGCCTTACCATGGCCCTGTCGGTGCTCACCATGAAGAGCATTAAGTTCCGGGCGGTCCTCTGCGGCCGGCCCAGCATCATTGTGGAAAACGGTAAGCCCCGGCAGGGCGAGATGAAGCGCAACCGTTTCACCTTGGATGAGCTGATGGAGGAACTGCGGATGAAGGGGGTCACCGACCTGTCCACCGTTAAATACGCCATTCTGGAGACCAACGGCCAGCTGTCCGTCCTCCCCTTCGCCGCCCAGAAGTCCCCCACCGCCCAGGAGCTGGGGCTCCACCTGCCGGAACCGGGGCTGCCGGTGGTGCTCATTAATGATGGACGGGTCATGAGCCAGGCCCTTCATCGCCGGGGGCTGGATGAGGACTGGCTGGACAAGCAGCTGAAAGCGCACCATATTAAACACATTCGGGACGTATTCCTGCTGACGGTGGATGAGACCAACAGGGTCTGCGTCATTGAAAAGGAGGCGGTCCGGTGAAGCGGCTGTGGATCGCCCTGGCACTGCTGGCCGCCCTGCTGTGCGGCACCCTGCTCCATACCTGGTCCCTGCGGGGCTTTAGCCAAGGTCTGACCGACTCCCTGGATCAGGCCCAGGCACTGACCCGGGCCGACCGCTGGGAGGAGGCCCGTTCCCTGACGGAAGAAGCCCTGCAAACCTGGCGGGGGCGGGACGTCTACCTCCACGTCCTGCTCCGCCACGCCGACACCGATCAGATCTACGCCGGATTCCAGGAGACCCTGGCCCTGCTGGAAAGCCAAGAGTACGGAGAGTATGCCGCCGCCAACGCCCGTCTGATCACCCAGATCGAGCTGCTCAGCGAGGCGGAACAGCTGACCTTAAAAAATGTCCTTTAAACGAAGGGGGGCGCATCCTCTGCGCCCCCCCTGCAATTTCTGTCACTTCTCTGCCAGAAGCTTGTTCAGTTCCTCCATAAAGGTGCTGATATCCTTGAACTGCCGGTAGACGGAAGCAAAACGGACATAGGCCACCTCGTCCACCCCTTTCAGCCGTTCCATCACCAGTTCACCGATACGGGCAGAGGGGATCTCCCGGTCCATTTCGTTTTGCAGGACCTGCTCGATCTCATTGGCCATGTCCTCCAGCGTGGCAAAGGCCACCGGCCGCTTCTCACAGGCCCGGATCATACCGTTGAGCAATTTGGTCTTGTCAAAGGTCTGACGGCTGCCGTCCTTTTTAATGACCATCAGCGGCAGGCTCTCCATGGTCTCATAGGTAGTAAAGCGCTTATGGCAGGCCAGACACTCCCGCCGACGGCGGATGCTGGACCCTTCATCGGATGGACGGGAGTCCACGACCTTGCTCTCCGGGTGAGAACAAAACGGACATCTCACGGCGGCAGACCTCCTTTAAAATACTGCCCCAGGCTTATGCCCAGGCAAAATATAGTAGCTTCTGTCGTGTTATTATACCATACTTTGTTGCCCGTTGGTATCCCTGAAATGAGAAAGTTTTTGTATAAATGAGGAAACACCGGGGCAAGCTAGGGATGGTGAAAGCGAGGTGAGCACCATGCAGAACCAGCACAACGAGCAGAAGAAGTCCAGAAACCAGAATCCCGCTCCCCAGGACTGCAAGCATCCCCAGAGCAAGAAGCAGGAGCAGCCCCAGGATAAGACCGGCGATCCCAACCGTCATTGACCCCTTTTCCGTGGGCCGGAACGTCCGGCCCACAATTTTTTTATTTTTTTCATTTTTCCTCTTGACATTTCTCTGTAGTTTGCTATAATAACACCTGCGCTCATGAGAGCAGCAACCAAATAGCGGGATTGTGTAAGGGTAGCACAGCAGACTCTGACTCTGTATGTGAGGGTTCGAATCCTTCTCCCGCTGCCAAAAGGAGACAGCCTGTGGCTGTCTCCTTTTTCTTTTTCGGTACCTCCCCTCATCTCCCCGCGTATACTGGGCTGTGGGGGGCAACCGCCCGTCACAATTTTGATTGGGGGTACTTCATCATGTGTTGTAACAACCGGAATCGCTGCTGCCGCTGCTGCTGCTGTCGCTGCTGCTGCGGCGCCTCTGAGAACAACAGGACCACTTCCAGCGACCTGTTCCCCGGCCTGACCCTGTCCAACCAGTCCGGCACCGCCGGCGGCCGTCAGGTCTATCTCACCATCCCGGCTTTTCTGTGGGCTGCCGATCAGGAGGAGGACACCTCCTGCGGCTGCGGCTGCTGCCGCTGCTGCTGAGCCCCACGCCGCCCGCTCCAGGGCGGCTACTTACCCCCGATCTCCGCCCTGCGATCCAATCGCAGGGCGCTTTTTTTGCACTTTTTTGTGAATTTAAACAGTTCTGAAGATTATCCTCTGGAGTTTCCAAAAAAAGTCTTGACAAATCACTTTTGCCTGCTAAAATATGCTTAAATTATTTTATTTAAATTTTTTAAGTAAAATGATTTAACTAAAATTTTTGAAGTGTTTTGTAAGGAGCATTATTATGGATTTCGAGAAGATGAAAGATCTCATTGTGGAGACTCTGAGCTGCGACGCCGACAAGGTCACTCCCGACGCCCGCCTGGCCGAGGACCTGGAGGCCGATTCCCTGGCTGCCGTAGAGCTGTCCATGGCTCTGGAGGAGGCCTTCGGGGTGACCATCGCCGACGAGGATCTGCCCAACATGAAGACTGTGGGCGACCTGATGAAGTACATCGAGGATCACGCTGAGTAAGAGGAAGAAAACGGGCATCGGTGCAAACCGATGCCTTTTTTCCGAAAGGAGCCGCTATGACCAACCAAGAGATTTTTGAGCTGATGACCCGCTTTGACCAGAGCGGCATCACTACCTTCAAGCTGACTACCAAGGACTGCACCCTGGAGCTGGGCAAGGGCGGCGCCGCCGTTCCCGCCGCTCCCGTAGGCGCACCCGCACCTGCCGCTGCTGCGCCCGCCCCGGCGGCTCAGCCCGAGGGTCCCTGCATCACCGCCCCTCTGGTGGGCACCTTCTATGCCGCCTCCGCCCCCGACGCCGAGCCCTTCGTCAAGGTGGGCGACAAGGTGAAGAAGGGCCAGACCGTCTGCCTCATGGAGGCCATGAAGATGATGAACGAGGTCCACGCCCCCTGTGACTGCACCATCGAGGCCATTCTCCAGGAGGATGGGGCTCTGGTGTCCTTCGGGGACCCCCTCGTTCGTTACCGGGAAGGGTGATTCCATGTTTAAGCGTATTTTGATCGCCAACCGGGGCGAGATCGCCGTCCGGGTGTTCCGGGCCTGCCGGGAGCTGGACATCGAGCCCGTGGTGGTCTACTCCCAGGCCGATTCGGAGGCCCTTCACGTCCAGCTGGCGGAGCAGGCCTGGTGCATCGGCCCCGCCCGCTCGGCGGACAGCTACTTAAATGTGGACGCCATCCTCACCGTGGCCCAGGCCACCGGGTGCGACGCCATCCATCCCGGCTACGGCTTCCTGTCGGAGAACGCCGACTTTGCCGACGCCTGCGCCCAGGCCGGCATTGCCTTCATCGGCCCCTCCGGCGACGTGATACGGGCCATGGGCAACAAAGCCGCCGCCCGCAAGCTGATGGTAGAGGCCGGGGTACCGGTGGTCCCCGGCTCCGACGGGGCGGTGGACACTGCCGAGGAGGCCAAGGCTCTGGCCGACTCCATCGGCTACCCTGTGCTCATCAAGGCTGCCGCCGGCGGCGGCGGACGGGGTATGCGCCGGGTGTTTGAGCCCGACCAGCTGATCCCCCTCTTTGAGGAGGCCCGCAGCGAGTCGGTGGCCTGCTTCGGCAGCGGAGAGATGTATCTGGAGAAGCTGATCCTCAATCCCCGGCACATCGAGTTCCAGATCCTGGCCGATTCCCAGGGCCACGTGATCCAGCTGGGGGACCGTGACTGCTCCATCCAGCGGCGCAACCAGAAGCTGCTGGAGGAATCCCCCTCCAAGGCCCTCACCCCCGAGCTGCGGGAGAAGATGGGCGCTGCCGCCGTGGCCGCCGCCAAGGCCGCGCACTATGAAAACGCCGGCACCATCGAGTTTGTGCTGGATCAGGAGGGCAACTTCTATTTCATTGAAATGAACACCCGCATCCAGGTGGAGCACCCGGTCACCGAGCTGGTCACCGGCATGGACCTGGTGCGGGAGCAGATCCGCATTGCCGCCGGTCTGCCCCTGTCCCGCACCCAGGAGGAGATCACCCTCAACGGCCACGCCATCGAGTGCCGTATCAACGCCGAGGACCCGGCCAACGACTTCCGCCCCTGTCCCGGCAAGATCGACTTCGTGCATCTGCCCGGCGGCTGTGGGGTGCGGGTGGACACCGGGCTGTATACCGGCTACGCCCTGCCCCCCTACTACGACTCCCTGATGGCAAAGCTCATTGTCCACGCTCCCACCCGGCTGGAGGCCATCCGCCGGATGCGCCGGGCTTTGGAGGAGCTCATCATCGAGGGGCCTGCCAACAACACCGATCTGCTCCACCAGATCATGCACCACCCCGACTTTATCCGGGGCAACTATAACACCGGCTACCTGGAGGCCAATATGGACACCCTGCTGGCCTGGAGCCGCAGCGGAGAGGAGGACAATCAGGCATGAGCAACGTCTTTGCCCAGCGGCGTCAGAAGCTGCTCTCTCTGAAGGCCCTCCGGGGTTCCTCTCCCGCCCCCGCCCACACCGAGGAGACCTGTCCCGCCTGCGGCGGCGCCTTCCGCCGCCGGGATCTGGTCATGAACCGGTACGTCTGCCCCCTGTGCGGCCACCACTATCCCATTGGGGCCTATTACCGCCTCAGCCTGGTGCTGGACAAGGGCACCTTCCGGGAGCTGGACGCCGCCCTGTCCTCCAACGATCCCCTGTCTTTCCCCGGCTATTCCGCCAAGCTGGAGGGAGCCCGCCGCCGCACCGGCATGAACGAGGCGGTTGTCACTGCCACCGGCCGCATCGGTGGCCAGAAGGTGGCCATCGGCGCTCTGGACAGCCGGTTCTTCATGGGCAGCATGAGCGTCGCCCTGGGCGAGAAGGTCACCCGGCTGGTGGAATACGCCGAAAAATATAAACTGCCCCTCATCCTCTTCTCCGCCAGCGGCGGAGCCCGGATGCAGGAGGGCATTTTGTCCCTGATGCAGATGGCCAAGACCTCCGCCGCCCTGGAGCGGTTCTCCCGCAAGGGCGGGCTGTACATCTCAGTGCTCACCCATCCCACCACCGGCGGCGTCACCGCCAGCTTTGCCAGCCTGGGGGATATCATGCTGGCCGAGCCCGGCGCCCTCATCGGCTTTGCCGGTCCTCGTGTCATTGAGCAGACCATCGGCGAAAAGCTGCCCGATGGCTTCCAGAGCGCCGAGTACCTGCTGGAGCACGGCTTTCTGGACGCCATTGTCCCCCGCTCCCAGCTGCGAGACACCCTGATTCAGCTGCTGAAACTTCACGGGAAAGGAGGGAGCGACCGTGGCAAGTAACCTCATCCCCGCTCAGCGGGTGGCTCTGGCCCGCCATCAGGAGCGTCCGGGCACCGCGGATTTTATCGCCGCCCTCTTTACTGATTTCTTTGAACAGCGGGGCGACCGGCTGTGCGCCGACGACGGCAGCATTCTGGGCGGCGTGGCCCTCTTCCACGGCCAGCCGGTCACCGTCATCGGCCACCGGAAGGGCCGTACCCTGGAGGAGCACCTGGCCTACCATTTCGGTATGCCCTCCCCCGAAGGCTACCGCAAAGCCCAGCGGCTCATGGAGCAGGCGGAAAAATTCCGCCGCCCTGTTATCACCTTCATTGACACCCCCGGCGCTTACCCTGGCCTGGAGGCCGAGGCCAGAGGTCAGGGAGAGGCCATTGCCCGCACCCTGGCCCTCTCCTCCGCCCTCACCGTCCCGGTGATCTCGGTGGTCACCGGCGAGGGCGGCAGCGGCGGCGCATTGGCTCTGGGTGTGGGCAACAAGGTGCTCATGCTGGAGAACGCGGTCTACTCCGTTCTCTCCCCCGAGGGCTTTGCCGCCATCCTGTGGAAGGACTCCTCCCGCAGCGACGAGGCCTGCGACGTAATGAAGCTCACCGCCGCCGATCTGCTGGAGCTGGGGGTCATCGACGCCATCATCCCCGAACCCGCTGAAGGCGCCCACACCAACCTGCATGGGGTATGCAGGGCGCTGGATGCCGTCCTGGCGAAGGAGCTGGCGGCGCTGAACAAGCTGAACGGTCAGGCGCTGGCCACCCAGCGCTATAAAAAATTCCGCTTAATGGGCAGTAAGGCCCTGAGAAAGGAGCGCCCATGAACGGAATCAAACTGCTGAGCACCGGTTCCGCCCTGCCCCGGCAGGCGGTGACCAATGACGATATGGCCAAGATCGTGGACACCAACGACGAGTGGATCGCCAGCCGCACCGGCATCCGCAGCCGCTACCACTGCACCGAGGGGGAGAGCCACACCTCCCTGTGTCTGGCCGCCGCCAAGCAGGCCCTGGAGGGCTCCGGCATCAGCCCGGAGCAGATCGGGGTGTGCATCGTGGCCACCCTGTCCCAGGACTATCTGACCCCCGCCGCCGCCTGCATCCTCCAGCGGGATCTGGGCTTCCCGGAGGACACGGTGTGCTTTGACCTGAACGCCGCCTGCTCCGGCTTCGTGTACGGCCTGCACACCGCCGAGTGCCTTCTAACCGCCGCAGAACGGAAGTTCGGCCTCATCGTGGGAGTGGAAACCCTCAGCCGCATCACCGACTTCACCGACCGTTCCACCTGCGTCCTCTTCGGCGACGGCGCAGGCGCCGCCGTGGTGGAGTGGCGGGCTGACTATCCCTCCCTCTGCGGAGTGCTGGGCTGCCGGGGCAATCAGGAAGCTCTGTACGTCCCCGGGGCCAACAGCACCGCGCCCTCCTACATCCACATGGACGGCAAGTCGGTGTTCCGCTTCGCGGTAGAGGCCCTGCCCCGCTGCGCCAAAGAGGTACTCAAAAAGGCGAGCCTCACCTTGGAGGACGTGGACCGCTTCGTGTTCCACCAGGCCAACCAGCGCATCATTGACTTCGCGGTGAAGAAGCTGGGGGTAGATCCCGCCAAGTGCACCGGCAACATCGCCCGCACCGGCAACACTTCCGCCGCCAGCGTACCCCTGCTGCTGGATGAGCTGGTCACCTCCGGTCAGCTGACCTCCGGCCAGAAGGCTCTGTGCGTGGGCTTCGGCGGCGGCCTGACCTGGGCGGGAGCCCTTTTGGAATTGGCATAAAACGGCGGGGCGTCGAGTACGCCGCCCGTTTCTTTGATAAGGAGCTTACTATGAAACTGAACGAATTGTTGGGGATTGAATTCCCCATGATCCAGGGCGGTATGGCCAACGTGGCCACCGGCGCTTTTGCCGCCGCCGTATCCAATGCCGGGGCTCTGGGCCTCATCGGCTCCGGCGGCATGGACGCCGATTCTCTGCGCCGTGAGATCCAGGTGGCCAAGTCCTCCACCAGCAAGCCCTTCGGCGTCAATCTGATGCTGATGAATCCCCACATTGAGGATCTGGCCCGGGTGGTGGTGGAGGAGGGCGTCCAGGTGGTGACCACCGGCGCCGGCAATCCCGGCAAGTACGTCCCCGCCTGGAAGGCTGCGGGCATCAAGGTGTTCCCCGTGGTGGCCGCTCCCATCCTGGCCAAGCGTCTGGAGCGCTACGGCATTGACGGCATCATCGCCGAGGGCACCGAGAGCGGCGGCCATGTGGGCGAGATGACCACCATGGCCCTGGTGCCCCAGGTGGTGGACGCGGTGAGCGTGCCCGTCATCGCCGCCGGCGGCATTGCCGACGGCCGTCAGATGGCTGCCGCCTTCGCCCTGGGCGCCTGCGGCGTGCAGATCGGCACCTGTCTGCTGGCCAGTGAGGAGTGTCCCATCCATGACAACTACAAGCAGGCCGTGGTGAAGGCCGGGGCCAACGACACCACCGTCACCGGCCGCACCGGCGGGGCTCCTGTCCGGGTACTCAAAAACAAGATGGCCCGGGAGTACCTGCGCATGGAGAAGCAGAACCTGCCCCTGGAGGAGATGGAAAAACTGACCCTGGGTTCCCTCCGCCGGGCGGTGTTCGACGGCGACCTGGACACCGGCAGCTTTATGGCCGGTCAGGTGGCCGGTATGGTAAAGGAGGTCCGTCCCCTGCGGGCCATCTTTGAGGAAATGATGCGCGGCTGTGAGGCCGTTGTGAAAGGACTGAACGTATGAGCCTCGCGTTTCTGTACGCCGGACAGGGCAGCCAGCATCCCGGCATGGGAGCCGACCTCTATGAGGCCTATCCCGTATTCAAAGCCGTGCTGGACAGCGCCGATGTGGACTTTGACCTGAAAACCGTCTCCTTTACCGACCCCGACGGGGTGCTGAACCAGACGGAGTACACCCAGCCCTGTATGGTGGCTTTCGCCGCCGGCATGACCGCCATTCTGTTTGAGATGGGCATCCGTCCCGACTACGCCGCCGGTCTCAGCCTGGGCGAGTATTCCGCCCTCCAGGCCGCTGGAGTGTTCACCCCCGCCCAGGCCGTCTCCCTGGCCGCCTTCCGTGGCAAGGCCATGGCCTCCGCTGCCGCCGGTATCCCCTGCGGCATGACCGCCGTACTGGGTCTGGACCGGGAGAAGCTGCAGCAGGCCTGCAACCAAGCCGCCGACGCCGGTGTGGTGGAAATCGCCAACTATAACTGCCCCGGCCAGCTGGTCATCGGCGGCGCCCAGGAGGCGGTGAACAAGGCCGCTTCCATCGCCAAGGAGCTGGGCGCCAAGCGCTGCCTGCCCCTGAAGGTCAGCGGCCCCTTCCACACCTCCCTGCTCTCCCCCGCCGGCGACGTCCTGCGGGAGAAGTTCCAGAGCGTCACCTTTGGAGAGATGGCCTTCCCGGTGCTCTTCAACTGCCTGGGCCGTGAGATGGGCGAAAACGACACCATTCCCGCCTTACTGGAGCGCCAGGTCCAGTCCTCCGTTTACATGGAGGACACCATCCGCCGCCTGGAGGAGCTGGGTGTGGACACCATCGTGGAGATCGGGCCGGGCAAGGCCCTCAGCGGCTTTGTGAAAAAGACCGCTCCCTCTATCAAGACCTACGCCGTGGAGACCTGCGCCGACATCGAGGCTCTCTCCGCCGCTTTGAAAGGATAACATTATGAGCATGAATGGAAAAATCGCCGTGGTCACCGGCGGCAGCCGGGGCATCGGCAAGGCCATCTGCCTGGAGCTGGCCCGCCGTGGGGCCAACGTGGTGTTCTCCTACGCCGGCAACACCGCCGCTGCTGAGGAGACTCTGGCCGCCCTCAAGGAGCTGGGCGTGGAAGCCCGTGCCGTCCAGGGCAGCGTGGCCGATCCCGCCGCTGTGAAGACCCTGATGGACACCGCCGTGAAAGAGCTGGGCGGCCTCCACATCCTGGTGAACAACGCCGGCATCACCCGGGACAACCTGGCCATGATGCTGAAGGAAGAGGACTTCGACGCAGTCATCGAGACCAACCTGAAGGGGGCCTTCCTGTGCATGAAGGCCGCCGCCCGGCCCATGATGAAGGCCCGCTACGGCCGCATCATCAACCTCAGCTCGGTGGTAGCGCTCCGGGGCAATCCCGGCCAGATCAACTACTGCGCCAGCAAGGCAGGCGTCATCGGCATGACCAAGTCCCTGGCCAAGGAACTGGGCGGACGGGGTGTTACCGTCAACGCCGTGGCCCCCGGCTACATCGCCACCGACATGACCGCTGCCCTCCCCGATGCCGCCCGGGAGGCCATGCTGTCCACCATCCCCGCCGGCCGGGCCGGCACTCCCGAGGACGTGGCTACCGCCGTGGCCTTCCTGGCCTCCGATGAGGCGGCCTACATCACCGGCCAGGTCCTTTCCGTCGACGGCGGCATGGGTATGTGAGGAGGAACAAGATCAACTATGGAAAAACGCAGAGTCGTCATTACCGGCATGGGGACCGTGAATCCCCTGGGCCACAACGTGGCCGACACCTGGCAGGCCATCCGTAACGGCGTGTGCGGCATCGCCCCCATCACCCAGTACGACGCCGCCCCTCAGAAGGTCCACCTGGCCGCCGAGGTAAAGGACTGGGACCCCACTTCTGTGCTGGACAAGAAGGAAGTGCGCCACATGGCTCGCTACTCCCAGCTGGCCATGGCCTCCGCCAAGGAAGCGGTGGCTGACAGCAGCTTGGATCTGGAGTCCATCGACCGCACCCGCTGCGGCGTCATCGTCTCCAGTGGCATCGGCGGCATCGGGGTCACCGAGTCCGAGCAGACCCGCTGCTCCGAAAAGGGTTTTGACCGTGCCTCCCCCTTCTACATCCCTTCCGCTATCGCTAACATGGGCGCCGGCCTCATCGCCATCGCTTTCGGCTTCCGGGGTATGTGTACCTGCCCCGTTACCGCCTGCGCCGGCGGCTCCAACGCCGTGGGCGACGCCTTCCGCCACATCCGGGACGGCTATGCCGAGGTGATGCTGTGCGGCGGCGCTGAGTCCGCCATCACCCCCCTGTCCATCGGCGGCTTCACCACCATGCGGGCCCTCCATGTGGGCGACGACCCCGACCGGGCCTCCATCCCCTTTGACGCCCAGCGTTCCGGCTTCGTTATGGGCGAGGGCGCCGGCATCCTGGTGCTGGAGGAGTATGAGCACGCCAAGGCCCGTGGGGCCAAGGTATATGCCGAAGTTGTGGGCTACGGCGCCACCTGTGACGCCTATCACATGACCGCCCCCGCCCCCCACGGAGAGGGCGGCGCCCGGGCTATGGCCCAGGCTCTGGCCGACGGCGGCGTGGCCCCCGAGCAGGTGGGCTACATCAACGCCCACGGCACCTCCACCCCTCTGAACGACTCCGGCGAGACCGACGCCATCAAGACGGTGTTCGGCGACCATGCCTACCAGCTGGCGGTCAGCTCCACCAAGTCCATGACCGGCCATATGCTGGGGGCTGCCGGCGCGGTGGAGGCCATCTTCTCCGCCCTGGCCCTGAAGGACGGGTATCTGCCCGCCACCATTAACTATCAGGAGGCTGATCCGGCCTGCGACCTGGACTATGTGCCCAACCAGGGCCGGAATGCCGACGTACAGTACGCCCTGTCCAACTCCCTGGGCTTCGGCGGTCACAACGCCTGCGTGCTGTTCAAGAAGTGGGAGGGTTAAGCCATGGAACTCAACTCCAATCAGATCGCAGAGATCCTGCCCCACCGCTACCCCTTCGCCCTGGTGGACCGCATCGTGGACGGCGAGGCTGGCAAGTGGGCCAAGGGCATCAAGTGCGTCAGCGTCAACGAGCCCTTCTTCCAGGGCCACTTCCCCCAGTACCACGTCATGCCCGGCGTCCTCATTCTGGAGGCCCTGGCCCAGGTGGGCGCGGTGGCCCTGCTGTCCCTGCCGGAGAACCGGGGCAAGATCGCCTTCTTCGGCGGCATCAAGAACGCCCGGTTCCGCCGCCAGGTCACCCCTGGCGACGTGCTGGAGCTGGAATGCACCCTCACCAAGCAGAAAGGGCCGGTGGGCATCGGGGAGGCCAAGGCCACCGTCAACGGGCAGGTGGCGGCCACGGCGGAACTCACCTTTGCCCTGGGTAAGGATTCCTGATTGCCCTCCCCTCCGCTTTTTGCTATAATATGTTTAAAAATGATACTGTTTTGCGGAGGCACGGGTATGCTGGAAGAGAAATTTGAAATCGTGTATACAAAATTTAAACTTCACTTTTATCAGGAGATCTTCGAGCGGTTCCAGAACCGGGAGGCCAGCCTGACCACGGTGGAGACCTTCGCAATGGAGACCATCCAGGCTCTGGGCTCCCCCACCATCAACGAGTTTGCCTCCTTTATGCGGATCTCCCCGCCCAACGCGGCCTATAAGATCAACAGCCTCATCCGCAAAGGCTACGTTCAGAAGATCCAGTCGGAGCATGACAAGCGGGAGTATCACCTGCAGGTGACCCAGAAGTACAAGGACTACTACAACGTCAGCAGCGACTACGTTCATGTAGTCACCGAGCGGATGCGGGAGCGGTTCACCCCCGACGAGTGCGCCAAGCTGGAGGAGATGCTCTCCATCATCAGCAAGGAGCTGATGCCGGAGGTCAGCCTGGGTTCCGCCGAAGCCTGAGCAACAAAAGAGGACGTGCTGCATAGCAGCACGTCCTCTTTTCATTCGATATCCAGTTCCGGCGGCACATCGATCTCATCGGATACATATTTGCCGTTCTTTTTCCGCTGCCGGACGCACTCGGTGAGCAGATACTCGATCTGCCCGTTCACCGAGCGGAAGTCGTCCTCCGCCCAGGCAGCAATGGCCGCATACAGCTTGGGAGACAGGCGCAGGGGCACCTGCTTCTTACCATCGCCCGCCATATCAGTACAGGCTGCCGGAGTTGACCACCGGCTGGGCGTCCCGGTTGCCGCAGAGCACCACCAGCAGGTTGGACACCATGGCGGCCTTCCGCTCCTCGTCCAGTTCCACCACCTGCTTCTCGCTGAGCCGCTCCAGAGCCATTTCCACCATGCCCACAGCCCCGTCCACAATCATCTTGCGGGCGTCGATGATGGCGCTGGCCTGCTGCCGCTGGAGCATCACCGCGGCGATCTCGGGGGCGTAGGCCAGGTAGGTGATGCGGGCCTCAATGATTTCCAGCCCCGCCTGGGCCACCTTGCTCTGGATCTCATCCTTGATACGCCCGGCCACCACCTCACTGGAGCCCCGCAGGCTGCCCTCGTCAGCGATGCCGTCGCCGGTAGTGTCCACATTGGGGGCCACGTCGTAGGGGTAGATACGCACGATGTTCCGCAGGGCGCTGTCACACTGGAGGGACAGATACTCCTTGTAGTTGTCCACGTCGAACACCGCTTTGGCAGTGTCCACCACCCGCCACATGACGGCGATACCGATCTCCACCGGGTTGCCCAGGCAGTCGTTGATCTTCTGGCGGTTGTTGTTCAGGGTCATGATCTTCAATGAGATCTTCTTGCCGGCCGCCTGGGCCTCCGCCTTCTTCTCCGCCTTGCTGCCGCCGTCCACATCGCCGCTCTGGTTCAGCTTGGTCTGGGCCGCTGGGTTCACCCCGGAGCAGAAAGGATTGACGTAGTAGAAGCCCTCCCCCTTCAGGGTACCGATGTACTTGCCGAACAGGGTGAGCACCAGGGCCTCCTGGGGCTTGAGCACCTTCAGACCGCACAGGAAGATCCAGCCCAGAGACGCCCAGACAACACTCACAGCCAGAATGACTACCGTGACTGTATCCATGTCTCCCGCCCCATCCTGGACGGCGGCCCACACGATGCCGACGATCGCCAGCACATACAGGGCCAGAATGAGCAGCAGCATAGGCATACCCTTTTTCTTGCCGGTCAAAATCTTCTCTTCCATAAGAGCACCTCCCGCTCTCTTTTTGATATCAAAATAATATCACCTAAATATCAATTTGTCAAGCAGCAGGCGCATACCTTTCTTTGCATCCAACGTTGTTCGTCCTTCCTGCCCGTATACTTGTATTTTGGTTTCGTTTCCCGTATACTGGTGTCAATATGTGTGTGAGGTGGATTATGGATCTCTGCAACAGCAACGACATCAAGGCCCTGTTGGGCCGTCACGGCTTTCGCTTTTCCAAAAGCATGGGCCAGAACTTCCTCATCCAGGGGTGGGTGCCCCAGGACATTGCCGACGCCTCCGGCGCCGACGAAACCTGCGGCGCGCTGGAGATCGGGCCGGGCATCGGTCCCCTCACCGTTCAGCTGGCCCGGCGGGCGGGCAGGGTGGCCGCCATAGAACTGGACCGGGACCTGCTGCCCATTCTGGGTGAAACTCTGGCCCCCTTTGACAATGTGACCGTCATCCCCGGGGACGCCATGAAGCTGGACCTGGCCGCCCTGGCAACCGAACAGTTTCCCGGCCTCACCCCGGTGGCCTGCGCCAACCTGCCCTACAACATTACCACCCCCGTCATCACCGCCCTCATTGAGGCAGGCTGCTTTGCCTCCATCACGGTGATGATCCAGCGGGAGGTGGCCAAACGTATCTGCGCAGCTCCCGGCACGGCGGATTACGGCGCCTTCTCCCTCTTCTGCCAGTACTACACCACCCCCGAGTACCTCTTTGAGGTACCCCCGGAGTGCTTCCTGCCCGCGCCCAAGGTGACCTCGGCGGTGATCCGCATGGTGCCTCGAACAGAGCCGGTGCAGACCCTGGTGGAGGACGCCTTCTTCTTCCGGGTGGTACGCGCCTCCTTTGCACAGCGCCGCAAGACCCTGCTCAACGGTCTGTCCGCCGCCTTTGGAGACCGTCTGAGCAAGGAACAGCTGCGGCAGGCCATCGCCGACGCCGGGCTGCCCGAGGGTGTCCGCGGTGAGCGGCTGGGTATTGATGAATTTGCCGTTCTGGCCCGCACACTCCGTGCTCTCGGGGCTTGAAGATCCTGGCACTTTGAAAGGCAGATTGAAACTGTCGGCAAACAGAATTGCAAAATCGCCGGGTATAGAGGAATTGACATTATGCCTAAATTTGTGTATGATTATCCCATGGGATTTGTAACTTCCGGGGCTTGTCCGCCCCGCCGGAGCCCCAGAGAGATCAATACGGGAAAGAGGTCATGCATTATGGCAAACATTGATTTGAATCAATACGGCATCACCGGCGTCACCGAGATCCTCCACAACCCCTCCTATGAGGTCCTGTTCCAGGAAGAGACCAGGCCCGATCTGGAAGGCTATGATAAGGGCCAGGTCACCGACCTGGGTGCCGTCAACGTCATGACCGGCATCTATACCGGCCGTTCCCCCAAGGACAAATTCATCGTTATGGACGACACCTCCAGGGACACCGTGTGGTGGACCTCCGATGAATTCAAGAACGACAACAAACCCGCTTCCCAGCAGGCCTGGGATACCTGCAAGCAGCTGGCCATCCAGGAACTGTCCAATAAGAAGCTGTACGTTATGGACGTGTTCTGCGGCACCAACGCCGACACCCGTATGGCCATCCGCTTCATTATGGAAGTGGCCTGGCAGGCCCACTTTGTAAAAAATATGTTCATTCAGCCCACCGAGGCGGAGCTTGAAAGCTTCCAGCCCGATTTTATCTCCTACAATGCCTCCAAGGCCAAGGTGGAAAACTATAAGGAGCTGGGTCTCAACTCCGAGACTGCCGCCATCTTCAATCTTACCTCCCGGGAGCAGGTCATTCTGAACACCTGGTACGGCGGCGAGATGAAGAAGGGTATGTTCTCCATGATGAACTACTTCCTGCCCCTCAAGGGCATGGCCTCCATGCACTGCTCCGCCAACACCGACATGAACGGTGAGAGCACCGCTCTGTTTTTCGGCCTGTCCGGTACCGGCAAGACCACCCTGTCCACCGACCCCAAACGCCTGCTCATCGGCGATGACGAACACGGCTGGGACGACAACGGCATCTTCAACTTCGAGGGCGGCTGCTACGCCAAGGTCATCAACCTGGATAAGGAGTCCGAGCCTGATATCTACAATGCCATCAAGCGCAACGCGCTTCTGGAAAACGTCACTGTGGACGAAAACGGCCACTGCGACTTCAATGATGATTCTGTCACTGAGAATACCCGCGTCTCTTATCCCATCAACCACATTGAGAAGATCGTCCGGCCCGTGTCCGCCGGCCCCGCCGCCAAGAATGTGATCTTCCTGTCCGCCGACGCCTTCGGTGTGCTGCCCCCTGTGTCCATCCTGACCCCGGAGCAGACCGAGTACTACTTCCTGTCCGGCTTCACCTCCAAGCTAGCCGGCACCGAGCGGGGCATTACCGAGCCCACCCCCACCTTCTCCGCCTGCTTCGGCCAGGCCTTCCTGGAGCTCCACCCCACCAAGTACGGTGAGGAACTGGTGAAGAAGATGGCCAAGTCGGGCGCCAAGGCCTACCTGGTGAACACCGGCTGGAACGGCACCGGCAAGCGGATCTCCATTAAGGACACCCGCGGCATCATCGACGCCATCCTGGACGGCTCCATCCTGAAGGCGGAGACTATGACCATCCCCTACTTCAATCTGGCTGTTCCCACAACCCTTCCCGGTGTGGATACCAATATTCTGGACCCTCGCAATACCTATGCCGATCCCACCGAATGGGACGCCAAGGCCAGGGATCTGGCCGCCCGCTTCGTGAAGAACTTTGCCAAGTATACCTCCAACGCCGCCGGCAAGGCTCTGGTGGCCGCCGGTCCCAAGGTGGACTGAGTCATTTACATACATCGTTCAGCCGTCCCCGGTGCATTTTGCGCACCGGGGACGTTTTCTGGTGCGCAGGCCTCCCTTCTCCCGCATAGCATGGGGAAAAGGAGGTTATTTCTATGCCCATTATCTACCTCTCCCCCTCCACACAGGAGAACAACCTGTACGTCACCGGCGGCACAGAGGAAGAGTGGATGAACCGCCTGGCCGACGCAATGGAGCCCTACCTCACCGCTGCTGGCATCCGGTTTTCCCGCAACACTCCGGACATGACCGCCCTGTCCTCCATCCGGGCCTCCAACGCCGGAAACTACGATCTCCATCTGGCCCTCCACTCCAACGCCGCTCCGGAGGAGCAATACGGTCAGGCACGAGGTATCCTGGTGTTCTATTACCCCAGTTCCACAGAAGGCAAGCGGGCCGCCCAACTCATTGCCAACGGTCTGAAAACCATCTATCCTCTGCCCAATAAGGTTCGGGCGGAGTCCACCACCTCCATTGGCGAGGTGCGGCGGGTGCGTGCCCCCTCGGTATTTCTGGAGCTGGGCTATCACGACAACCCGGACGACGCCGCCTGGGTGCAGAATAACCTGGACGCCATTGCCCGCAATATCGTGCTCTCCCTGACGGAGTATTTTGGTCTGCCCTTTCTGGAGCCCCAGTCCCCCCGCCCCGCCGTTGTGGACGTCTCCTGGGGCTACCTGAATATCCGGGATAAGCCCTCCCCCACCGCCGCCGTGCTGGCCAAGGCTTACGATGGCACCCGCCTTACCATCCTCAACCAGTGGGAAGACTGGTATGTGGTCCGTCTGGACGGTATGGTGGGCTGGGCCAACAGCCAGTTCATCACACTGCTGTAGAAAACTTATGCGTTCATAATTCGTTCACAATAAGTTCCAAAACGGTTCACCACTTCGGTTTGGAATCTGGTATCATAGGGATCGTCAGGATACCAGAGATAACAATGACATTACTCCTCCTCTCTTCTCTCTCTTTTCAACGCACTACCCACTGTCCCACCGCAGGGCGGCAATCGCTCCCTGCGGTGGGGACAGACCAAAACTCCCGCGCCTCTGTTTCAGGGGCGCGTTTTTTGCCGCCCGCTGTATCCTTTTTCCTTCTGCCGGCTATACTAGCTATGCAGGCTAACCGGCAGGAGGTGATACGATGGCGTATGTAGATCCGGCGATCCGGCCCCAGTTTGATTCCATGCCGCCCCAGCTGAGGGAGCATATCCTCGGCATGGGGGTCCGGCTGGAAACCATGGCTGATTTGATGGGCTGTTTGGAGCGTATTATCGCGGAAGAGGGCGGCAAATAGCCCTTCAGAAATTTTTTGAAAAAAATCAAAAATAACTCTTGCATTCTGTCTAAAGCTGTGCTAATATAATTAAGCTGTCAGCGAGAGAGAAACACTTCAGCTGATATGCGGCTGTAGCTCAGTTGGATAGAGTGTTTGGCTACGAACCAAAAGGTCGGGGGTTCGAATCCCTTCAGCCGTACCAAGAGAGACACGCTTTTGCGTGTCTCTCTTGTTTTTTTGCTTTTTATCCGCCAGTCAATTTTTCTCTTTATTTTTTCAAATCAGGGGTTGACATACCATTCCCGCTGTGGTATTCTAGTTAGGCACTCAGAAAACGCGAGACTGGAGCCCTCCACGCCGGAGTGGCGGAATTGGCAGACGCCCGGGACTTAAAATCCCGTGGGAGTAATCCCGTGCCGGTTCGACCCCGGTCTCCGGCACCATATCGCGGGGTAGAGCAGTTTGGTAGCTCGTCGGGCTCATAACCCGGAGGTCGGAGGTTCAAATCCTCCCCCCGCAACCACATTGTGCGACCAAAAAAGATATCGCACCGGAAAACCCCGAAGCCACAACGGTTTCGGGGTTTTTTCGCGTCCAATTTTGACTGCACAAAAAAAAGATATCTTTTCATGCTTACCCCCATTGGTGAGGACTTGAACTAAATTCTGGCGGTTATCCCCCCGTTTTTCGCCGTTGTTTTCAGAATTATTCCGCTCACAGCAAAAAATATTTTGTTAAATTTTCGTGAACAAAGTGGTTTGTACTAAAATATGACATTAAGGTCAAAAGGGAGGTTTTGAAGTTAGCGCAGCTAATGTTAGGCCTGTTTTGCTGCTCCAAAACAATATCATACCAATAAAAATTGCCTGCCGGCCCTCTATACGGGACGGC
>NZ_JBBHLB010000026.1:0-29287 GCF_037572415.1 Flavonifractor porci
CAGATAATCCCTTACAATCTCTATTTTCTTCTCGTATGCCACCTTACTTCTGGACATAAATATCTCCCCCTATAGAAGCAGTGTTTTATTTCACTGTCTCCTATAGGGGGAGCATATCAGGCAGGGCTGCTTTCGCCTGTCTACACATTTACAAACCGCGGGGGCTGCTGGTTCTGCCCTAACGCCAAAAGAAAAGAACTGCGCCATCTCTATGACTACCACCCAAACCTGTGGGAACGGATGTTGGAGCTGCAGGCCTTACCCAACAAGGTGAGCGAGAAATTCAATCGCAGAGAGACCTTCTCCGACATTGACGAGGAGTTTCGTTTGGAAGATGCGCAGGAGAGTCTGTTCCAAAATGCTGCATAAAAAAGGAGATGAGAACAACGAGCAATCAGAAATATGAGATCACGGAGATCTCGCACGAAAAGTATCCCTTCCTTCATCGTATCCGGGCACTCCGAGATGTGAGTGCGGAGGTCAGAGCCGGTGATTTAGGTGGTTTCGTGGAGAGCGAGAGCAACCTTTCCTTTGAGCCGGACGATACCGCATGGATCTTTGACGATGCCATTGCCTGCAATGACGCCTATGTTGACAAGGGGGCTGTTCTGCGCGGAGAGGCGGTTGTCTGCGACAACGCTTATATCTCTATGGGCGCTGTCCTTTCCGGCCATGCGCGGGTAGAGGACAATGCCTATATACGCGGCGCTGTGCTCAGCGCCTCTGCCAGGGCCTCCGGGTTTTCTATGATCCTCAATGACAAGGATACCATGGGCGTTCCCATTCTGTCCGGCCACTGCGCGGTCTATGGCAAAGTATCCGGGGATGTGCGTCTGACAGGTAGCGCATTGGTGATCAGCGGTGAGGAGATCCGCAACGATACACTGGATACTCTGGTGATCAGCGGGAAAAACCGTTCTGTGATCCGGGATTCGTCCCGAGACGAACTGGCTCCTCAACAGCCAGCTCCTTCTCCCCCCAAGAAACAGAAAGGCTGTGAGATGAGCAGATGAGCAACTTTTTTGAGCAGGAACTCCGTAAACTGTTTGCGGACGGGGCTGTAATCCATGATCCGGTCTTTGTAGGCCGTGCTTGCCTGGGTGGCTTGGACAGAAACCGTCAGGTGAGGGCTGAATTTGTTACACTGGGCCATGCGGATCACTATGCAGCTCTTCGTCTGACGCTGCTGGACAGCAATCAGGGTGTGGTGGACAAGCTGACTCTTCGGTTCAAGGATGTATGGGGAAAACAGAAGATCCCCAACAACCCCTACCTGCGGGATGGCGTTGATCCGCATATTTGGGTAGATGGTGACCGGATCGATTGGTATGCCTACCATCCCTCCCAGGAGGACTACCGGCAGCTCCGGCGAATGGCCAGCGACTATGTGGAGACTTTTCGCATTCAAGTCCCGGCAAAAGACCACGGACCCCAATTGGTGTACATCTGCGCACCCCTCCGAGGTGAGGTAGAGAAAAACATTGCGTTCGCCAGACAGAAAGCCCAGGAAGTCTTTCAGGCGGGCGACATCCCAGTCTGCCCCCATCTCATGTTCCCGCCCATCGCAGATCCGGGCGATCCGGTGCAGGATCAGGCCGCACGGGAGATGGGCCTTCGGCTGGTAGAAAAGTGCCAGCAGGTCAATGTCTATGGACCGGTCACGGAAGGGATGTGGGCGGAGATCCATCGCGCCAATAAACTGGATATCCCAGTGGTAACCGATTTGAAAACGAAGGGACGCACTTCGCCCAGAAGAAAGAAAAGCGCCAAGCGCGAGGAGGTCAAATGATCCGAGAAAAGACCACGGAGGACTTGCGGCACATGACCGATGAGGAAGGGCTGATCCTCCAGGGCTGCGGCGGCGACCTTCAGGAATGGGTGGACGGAATCAATGATCTGCTCACCCAGGAAGGAATCCTGCTGAATGGCACCAAATTTGAACATGCGGCCACATTCCAGCACGACGGTCTCACAAACCTGCTGTTCTCTTTTGAGGGGGTACAGCTGAATGTGGGAAAGCTTGCGATGTGGCGGATTCAGGCACACAGCCAGTTTGGCAGCACTTGGCTGTCCGACTATGTGCCCAATCGGCTGGGTGGTTTCCTGGATCAGCCGAACCAGCAGGAGCGAGCAAAACCGTACTGTTCGCTGATTGAACAAGACGGTAACATCTTCAACCTGATGGGGGCAGCGTCCAGAACGCTCCGGGAGCATGGTATGGGTGACCAAGCCAAAGAGATGTGTGACCGCATCACCGGAGGGAATTGCCACAGTTACCATGAGGCGCTGTGTATCATCAGCGAATATGTGGAGACGGCTCTGCCCGCGCTCCAAAATCAATCCAAAGGAAAGAAGGAGAAACATGCCTATGAGCGATAACATCACTGCGATTCATCCCAACTGGGAGATCATCCACGGCGACGCACTGAAGGTCCTGCGCGAGTTTGCCCCTAATACCTTCGATGCGGTCATCACCGATCCCCCCTATGCCTCTGGGGGTCGAACCCAGGCGGAGAAAAACAAGTCCACCGACAAGAAATATTCCAGCATGGGGGAAAGCGCACCCCCTCCCTTTGATGGCGACTCCAAGGATCAGCGATCCTGGACCCGCTGGGCCGCTGAATGGCTCTATGACGCCCGCAAGGTCTGTAAACCCGGTGCCCCTGTGTGCATGTTTATCGACTGGCGGCAGCTCCCCGCAGCCACTGATGCGCTCCAGTGGGCGGGGTGGATCTGGCGCGGTACCGCTGTCTGGGACAAAGGCAACAGCCGTCCCCAGAAGGGCCGTTTCCGCCAGCAGGCTGAGTACATTGTCTGGGGTTCCAACGGGGATATGCCTATCAGCAGACCTGTCCCCTGTCTGCCCGGCGTATTCAAGTATGGCAATCCCCAGAACCGCATCCACCTGACGGAAAAGCCCTTGCAGCTCATGCGGGATGTGGTGAAGATCACCGAGCCGGGCGGACATATTCTGGACCCCTTTGCCGGTTCCGGCAGCACGGTGCTGGCTGCCGTGCTGGAGGGTTACTCCGCCACTGGCATCGAGGTTACGGATGCCTATGCCGCCCTGTCCAAAGAACGGATTGCGCGGGAACTGGCCCAGGGTGTGTGACGGCGTACTGTCTGCCGATTGTCCTTGATGAGTTTTCTGGTAGTATATTGTAGTTTGGGCAGGGTGTCACAATAGACACCCTGCCCGGATTTTTTTAACCTTCAGGGTGCTAACATAGACACCCTTGTATGGAGATGATCATGTCAGAGGAATATTGAGCATTCCAGCCTGCAAGGTAGGCGTCACCGCTCTGGCCCAGAGCGGTGATTTTTCTTTTTCGAGGAGTTGGCAGGCTCTGCCTGCCTGGATTATGATCCACCTACCGCATGAGAAAAGGCCCCGCTTCGGCGGGGCCTAGACAACGCCGCCAGGGGCGGCGTTGGGCAAGCATAGCGCAAATGTACATTTTGCGCGCTTGCAGGGGAAACCCCTGACCCCAATGCCGCCTGCAGGCGGAAGGTTTGCGGCAGAGCCGCAGAAAGGAGGCACGCTTGGGGCTCCCAAAAGAAAAACACCATCTGCACATCGAGCTGACGGCGGAGCAGTATCAGCAGCTCTGCCGTCAGGCCAAACTCTGCGGACTATGCAAACGGGCTTATATCGTCCGGCTCATCGATGGGACTCCGATCCGGGCCAGACCCTCCCAGGAAATCAAGGACCTCCGCACGGAGATCCATCACATCGGCAATAACATCAACCAGATTGCCCGCAGTGTCAATGCCGGTATCGCCACGGCAGAGGATGCCAGGCGTGGACTGTTCCTGCTAGATAAAGTCTATGAGTTGATGTACCAGGTGGCCAATCCGTAATGGCTGTCACCAAGATCCTGGCTCGAAAAGGTCGGTTGGATATCGGGATCGACTACATCCTCAACGGCGATAAGACGGAGCAGAAGATCCTCACAGCCCATCAGGGCTGTGAACCAGGCCGGGAGTGCCGTCAGATGCTGGAGACCAAACGGGACACCGAAAACATGGGGGGCGTCCAGTACTACCATATTGTCCAGTCCTTCAAGCCCGGCGAAATCTCTCCCGAGCTGGCTCTGGAAATTGCCAAGACTTTCGCTGCGGAGCATCTGAACGGTTACGAGGCGGTAATTGCCACCCATGTGGATCGGGGGCATATCCACTCACACATTGTGTTCAACTCCGTGAACGCGGACACCGGCGAGAAATATCATAGCAATGCCAGAAGCTATTACTGCCAGATCCGGGCCATCTCAGACCGGCTGTGCCGGGAGCACGGCCTCTCCGTGATCCTATCCGGAGAGACCTCCAAATCCATGAGCTATGTGGAGTGGCTACGTCAATCCAAGGGTCAACCCACCTTCCGCTCCATGCTGGAGGCGGATCTCCGGGAGTCCATTGAGGACGCCAATGACCTGGGACACTTCTTCCTGCTCATGGAGCACAAGGGCTACGAGATCCGCCACGGAAACCGTCTGGGATTCCGTCTGCGGGGGCAGGAGCGGTTTCAGTATCCAGGCAGAAAAAATGCCGCCTTCACAGAGGACGGTATCCGTGCCGCCATCCTGGGCAATTTGGAGGAAATCGAGACGGGTCAACGGGCCGCTTTTGCTGACAGGCCTATGTTTCGTCCCTACCGCAGACACCCCAAATACACGGGCTTTTTGGCCCTGTACGTTCATTATCTCTACCTGCTGGGAAAAATCGAACAGCGACAGTATCCCCCCAGGATGACGCCGCACCTGCGGCAGGAAGTCATGAAATTTGAGCAGTACCGGACACAGTTTGCTTTCCTGCGAGAGAACAACATTTCCACCACTGACGAACTGACCGCCTATCAAAGCCGCACAGAGGAAACACTGGCCGATCTGATGAAGCAGCGCACCATCCTCAATGTGCGCAAAAAGAAGCGGCAGGCGCTGTACGACGCCCTGGCGGATGTGGAGGCCCTGGCACCGGCCAAGGTATGCTATGAGAAGGGGCTGTCCGGCATGGAGGAAGAGTTTGCCCGCTACATGCAAGCCGTGTGCCTATTGGAACAGTGCAGTCTCTCTCCAGAGCATCTGACACAAGAAAAAACGGAGGTGTATAACCAGCTTGCCGAGCTAAACCGGCAGATCCGCGCAGAACGCAAAAAGCTGGCCCTGTGCCGGGAAATCCAGACGGCAAGTAAGCAGATGGAAGAAGATATCCGCAAAACCGAAACAAGAGGAAAAGAGGTGGAACACGATGAACATCGGAGGCGGTGAGGCTGCCGACCAGATGGTTCGCATGATGTTGGCCGGCACAGAAGTAACGGTTCGGCTGGGCGCGTCCGCTCTCAAAAATCTACTGGCCATCACGCTGGCTTTGGCAAAGCATCACAAGACCCTGTCCGGGAAGGTCAACATGGGAAAAATGCTCCGGGAGACACGGGATATCCGAATGTTCCCCATGTCGCCGGAACAGTATCAGGCATTCAAGCAGAGGGCAGTCAAACAGAAGATCCTATTTTCTGTCATCCGGGATTCGGATGGTCGCGGCAAGGTGGTAGATGTGGCCATGCCAGTCACAGAGCTGGAGCGCGCCAATCTCATTTTTGAGCGCATCCGATACCTTCCGCAGGATCGCCAGAGTACACCAGCCAAGGAGCAAGCTCCCGTGCGGGATTCACAGATTCGGGAGGAAAAAACGCCAAAAAAAGAGTCTCGGTCGGAGTTCGACTTGGCCGGTATCAGCGGCAGCTCCAGTATCTCCAAGAGCGAAATCAGTACGGAGACGACCCATGAGCGCCCCTCTGTTCTGGCACAGCTGAAGGGGTACCGGGAGCAGCTAAATCGGCAGCACAAAGCGGCTCCGGCCAGAAACAGACAAAAAGGACGCCCCAAACAGAGATAATGCCCCTACTGTTGGGGAGTATGTTCACACTCACAATCGATTACAAACAAGTCATTTGGTGTGCAGTTTAGCAATAAACACAGGGTTTCAATTCTCTCCAATTTGATAGACTGAGTTTCATTGTTTACCATTCGGTTGAAATTCTGATAGCTCATTCCAAGTTGCTTATAGAGCCAATATTTTGTCCTGCCCTGTTTCTCCAGCAATTCCAACACATTCAGTTTCACCATATCTCATGCTCCTATTATCTAATGCTATAGTTAGATAATATGGAATTGCTCACTCGAAGGTATAGACTATTACATTAGATAATGTTATAGTCTACGCCGAAGGAGGAGTGGTTTATGCATGAGCAAGAACTACGGCAGCACCGTTGCTGCTTTACGGGACACAGACCAGAAAAGCTGAACATCTCAGAAGAACAGTTATGTGTACGATTAGGACTGGAAATCGACCGAGCGATAGAAGATGGGTTTACTACCTTTATTTCAGGTATGGCAAAGGGGGTAGATATTTGCGCGGCAGAACTGGTTCTTAAACGCAGAGTATCAGATGACCGACTGAAGCTGATCTGCGCACTTCCGTATGAAAATTTTGGGCTTCATTGGAGTGCGTCTTGGACTAGTCGTTATGTGGAGGTGATACGGCACGCAGATCTGGTGCGCTGTATTAGTCAGGAGTTCTCCTATTCCGCATACCAGCGCCGCAATGAATGGATGGTAGATCACTCCGGGCGGGTGATCGCGGTCTATACGGGTGAGCGTGGTGGAACCAGAAATACCATCGCTTATGCCAAACAACAGCACATTCCGTGTGTTGTCATCACACCATAAATAAGGGGACTCAGCAGACGAATCCATCTGCTGAGTCCCCTGTGTTTGTCTGGAGGTGAGTTTTCCTGAAGCAAAGCTCCAGGGCCGGGGACATTGTCCTGGCCCTGTTTTTCTATGTTCCGGTGGTCTGGGGCGCATTGCTCATTGCCCAATCCTTGGGGCGTGGATTGCCGGAACTTCTTACCAATCTGACAACGGCGCTCCAGCACCCGCTGGATATCCATTGGACAGACAAAAGCCTGCTGTCCATCCTGATCTGTACCGGCCTCTATATCATGGGCCTATGTATCTACGTCTCTGAGCAACGGCGCACTCGGGACGGTGAGGAGCACGGCTCCGCCGCCTGGGGCTCTCCCCGGCAGGTCAACGCTATGTTCCGCCAAAAAGAGAACAAGATCCTGACCCGCCATGTCCGCTTGGGCCTAGACACCCACAAACACCGCCGCTCCCTCAACGTCCTGGTTATTGGCGGCAGCGGCGCGGCCAAGACCCGCAGCTATGTGAAACCAAACATTCTGGAGGCCAACACCAATTATGTCATTACCGACCCGAAAATGGAGGTGCTCACAGCCACCGGAGGGTGGCTGAAAAGCAAGGGATATGACATCCGGGTACTCAACCTGGTCAACCTGGAGGAGTCGGACGGGTATAACCCATTCCGCTATCTGAGAGATGAAAAAGATGTCCTCAAGCTGGTTAATAATCTCATCCAGGCTACCACACCAAAGGGCAGCCACGAATCTGATCCGTTTTGGACCAAAGCCGAGACGGCGCTCCTCCAGGCATCATCCTCATGCTGTTCCAGGAGGCCCCGGAGTATGAGCAGAACTTCTCCATGGTCATGCGGGTGCTGGAATACGCGGAGGTCCGGGAGGAGGATGACGAGTATCTCTCCCCCCTGGATCTGCTGTTCCAGGCCATGGAACGGGAGAACCCGGAGAGCGTGGCTCTCAGGCAGTACAAAGTATTCAAGCAGAGCGCGGGCAAGACAGCCAAGAGCATCCTGGTATCCGCCGCGGTTCGTCTGGCCCCCTTTAACCTACCCCAGATTCGGGCCATCACAGACCACGACGATATGGACCTCTATACCCTGGGAGAAAAGAAATGCGCTCTCTACGCCGTGATCCCGGACAATGACAACACCTTCAATTTCTTGGTGTCCCTGCTCTATTCCCAGGCCTTTCAGACACTTTATTACAGTGCGGACCAGATCCATCATGGGGCGCTGCCCCAGCACGTCCACTTTGTATTGGATGAGTTCGCAGCCATGCCGCTGCCAGGGTACACTCGTGAATTGGCCACCATGCGTTCCCGCAACATTTCCTCCAGCACCATCATTCAGAACATGGCCCAGATCAAGGAGCTGTACAAGGACTCCTGGGAGACCATCCCCGGCAACTCGGACACCATCCTCTATCTGGGCGGCAACGAGCAGAGCACCCATAAGTACATCTCCGAGGCCCTGGGCAAGGCCACCATTGATACAAAGACCCATGGGCAGACCAAGGGCAAATCGGGCTCCTACTCCACCAATTTCCAGATGAGCGGACGGGAGCTGCTTACCCCCGATGAGGTTCGTGCGTTGGATAATCGCTATTGCATCTTGTTTATCCGGGGAGCAAAACCCGTCATGGACCTAAAGTATGAACTGACCGAGCACCCCGCTATCCGCTACACCGTGGACGGAGGCGGAGCGCCGTATATTCACCATGGACACAACACCACACCGGCCATTCCAGGCACACCGTTCTTCCAGGTTATTTCTGCCGATGAAACCAACAAAGAAAAGGAGACTGCAGCATGAAACATGATCTGACCACCCGTAAGTATGAGCGCCGCGCACGGAAACTGTACGCCCTGTTTTCCTGCCTCGTTCTGGCGCTGACCGTTATGGTTGTCCCAGCCTTTGCCGCAGACGATCCGCTGACGGTCGTCAACAACCTTTCCGAGTTCATCTTCTCCCTGATTCGAGCCATCGGCCTGATCCTGCTGGGCTTCGGCGTCCTCCAGCTGGGCCTGTCCCTCAAGAGCCATGACCCCTCCCAGCGGGCCAATGGCATGCTCACCATCGCCGGTGGTATCGTGATCACCTTTACCAAGGAGATCCTCACCCTCATCACCGGCTGATGAGGAAGAAACGCAAGAACACCCACGGCCCTGGAATGGGCCGTGGGTGAGAAAGGAGTGGCTGCAACATGAGATACAGCCTGTATGGGAGGTGAAGTGATTGGGCAGTGGAAACTGGATCGTAGACAATCTGAATTCCGCCCTGCAGACCTGGAACGACAAACTCGCAGAGATCTGGACCCTGATCAGCACAACCCCAGAGGACTTCAAAGGCGGCGGGATCTGGAACGTGATCGTCAGCATCAACGGGGCGCTGCAAGCCATTGGCTATGCTCTGTTGGTGCTGTTTTTTGTGATGGGCGTAGTCAAGACCTGCGGCAGCTTTACCGAGATTAAGCGCCCGGAGGTGGCCTTCAAGTGCTTTATCCGCTTTGTGCTGGCACAGGCGGCAGTGACCTACGGCATGGAACTGATGAACGCCCTGTTCCGAGTGGCCCAGGGGGCAATCTCCACCATCATGGATGCATCCGGCATGACTGCCATGTCACCCACCACACTGCCGGAAGAACTCATTACCGCCATTGAAAGCGTGGGACTGTTGGAGTCCATCCCCCTTTGGGCGGTGACTCTGCTGGGCTCCCTGTTTATCTGGGTTCTGTCCCTCGTTATGATCCTGACCGTTTACTCCCGCTTTTTCAAGCTCTACATGGCCACCGCCATCGCGCCTATCCCCCTGGCCAGTTTCGCGGGACAGCCCTCCAGCAGCATCGGCGTCGCTTTCCTCAAAAGCTATGCCGCCATCTGCCTGGAGGGCTGTATCATTGTGCTGGCCTGCGTCATTTTTTCGCAGTTTGCCTCCGCCCCGCCCGCTGTGGGCGACGCTTCCACAGCACCGGCTACACTGGTCTGGAACTACATTGGCGAGTTGATCTTCAATATGCTGGTGCTGGTTGGTTCCATCAAGATGAGTGACCGGATCATCCGGGAATTGATGGGGCTTGGTTAATCATCGTCAAACAGGTCGTCCACCTGGATCTTATATCCGCCATCCGCTTCTGGTTTCCTGTACATTTGGGCCTCCCGCATCCGGTTGAGCACGATGAGTTCCAGCATCTTGTCCTCTCTCCTCCGGAGCAGGATGTCCTGAACCTTCCGAACCAGGGAGACCACCCAGGACAGAACTACAACCGCCAGCAGCGCATACCAGATGACGTTGGCCAGCGTTTGATTGGCATAGTACCATTCATGAAAAACGGTGGGAACGATCAGCGCATAAACCAGTGGGATGGTCAGGCGAAACACCGCTGCCAGGCGGAACACAATGGAGAGTAAGATCATTACGCTCCCGAGCATCAGATATGCCATACGCTCAACTCCCTTCCTAAGTTGAGCAAATGGTAGCATAGCCGGACAGGCTTTGCAACGGTCTGTCCATGAAAACCAAACAGAAATGCAGGAGGTGATACCTTGGAGGTACGCATCAATAAAGAGGTGCGGAATTACCAGGAAAGTCTATTTTTCGGCCTGTCCCTGCGGCAATTTTTGTTTGCCCTGCTGGCCGTTCTGGTGGCGCTGGCCGTGTACTTTTGCCTGCACCCGGTGCTTGGAACAGGCGAGATCGGATGGGTGTGTATCCTGGCCGCGTTTCCATTCGCCCTGGGTGGTTTTTTCACCTATAACGGCATGACGCTGGAACGCTTTCTCATGGCGTATATCCGCTCGGAATTTTTCATGCCCAAACGTCTCTTGTTCCGTTCAAACGATCTCTATGTCCAACTCATGGAACATTCATCGATAAAGGAGGCCATTCGACTTGATTAAGACCCTTCAAAACACATTGAAGCAGGACAAGGAGCACCTTACGGTGCCAAAGTCCGTTCAGGACACCATCCCCATCCGCCGGATCTGGCCGGATGGGCTTTTCCAGTTCGGCGGGAAATTCTCGAAAACCATCCGCTTCTCCGACATCAATTACGCCATCGCTTCCAAAGAGGACAAGACGTCCATGTTCCTGGGCTACTCGGAACTACTCAATGCCCTGGACACCGGCTCTACCACCAAAATCACCATCAACAACAAGCGGCTCAACCGCCGCAACTTTGAGCGGGAAATCCTGATCCCGCCCCAGGGGGATCATCTGGACGGAGGCCGTTCGGAGTACAACGCCATGCTGCTTGACAAGGTCACCGACTCCTCCAACAGCATGGTGCAGGAGCGATATGTCACCGTCTCCACCCATAAGAAAACGCCTGAGGAGGCCCGGACCTTCTTCGACCGAGTCATGAATGATGTGACCACCCGGCTCAATCACCTGGATTCCCACTGCGAGGAGTTGGACGCGGTGGAGCGGCTGCGTGTGCTCCACGACTTTTACCGAGTGGGCGAGGAGTCCCGGTTCCATATCGACCTGCGGGAGTGCATGAAAACAGGACGCTCCTTCAAGAACACCATCTGCCCGGACAGCATGGAGTTTCGGAAGGATCACTTCATCATGGGCGATAAATATGGCCGGGCCATGTTCCTCAAGGAGTATGCCAGCTACATCAAGGACTCCATGATCAATGAGCTTACCAGCCTGAACCGCACCATGATGCTGTCCATCGACGTGATCCCTGTCCCCACCGATGAGGCCGTGCGTGAGATGCAGAACCGCCTGTTGGGGGTGGAGACCAACGTCACCAACTGGCAGCGGCGGCAGAACAGCAACAACAACTTCTCCGCGGTGGTGCCCTACGACCTGGAGCAGCAGCGGAAAGAGACGCGGGAAATGCTGGATGATCTAACCACACGGGATCAGCGGATGATGTTCGCCGTGGTGACTCTGGTGCATCTGGCCGACAGCAAGGAGGAGCTGGACAGCGACACAGAGACCCTCCAGTCCATCGCACGCAAGCATTTGTGTCAGCTGACCACTCTGAACTGGCAGCAGGACGCGGGCCTTGTCACCGCCCTCCCCTTGGGTCTGCGGCGGATCGACGCCCTGCGCACCCTTACCACCGAGGCCCTGGCCGTCCTCATGCCCTTCAAAGCCCAGGAGATCCGGGACCGGGGCGGCATCTACTACGGCCAGAATGTCATCAGTAAAAATCTCATCATTGCCGACCGCAAGCAGCTCCTCAACGGCAACGGATTTGTTCTGGGCGTGTCTGGCTCTGGCAAATCCTTTACCGCCAAACGAGAGATTACCGCCCTGGCCCTCTCTACCCAGGATGACATCCTGATCATCGATCCGGAGTCGGAATACCGTCCTCTGGTAGAAGGACTGGGGGGCGAGGTGGTGGAGATCTCCGCCACCTCCAGCAACCACATCAACGCCATGGACATGGAGCAGGGCTACGGCGAGGGTGAAAACCCCGTGGTGCTGAAATCGGAGTTCCTGCTTTCTCTCTGTGAACAGTCTGTGGGGGCCGGAAAGCTGTCTGCCAAGGAGAAGTCTATCATCGACCGCTGTACGGCACAGTGCTACCACGACTATGTGCGGGACGGCTGCCGGGGCCAGGCCCCCACGCTCCAGGACTTCCACGCGGAACTGCTGCGCCAGCCGGAGGCCGAGGCGCGGGACGTGGCTCTGGCCCTGGAACTGTTCACGGAGGGCAGTCTCAACACCTTTGCCAAACCCACCAATGTGGACATGAGCTCCCGCATCGCCTGCTATGATATCCGGAAGCTGGGCAAACAGCTGCTCTCCATGGGCATGCTGGTGATCCTGGACAGCTTTCTCAACCGAATCACCCGCAACCGACGCCTGGGGCGGAATACCTGGATCTATATCGATGAGATCTATCTGCTGTTCCAGCATGAGTACAGCGCCAACTTTCTGTTCACCCTTTGGAAGCGGGTGCGGAAGTACGGTGCCTGCTGCACCGGCCTGACACAGAATGTAGACGATCTGCTCCAGTCCCACACGGCCCGGACCATGCTGGCCAACAGTGAATTCCTGGTCATGCTCAACCAGGCCAGCACCGACCGGCTGGAGCTGGCCCGTCTGCTGAACATCTCAGACAACCAGCTCTCCTACATCACCAATGTGGACTTTGGGCGGGGCCTCATCAAGTGCGGCAGCGCCATTGTGCCCTTCATGGACAATTTCCCTCGTCATACGCAGCTCTATAAACTGATGACCACCAAGCCCTCTGACTTGGCCGCATAATAAAACCAGGGAGGGGCCAAGGCCCCTCCCTGCTGAATCGAGGTGACATATATCGATAAAATCAAAGAGAAACCCCAGGTGCGGCACACTTTGAAAGAACGGGTCAAGTCCGCGCCGAAGGAATTGATCCGGCGGGGGCTGGATGACGGCACAGAGCGCCTGCGGGGCCAGCTGCGGGACACGGCCCAGCACGGCCAGCGGGATAACTTCGGCGGTGACCAGTTGGGCGATGCCGAGGTGAGCGGTGTCAAACGGGCGGAGCAGCTGGCTGAGCGTCTGCTTGGAAAACGAAAGAAAGGTGCTAAGCACACCCAGAATGCAGGCCCGGACGGATACCCTGACCGTCACGATCCGCCAGGAGCGGCAAGACCAAGAGATGACGGCACTCTGCCTCCAAGGGGCCGCCGCCGCGGGAAAGAAGCGGGAGATCCGCTCCGGGCGCAGAGTGCGGGCAGAAGCCACCCCCAGCCGCAGTCCGCACTCCAAACGCCTCAAAAAAGAAACATCAAGACCAAGGACGCCTATCTGAAGATGCAAGCCGATCCCGCGCCTGCCACACCGCCAAGCGCCTTGCAGCAGGGAAAAGCGTCCTTTGTGCGGGAACGCCAGGGCACCCTTCTCCGCAGCGGGAAACCGGATCGGCGCTTGCACGCAAGAGAGGACAGTCCCTCGGTAGCTCCTCCCTCGGGAAAACGACCACAAGGTATAGAGGCCCGCAAGCAGCTACGGCAGGTGTCTGGGCAGACAGGTGGTTCTCGTGTGCAGCCCCGGCCTCATGCGGAGGCCTCCAGGCAGGCTATGGGCAGCACCGCAAAGACGGTAGTAAAAGAACGAGGTGTGCCGGTCAAATCGGCTGGCCATCTCATTCGCAAAACAGCTGGGATTGGAAAGCCGGGTGGGAAACCGCCTGTAAGAGCGTTTCCGGCCCGACAGGCCCGCCGTGCGGCGGAGGCGGGAGCCAGGTTGGCACGAACCCAAAAGGCCGCAAGGGTGGCCCGTATGACCGCCAGGCAGGCCGCACAGGCGGCAAACCGCACACTACGCGCTGTGATCGTGGCAGCTAAGGCTCTGGCCGCCGCGGCCACAGCAGGCGGTGGAGTGGTGATTGCGGTGGTGGTTGTCATCTGTCTGTGCGGCATCATCCTCGCCTCACCGCTAGGCATCTTTTTTGCCGGGTCGGATGAAACAACCGGGGCCATCTCTCCCGCTCAGGCGGTGGCACAGATCAACGGCGAATTGTGAGATAAGGTCTCCAGTATGCAGGCGGATGGTGGATATGATACGCTGGAGATTCAGGGACAGCCGCCCCCCTGGTCTGATATTCTGGCGGTGTTTGCCGTCAAAACGGCAGGCACAGCGGACGGAACGACTGTGGCGATACTGGATGTGGCAAATGTAGAAGCCCTGCGTACAGTATTCTGGGACATGACAAAGCTGACCTCCTCCTCCAGAGAGGTGGAGCACCCAGCCTCTGGAGATACCCCAGCCTGGACAGAGCGGATACTTACTGTAACCATCACCGCCAGGACGCCGGATGATATGCGGGTGTTTTATTCTTTTACAGAGGAACAGAATGAGGCGCTGAACGAACTGGTGGGAAATTCCGGTATTCTGGCCACCTTGGCTGGAGATCTCACGATCTCCGACACCACGGCAAAGAAGTTGCTGGCGGATCTGCCCGCTGACCTGGACCCAGAGCGCCGGGCCGTAGTAGAGACCGCCTGCAGGCTGGTGGGCAAGGTCAACTACTTCTGGGGCGGGAAGTCCCTGGTGATTGGCTGGGACTCCCGGTGGGGCCAGCTCACCAAGGTATGGGCAGACGGCAGCTCAACTACGGGAACCTACCTGCCTTATGGGCTAGATTGCAGTGGATTTGTCGATTGGGTATTTTACAATGTCACTGATGGAGAGTACGTCATAGGCCACGGCGGCGGCGCTCACATGCAGCACACCTACTGTACCCCCATCTCTTGGAATGAGGCCCAGCCAGGTGATCTGGTATTCTATCCGGGTGATGAGCATGTGGGGATCGTAGGCGGCAGAGACGCAAACGGAGATTTGATGATTATACACTGCACCTTTAAAACCAATAATGTAACAGTAAGTAGAGTGACAGGGTTTGCCTCTATTGCTAGGCCTAACTATGCAATGATTAAAATTCCAATTCAACACTAAATAATTGCTCAAACCGCTTATAATGGCAAGTACTTCCTGTATTTTTAATGTTTTTGGTCGTTTATAATGGAGTTATAACAACGATCGGAGGCGTTTTATGGGATTTGGTAAGTTATATGGTTACGCACGTGTATCCTCGAAAAGTCAAAATGAAGAGCGGCAAATTATTGCTTTGCGAGAATTTGGCATTGAGGCGCGAGACATTTTTTGCGATAAACAGTCTGGAAAGGATTTTGATCGTCCAGATTATCAAAAGCTGCTGCATCTACTGCAAGCAGGCGATGTATTGGTAGTAAAAAGCATTGATCGTCTGGGGAGAAATTATAATGAAATTCTGTGCCAATGGCGTATCTTAACAAAAGAAAAGCAGGTCTTTATTGTGGTCTTGGATATGCCGTTATTGGATACCAGAAGTACCCGTGATTTAACCGGTACGCTGATTGCTGACATCGTACTCCAGTTACTCTCCTATGTTGCACAGACAGAACGAGAATTTATAAAGCAGCGGCAAGCAGAAGGAATTGCGGCAGCGAAGGATCGAGGGGTACGATTTGGTGTCCCTCCAAAGGTAAGGCCGAAAGAATTTCATCAAATAGAACTATCGTGGAAACAAGGGGCGATATCAGCACGGGAGGCAGCCAGACGGTTAGGGGTGTGTCATAAGACTTTTTTGCGCTGGACTCGAAATTAGAGGGGGACATACCAAGCAGGGCAGGAGAGTTCCTCACTACCCTTGCCTATTTGACGAAAATAAACGGGGCTGGTGAGAAAATTTTGGTTATAAAGGTTGAGATTATGCACCGGTCAAAACAAATCACATTTCCGAGGGGAAAGAAGTAGAATAGTACTTAATTGAAGTGGATTTTCAATTATTCAAATATTGCTCTTAAAACACCGCACTTGTCCTGATACACTGAAAAAGTAGCCAGATTTGCTGGGAAGTGGTGTTATGATTTACCTTTCTTTTTAATTGGATCATAATTTGTTTGGAGGCTTTAAGAGCTTCCTTATTTTATCACTAGGTGGGGCATAAAGTCAGCTTTATGCCTCACCTTTTCTTTACCTTTCTGAAGGGTGTGGCTGTTCCAGAGCGCTTGCTTTATACACGAAAAAGCAGTCAGGAACCATAGAGAAGCCTTTGTTTAGATAATGGAGGCAAAATAAAGAGCAGAAGGAGTGTATGCAATGAACGGGAAAGCGCAATGGGAATCAGAACTCGTTGCAAAAGCATTGGCAAAAAGTCCGGAGCGAAGATCCAGCTTTGAGACCACCAGCGGTATTCCAGTAGAACGTCTGTATACGCCAGAAGATCACATGGGAAGTTATGAAGACCAACTTGGTTATCCAGGCCAGTATCCCTTTACCCGGGGCATCCAGCCCACCATGTACCGGGGCCGCTTCTGGACTATGCGGCAGTACGCCGGCTTTGCCACCGCGGAGGAATCCAACAAGAGATACCGCTATTTGCTGGATCAAGGGCAGACAGGCCTGTCCATCGCCTTTGACCTGCCCACCCAGATCGGGTACGACTCGGACGACCCCATGGCCCACGGCGAAGTGGGCAAGGTAGGCGTGGCCATTGACTCTCTGGCGGACATGGAGATCCTCTTCCAGGGCATCCCCCTGGACAAGGTCAGCTCCTCCATGACCATCAACGCCCCTGCTGCGGTGCTGCTGGCGTTCTACATTGCCGCTGCGGAGAAGCAGGGCGTGCCCGCCTCCGCCCTGAAGGGTACCATCCAGAACGACATTCTGAAGGAGTACGCAGCTAGAGGTACATATATTTTCCCGCCTGCCCCTTCCATGCGGCTGATCACCAATATTTTTGAATTCTGCTCCCAGAATGTGCCCAAGTGGAACACCATCTCCATCTCTGGCTACCACATCCGTGAGGCCGGTTCCACCGCCGCCCAGGAGATCGCCTTTACCCTGGCCGACGGTATCGCCTATGTAGAGGCCGCCCTGGAGGCCGGTATGGATGTGGATGACTTTGCTGGTCGGCTTTCGTTCTTCTTCAACGCCCACAACAACCTTCTGGAAGAGGTGGCCAAGTATCGTGCTGCCCGCCGGCTGTGGGCCAAAATCATGAAGGAGCGCTTCCACGCCAAGAAGGACAGATCCATGATGCTCCGCTTCCACACCCAGACCGGCGGATCCACCCTCACTGCTCAGCAGCCTGACAACAACATTGTGCGTGTGGCCATCCAGACCCTGGCCGCTGTGCTGGGAGGTACCCAGTCCCTGCACACCAACAGCCGGGACGAGGCCCTGGCCCTGCCCACGGAGGACTCCGTCCGCATCGCCCTGCGCACCCAGCAGATCGTGGCCTATGAGAGCGGTGTGGCCGACACCATCGACCCCCTGGCGGGCAGCTACTATGTGGAGCACATGACCGATGAGCTCCAGGCCGCCGCCGAGGAGTACATCGCCAAGATCGACGAGATGGGCGGCGCCGTGAAGGCGGTGGAGCAGGGCTACATCCAGCGGGAGATCGCCGAGAGCTCCTACCAGTATCAGCGTCAGGTGGAGAGCGGCGACCAGATCGTGGTGGGTGTGAACAAGTTCACTATCAAAGAGCCGCCCGCCAAGGGACTGCTTCACATTGACTCTTCTGTGGCAACCAACCAGATTAAGAAACTGCAGGCCATGAAGGCCGGCCGGGACAACGTCCTGGTGCGCCAGCGGCTGGAGGCCCTGCGTACCGCAGCTCAGGGCACTAACAACCTGATGCCTTACATTCTGGACTGCGCCCGGGTGTACTGCACCGAGGGCGAGATCTGCGGCGAACTGCGGAAGGTATTTGGGGAATATCGCCCCATGGAGGTGCTTTGAGATGAGTGAGAAGAAGATCCGCGTTTTGATTGCCAAGCCCGGTCTGGACGGCCATGACCGGGGTGCCAAGGTGGTGGCCCGGGCCCTGCGGGACGCTGGGTTTGAGGTCATCTACACCGGTCTGCGCCAGACCCCCGAGCAGATCGTGGAAGCTGCCGTTTCCGAAGATGTGGATGCGGTGGGCCTCTCCCTTCTCTCTGGTGCACATAATTATCTCTTCCCCAGGGTCATTGAACTGCTGCGGGAACAGGATGCAAACGGCATTTTGGTGTTTGGCGGCGGCGTAATTCCGGAAGAAGATATCCCTGACCTGAAGAAGGCTGGTGTCGCGGAGGTGTTTACCCCCGGTACTCCCACCGCTGAAACAGTAGACTTCCTGCGAGCCCATTGTGGTGGCGGGGAATGAGACAGGATTTTGATGATCTTCTGACCAAAGGACGTGCAGGTGACAAACGCGCAGTCGCCCGCCTGATCAGTGCCATCGAGCAAGGCGGAGAGGAATCCCGTTCCCTGCTTACTCAGCTTTGGCCCCATACCGGTCAGGCTCGTATTTTCGGCATCACAGGTCCACCTGGCGCTGGAAAGAGTACTCTGACCAATGCCCTGACCAAATGCTGGAGGGCCTCAGGTCTGCGAGTCGGAATTATCGCGGTGGATCCCACCAGCCCTTTTACCGGGGGCGCCATCCTGGGGGACAGAGTACGGATGGGAGATCTGACCTTGGATAAAGGCGTCTTTATCCGCTCTATGGGAACCCGCGGCCAGCTGGGAGGGCTCTCGCCAGCCAGTGCGGGCGCCGTACATGTGCTGGATGCTTGCGGCTATGATTTAATTCTCCTGGAAACAGTTGGTGTGGGACAGTCTGAAGTGGCTGTTATGGAGACTGCGGATCTGGTGTTAGTGCTCAATGTTCCCGGCTTGGGTGACGATGTGCAGGCTATTAAGGCAGGTATTCTGGAAATTGGCGACCTGTTTGCAGTCAACAAGGCCGACCGTCCCGGCGCAGATCGCACCGCCAATGAACTGCGGGCCATGCTGGAGTTGGGCGAGGAGGAAAAGCGTTCTCTTCCGGTGCTTTTGGTATCCGCTTCCCAGGGGACGGGGATAGCGGAATTGTGCGCCGCGCTGGACACCCAGTATCAGTGTCTGGATGAAAGCGGGGAACTTGCCAAGCGCCGCTCCCTGCGTTTAAGAAGTGAACTGTTGACTCTGGTTCGAGAGGGCATCGAGCAGCACCTGTTGCAGCCTCTGTTGGATAGCCCAGCCTTCCAGCAAAGCCTGCAGCAATTCCAGTCCAGAAAAGAAAGCCCATATCTTTGGGCGGCTGAATTTGTAACGCAGATAAAGATAGGAGGTTCCGGTTGTGAATTGCACAAGAGTTGACCACATTGGTATTGCGGTGAAAGACTTGGCCGCCTCAGTGAAATGGTATGAAGAAACCCTGGGCCTGCAGAGTAAGGGTACGGAGGTGGTGGAGGAGCAGAAGGTGACGGTTGCCTTCCTCCCCTGCGGCGACAGCGAGCTGGAGCTGCTGGAGAGCACTACGGAAGACGGCCCCATTGCCCGCTTCATCGAAAAGAACGGCGAGGGAATTCAGCACGTCGCCATCCGGGTGGATGACATTGACGCCGCTCTGGCAGAGCTGAAGGAAAAGGGTGTGCGCCTTATCGACCAGACGCCCCGATACGGGGCAGGTGGGGCGCGAATAGCCTTTCTCCATCCCAAAGCCACTCACGGGGTTCTGCTGGAACTGTGCGAAAGGAAGTGAGTATCGTGACAACTGCGGAAAAGCTTGGACAGCTCGATGATTTCACAGCTCATGTTTTGCAGTGCGGCGGCCCCAAGGCGGTAGAAAAGCAGCACTCATTGGGAAAACAGACCGCCCGTGAGCGAATCGACATGCTTTTGGATCCGGGCACTTTTGTAGAGGTAGACCGTTTTGTCCGCCACCGCTGTACCGCTTTCGGCATGGGGGATAAGGATATTCCAGCCGATGGCGTTGTCACTGGCTATGGTAAAGTAGATGGCCGCACCATTTTCGTATACGCCCAGGACTTTACTGCTCAGGGCGGTTCTCTGGGCGAGATGCATGCGGCAAAAATCTGCAAAGTGATGGATATGGCCCTGGAGGCTGGCTGCCCGGTGGTTGGGCTGTGCGATTCCGGCGGGGCTCGTATCCAGGAGGCTGTGGACGCGTTATCTGGTTATGGTCAGATTTTCTACCGCAACGCTTGCGCGTCTGGCCGCATCCCCCAGATCTCCGTGATTATGGGCCCCTGCGCTGGCGGCGCAGTGTATTCTCCCGCCCTGACTGATTTTATCGTTATGGTGGAGAAAGAGAGCCAAATGTTTATCACTGGCCCTGCAGTGATTGCCGCCACTACCGGCGAGGAAATCACTGCCGAGGCACTGGGTGGGGCGGACACCCACACCACCGTCTCAGGCGTGGCTCACCTGGCTACGGGCAGCGAGGAAGAGGCTCTGCAGGCGGTGCGCCGCTTGTTAGGTTATCTACCCTCCAAGGCAGGCGACAGCATCCCACAAATTCCTTATGCAGCCGGGGATGAGAGCCGCAGTCAGCTGGATGGCGTAATCCCGGACGACTCCGCCATGCCTTACGACGTCCACGATATCATCGATGCCATTTTGGATGATGGCAGCGTGATGGAGCTGCAGCCCTATTACGCAGACAACATCGTCACATGTTTTGGCCGTCTAGGCGGATACAGTGTGGGCGTGATCGCCAACCAGCCGTTCTCCATGGGTGGCAGCCTGGATGTCAACGCCTCCGATAAAGCGGCCCGGTTCATCCAGTTCTGTGATGCCTTCGGGATCCCATTGATCAACCTCGTGGATGTTCCCGGATTCCTGCCTGGAGCGGATCAGGAGCATGCCGGCATCATCCGGCATGGCGCCAAGCTGCTGTATGTGTATTCTGTGGCCGAGGTGCCCAAGCTGACCGTGGTATTGCGCAAGGCTTACGGCGGTTCCTATCTGGCTATGTGCTCCAAGGATCTGAGAGCTGATTTCGTTTATGCCTGGCCCACCGCCGAGATCGCCGTCATGGGCGCCGCTGGTGCGGCCAACGTGGTATTCCGCAAGGAGATCCAGACCGCAGAGGATCCTGCCGCAGCCCGCAAGGAAAAAATCGAGCTCTATTCGCAGCAGTTTGCCACACCCTATATGGCGGCTGGCCGTGGTTTCGTGGATCTGGTCATTCATCCCTCTGAAACCAGAGTACGGCTGCTGGAGGCCTTGAAACTGCTGATGAATAAAGAGCGGCTCCCGCATCCCCGCGGAAACATGCCGCTGTGAGAGGTGTAGAAAAATATGGGCATTATTCCGTATACCGCAATGGCTTACGGGCTAACCGCAGTGATCTCCCTGCTGGTGGTAGCAATCATCGTAGGTATCAGCAAACTGACCGGCCGCCCGGGGCAGTCAGAGGACAACGGAGAAGGGAGTGTCTAGCATGGAGCTTTTTATGCAGATGTTCCCCGGTATTGGAACATTTTTTGCCGTAGATACAAATATTGCGATAGCGCGTGTCGTTTTGATCATCTTCGGCTTTATCCTGGCTGTGCTTGGCTTCAAGCGCACCCTTGAGCCCTTGATTATGGTGCCCATGGGACTAGGTATGATGGCGGTCAATTGCGGCATGATGTTTCTAACCTCGGGCGCAGTGGGGAACCTGCTGCTGGATCCACTTGTTTCCGATGCTACAGCTATTGTGGACACCATGCAAATCAATTTCCTACAGCCGATCTACAACTTGACCTTCTCCAATGGACTTATTGCCTGCTTGGTCTTTATGGGGATCGGAGCGCGAAGCGAGATTAGTTTCCTGCTGGCAAAACCCTGGAGTTCCATGATTATTGCCATTTTTGCTGAGCTAGGTACCTTCGTAGCTCTGGTAGTCGGTGTGCTCGGCTTTGGACTGACTCCGGAACAGTCCGCTGCCATGGCTACCATCGGTGGCGCCGACGGACCCATGGTTTTGTTTTCTTCCCTAATGATGGCCCCCGAGCTTTTCGTCCCCATCTCCATCATCGCCTACCTCTACCTCAGCCTGACCTACGGCGGCTACCCCTACATCATTAAAGCGCTGGTGCCCAAGAAGTACCGGGGCATTGACATGTATGTGGACGTGCCCGAGGTCTCCCAAAAATCCAAGTTTACGTTCATCGTCATCACCTGTGCGGTGCTCTGCCTGCTGTTGCCAGTGGCGGCGCCCCTGATCCTCTCCTTCTTCATCGGTATGGCAGTCAAGGAAGCCAAAATCAACAAGTACACCGAGCTACTGGAGGAGGGTTTGTCCTATTTCGGCACCTTCTTCCTGGGGCTGATCCTGGGCGTGCTGTGCGAGGCATCCACCATTCTCAACCCCACCGTCATCATCATCCTGATTATCGGCATCCTGGCTCTGGCGGTATCAGCTGTTGGCGGATTGTTGGGCGGCTGGATCGTCTACATTTTTCATAGAGCAAGCCACAAATACTTTAACCCCACAATAGGCATTGCTGGTGTCTCCTGTGTTCCCACTACTGCCAAACTGGCCCAACATGCAGCTCAGGAGGAAAACCCCTTTGCAGTTATCCTGCCGGTGGCCATGGGTGCCAATATTTCTGGCGTGATTACCTCTGCAATTGCCGCAGGCATCTTTGTTACAACGATTCGACTGGTGTAACAGCCAGAACACGCACTTACTATTAAGGAGGAATTCAGTATGGAAATCAAGTCTCGTATTCCCGGTACCATTGTGGCCATCAATGTAAAGCCCGGCGATTCTGTCAAGGCTCGCGACAACTTGGGCACCATGGAGGCCATGAAGATGGAGCAGCCCATCCCCTGCCCCAAAGACGGCGTCGTTAAAGAGGTTATGGTTGCGCCGGGCGATAAGGTAAAATCCGGCACTGTCCTGTTGAGCATCGAATAACCCATCCGGCCAGTCTTCCCCAGCGGGCCGGGACATGAATTCCCGGCCCACATCTTTAAGAAAGGACACTTCAGTGTGCAACTTGAACTTGCGCCTGAATCTGGTGGTTCATATGGGAGAGATATTTGAACTCGGAATGGTCATCTGCTTCGGCATTTCCTGGCCGCTGTCCGTCTATAAATCCTACAAGGCTCGCACCACCCTGGGTAAAAGCCTCATTTTCGAATTATTTATTTGGATTGGCTATGTCAGTGCGATCACCGGAAAACTCACGACCCAAAATATTACCTATGTGTTTTTCTTCTATATCCTCAACATCGTTATGGTGTCCATCGACATTTGCCTTTACTTCCGAAACCTCCGCTTGGATCGGTTGGCCGGGCGGATTTCATAGGTTGTGGAGGACAGAGACATGGAGCGAATTTATGCCCCTTTGCGGGATAAAGTAAAAAGCGCGGAGGATGTGGCCGCGCTCATCCAGTCCGGCAGCGTAATCGGCTGCTCCGGCTTTACCCTGGTTGGTGAGCCAAAGGCCATTCCTCAGGCACTGGCCCAACAGGGAAAGGCGGATCATCTCACACTTCTGACCGGAGCCTCGGTGGGTGACGCTTTGGACGGTGCCTTAACCCGAGCTGGCTTGTTGGCTATGCGATATCCCTACCAGAGCAACAAATTCATTCGGACGGCCATTAATCAGAGCAAAGTTGGCTATTCGGATATGCACCTGAGCCATATGCCCGAGTTTATCAATCGGGGCGGTCTACATATCGATTATGCGATTGTTGAATGTGCCGCGGTTACGGAAGAAGGCGTCATACCGTCTGCTGCCGTGGGCGCGTCCGACTGCTTCCTCTATCAGGCCGACCACATCATTTTGGAAGTCAATTCCGCCCTTCCTTTAGAGTTGTGCGGCATGCATGACATCTACCAGGTAGACTCCCGCCCCATTCCTCTTACGGAAGCCACACAGCGCATCGGCGGTACTGCAATACCATGTGATTTCAATAAGGTGGTGGCTATTGTAGAGACCAACGATCCCGGGACTTATCCCACCTTTAAGGAACCGGATGATGTCAGCGCGGCGATTGGCGCTCACATAATCGCTTTCTTAAAGGAAGAAGTGGCCGCCGGAAGGCAGCCCCCCTCTTTGAATCCCATACAGTCTGGGGTGGGCAGCGTGGCGAACGCCGTTTTGGCAGGCCTTGGCGACAGCGGCTTTTCCGGGCTTCGGATGTATACCGAGGTTGTGCAGGACTCCGCGCTGAAGCTCATTTGGGATGGCAAAATGGTGGGCGCCTCTACCACAGCGATTTCCCTCTCCAAGAAGAATCAGGAGCTGTTTTATGACAACATTGACTTTTTCCGGGAGAGAATTGTCATCCGCCCCCAGGAAATTGCTAATAACCCAGAAATTGTACGACGCCTTGGCTTAATCTCCATGAATACGCCCATTGAGTGCGATCTGTACGGTAATGTAAACTCCACTCACATTATGGGGACAAAGATGATGAACGGCATTGGCGGCAGCGGCGACTTTGCCCGCAATGCGGGACTTACCATCTTTGCCACCGCTTCTGTGGCAAAAGACGGCGCGATCAGCTGTATCGTTCCTATGTGTTCCCATGTGGATCACACGGAGCACGATGTACAGGTGATTGTGACAGAACAGGGGCTGGCAGATCTGCGGTGGAAATCCCCCCGGCAGAGGGCGGAGCTGATCATCGACCGCTGCGCACATCCCAAATACCGGCCCCTTCTGCGGGAGTATCTGGAGGAGGCCAGCAAGCAGGGAGGACACACGCCCCACGATTTGAAGCAAGCACTCTCCTGGCATACGAGATATTTGGATACCGGAACCATGCTGCCTGGATAGGGAAATACCATGGTTCAGAGGGCATTACACCCGAAATGTTTATGAAAGCCCGGTTCCACGATCACGGACTGTCTGCACAGAACGCAGCCTGCTGGGTGGTTTAAACAAAGCCACCCAGCAGGCTGCGACTGGTATCCTGACAGTTTTAGTGGATTCCAATCATTTAAACAGAAAGGCAGTGATGGAATGTCTTTAGAAGCAGTCCAAAGGGTGGCCGAGGCAGAGGAAAAGGCCCGTGCCCGCAGGACGGAAGCAGCCGTGGCATGTAAAAAGCTGGTGTCTGACACCGAGCAGTCCTGTCAGGCGCAGCTGGAGCAAGTGCGCAGTACTGCACAGTCGCAGGCGGTTGAGGCGCTGGTCAAGGCAAAGGCTGCCGCGGAAAAAGAGGTTAAGGCTATACAACAGGAGACCAAACAAGCCTGCACCAGCCTGCGCCAGATGGCGGCCAAACGGCTGGATGCCGCCGCGGCACTCATTATCAGAAGGGTTGTGGGAGACTCATGTCCATAGTCAAAATGAAGCGCCTGCGTCTCTTTGCCATGGCAGCAGATCGGGAGAAACTGCTTTGTCAGCTTCAGCACCTGGGCTGTGTGGAAATCCAGGAACCCACTGAGGAGCTAACCGATCCCGCCTGGGCCTCCTTTGCCCGGATGGATGATACCGCGCTGGCAGACACAAAGGCTAAAATGGATCAACTCAGCATTGCTTTGGAACTTCTTAACCACTATGCTCCCTCCAAGGGCTCTTTGTTTCAAGCGCGCCCGCAGGTCACAGAGGCCCAGCTCTTTGACAGGTCTACTCGCCAAGAGGCTTTAGCTGCTGCGGAGCGGATTTCGGCCCGGGATGCCCGTATCACGGCCATTTACAGCGAGCAGAGCAAACTCACCGCCCAAAAATCCGCACTGGCTCCCTGGTTGGAATTGGACACCCCCTTGGATACTCCGTCCACCCGATCCGTTTCTGTATCCTTTGGCGCGATCTCAGGAAATGTTGACCGACATCGGGCAGAAGTGGAGTTGGCAGCTGTAACCGAGCTGGCCCAGCTGAGTTGGGCAGGCCGCGACCGGGAATTCCAGTACGTATTGCTCCTGTGCCACCACTCTGTTGAAGAGAAGGCCATGGCGTTACTCAAGACCTTTGGTTTTTCACCCGTATCCCTTCGAGGCTGGACGGGCACAGCACGGGCCAATATTGACGCCATTGACGCCCAGCTTGCGGCGCTCTCCAGGGAGCTGGACGCCTGTAAGGCAGCTATTGTCCAGGAAAGAGAGCACCGGCAGGCCCTGCGACTGACCATCGACCAGCTGGCTCAGGACATACAGCGGGAAGAAGTTAAGGGCCGGATCCTCTCCACCCAGGCCACCCTGTTTTTGGAGGGATGGGTACCGGCGGACAAGCTGGGCAAGGTGGAAACCGTACTCTCCCAGTACGCAGCGGCCTGGGAAGCCGCCGATCCGAAGCCAGACGAGTACCCCCGTGTGCCCATTCAGCTCAAAAACAACCCGCTGACCAAGCCCCTCAATATGGTCACAAATATGTATGTCCTGCCTACTTACGACGGGGTGGATCCCAACCCTCTTATGGCGCCTTTCTTTGTATTCTTCTTTGGGCTCATGATGGCCGACATGGCCTACGGTATTTTAATGGTGGCCGGCGGCCTTTTTATGCTCAAGAAGCTGCATCCCAAAGGTACAATGGAGCACATGGCGGGGCTGCTGGTTCTCTGCGGCATCAGCACTTTTATCATGGGCGCCCTTACCGGCGGCTTTTTGGGTGACTTTATTCCCCAAATTGCCAAAATCATTGATCCAAATACAACGTTCACCTCTCTGCCCTATCTGTTTACCCCTCTCACCGATACCCTGGCCATTCTGGTTGGCTGCCTGGCCTTGGGCCTTTTGCAGATTATTACCGGTATGATTATCAGCGTGGTTCGGAAAATCCAGAGTGGTGAATGGGCAGACGCCCTGTGGAACGAAGTGACATGGTGGGTTATTCTGACCGGCATTGCCTTGGCGGTGCTGGGCGTGGGAAACGTCAGGGGCTACCCCGCTGTTCTCATCGCAGGACTGCTCATGCTTCTCTACGGCGGCACCCGAGGCGCAAGGGGTCTGGGGAAAATCACTTCCCTGATTGGTACGGTGTATAACGGCGTCACCGGATTTTTCAGCGATATTCTCTCCTATGCCCGTCTCATGGCCCTGATGCTGGCTGGCAGCGTCATCGCCCAGGTCTTTAATACGCTGGGTTCCGTGACCGGAAATGTGGTGGGCTTCGTCATCATCTCCCTTATCGGCAATACCCTCAACTTTGCCCTAAACCTGCTGGGCTGCTATGTCCACGACTTGCGGCTCCAGTGTCTGGAGTTTTTTGGGCGGTTTTATAAGGAGGGCGGCAAGCCCTTCCGTCCCCTGTTCATCAATACAAAATATGTAGATATCAAGGAGGAACAATAACATGGCTGACTTCATTGCGCAATTTGGAGGCATCGGTCTGGCTTTTCTGGGGGCCGCCCTGGCGGTGGGTCTCTGCTGCGTGGGCTCTGCCAAGGGCACCGGCATGGTGGGCGAGGCGGCCACCGGCCTTCTGAGTGAAAACCCTGAGCATTTCTCCAAGTGCCTGATTCTCCAGGTACTCCCCGGTACCCAAGGACTGTACGGCCTGGTTATTTGGTTTTTCGCCCTGTTCACCATGGGTGCCTTCTCCGGAGGTATCGTGGATCTGTCCATTACCAACGGTCTGACCATCTTCGTCTCCTGCATTCCCATGGCCATTGGCGGCTGGCTCTCCGCCATCTACCAGGGCAGAGTGGCCGCCTCCGCCATCAATGTGGTAGCCAAGAAGCCTGACGACTGGGCCAAGGGTATCATCCTCTGCGGTATTGTGGAGTTTTACGCCATTCTCTCCCTGCTGGCCTCCGTGCTTCTCCTGATGAACGCCCTGTAAGGGCACGCATCAGCTGCCAGACAGGAAGAAAGGCGGTAATCTATGAACGGATTAGAAAAACTTACCGGTCAGATTGATGCTGATGTGCAAAAGGAGATTGACGCCGCCCTGGTTCAGGCCCGGAGTCAAGCCCAGGAAATTCAATCTTGGTATGAGTCCCAGGCTCAGATCCAAGTGGAAGCCATTCGACGCAAGGGGCAGCAAGAAGCTGTTTTCCGTCAGGAGCGGCTGGTGGACGAAGCAAAAATGCAGGCTCGTAGGGACATTCTGGCCACCAAACAGGAGCTGATCGGACGGGCTTTTGACCTGGCTCTGGAGAAGCTGCTGGAGCTGCCGGAGAAGGAGTACGTAGCCCTGCTGGCCGACCTGGCGGTTCGCGCCTCCTCCACCAAGAAGGAGGCGGTCATCTTCTCCCAGAAGGATCGCACCCGCTACGGCAAGGCAGTTGTCACCCAGGCCAATGAAAAGCTGGGCGGCGGACACCTGACCCTGTCCGAGCAGACCCGGCCCATCAAAGGGGGGCTCATTCTTCAGGACAGCCAGGTGGAAACCAATTGCTCCTTTGAAGTGCTAATCCATCTTCAGCGGAACACCCTCTCCGCCGAGGTGGCCCAGGTTTTGTTTAAAGAATGACCCACTTCCACATAAAAAGGAGGGTGTAACATGGGCAAAAAGCTAAAAGAATACGACTACCTTTACATTTCGGCCCGCATCCACACCATGGAGAATAAGCTGCTGACCCGGGAGCGGATGGAGCGGATGCTCTCTGCCCGCAGTGTGGAGGAGGCTGCCAAGGTTTTGGCCGAGTGCGGCTATGGAGAGTTTCCGTCCCTCACCCCCACAGCCATCGAACACGTCCTTGACCAGACCCGGTGCGCGCTCTTTTCCGAACTATACCGGGATGTCCCTAATCCGGCCATTCTGGATGTGTTTTGCATCAAGTACGACTACCACAACGCGAAAGTACTGCTGAAAGCCGAGGCCACCGGTCAGTCCCTCGACAAACTGCTGCTGGATGCCGGACGCTATCCCGCCCAACGGCTTAAGGAGGACTATCTCCAAATGGATTTGGATCGATACAGCTCCATTTTCTCTCAGGCTGTGGAACAGGCCAAGGATCTGCTGGCCTCCAGCGGCGATCCCCAGGCCGCCAATTTTCTATTGGATCAGGCCTATTTTGAGGAGTTGCTTGAAACAGCCAAGGCTGCCCGAAGTTCCTTCCTCCAGGGCTACGTCCGGCTGCTCATCGACGCCACCAACCTGCGCTCCACCGTCCGGGCCGCCCGCATGGGCAAGGGGTCAGATTTCCTGCGCCGGGTTCTTCTCCCCAATGGCGACATACAGATGGACAGCCTTCTTGCCGCTGGCTCCGGAGGCGCCGACCTGGCGGGAATCTTTGCCCATACTTACCTCACTGCGGCAGCCCAGGAAGGCGCCGCAGTTATGCGGGGCGGCAGTCTCACCGCCTTTGAGCGCCTGTGCGACAACGCGGTGATGGGCTACCTGGCCCAGGCCCGCCGCATCCCCTTCGGGGAGCAGGCGGTGATCGGTTACCTGTATGCCAGGGAGAACGAGTTTAC
>NZ_JBBHLB010000027.1:0-22650 GCF_037572415.1 Flavonifractor porci
CCGTCCCGTATAGAGGGCCGGCAGGCAATTTTTATTGGTATGATATTGTTTTGGAGCAGCAAAACAGGCCTAACATTAGCTGCGCTAACTTCAAAACCTCCCTTTTGACCTTAATGTCACATTTTGGTACAAACCACTCTCTCTTTTATTTCACGGTATAGAGATTGGAGGTGCTGCTCCCATTCGGCCTGTGCCGGGAAGCCTTTTTCAGATAGCCGTGCTGCTCCAGATCGTGCAGCGCCCGTTTGACCGTGGAGCGGGACAGCTTCATGTCCGAGGCAATGGTCTTGATGCCAGGCCAGCACTTTCCCTCGGCATCGGAGCGATCCCGCAGGTACATATAGACCGCCTTCGCTCTGGATGGAAGCTCAGTGTCGGCGTAAATCGTTCCGAAGTAGCTCATCGTTCCTCCTCTCCGAATGTCTTCATCTGCTTTCCTCTTTTTACAGCTCTCTCCTGAGCCGGAGCATGGGCGATGCCACCCCTGCTGGATACCGCATAGCCGCGGCTTTCGTCCATCTCATCCGGCTCACTGAGCTGCGGAAGATTCCGCTCCAGATCCACCCGGTTGGCATAGGCCACCGCTCGGTTGGCTCTTTCCGGCACCACATACGGCTCCCCGAAGGTAATGCCCCAGTTTAAGAAGAGTTGGAGCCGGGTCCGCATGGGATGGGTGCCAGTTTTCATGACGATAAAGCTGCCCTTGGGAATGGATTTTAGCTCGTCGGGCGTCAGCAGGGCGCGCTCCATCATCTGCAGGCTCTGGCTGGGATCATTCTTGCCCCGGCTCACCGAGCCGGAGAGGACGGTGCGGCTGCCCAGAGCTTTGGACAGCACCTCCGCAGTCTGGCTGTTGGGGGCGAAGCCGCCGAAGATGGTGTCCTGGCAGTTGTCCTGAATGATCTCGCAGCCCTCTTTTCCGTAGTTTTTTTCGAGCTGCGCCAGCGACTGAATGATGGGAACCAGTGTCAATCGGCGAGAGCGGCCTGCGGAGAACAAGGGCAGGATATCAAAGGGCGGCATGGTGCCGAACTCGTCGCAGAAAAGCACCACCCGGTTTTTCAGCTTGCCGCCGTTCTCATCGGCCACGGCAAACAGCTCCCGGCTCAGGTTCTGGATCATGAGACCGGCCATGAAGTTCTTGGTCGTGTCTTCTTCCGGCAGGATCAGAAAGATGGCAGACTTCTCCGAAGCAAACTTCTCAGCGTCAATGGCGCTGTCGAAGCACAGGATCTGCTCCAGCTCGCTGTCCAGAAAGGCATTCAAGCGGGACAGCACGGTGGACATGACGGAGGCCATTGCCTGCTCGGCGCTGTTGAGGGCGGCACCGGCAAACCACCTCGCCTTGTGATCCGGCGGCAGTTTTGCCATCAGGAGCTGGAAGTGGCTCTTGCCCTTGACACGGCTGGGCTCCAGCAGATCCTGCACCAGCTTGAACACGGAGACGATATGGCGGCGCTCCTGGGGGTGGTCTTTATCGGGCGGCAGGAACTCGGCCAGCATCAGGATGACCGAAGTGAGAAGCCCTTCCGCCGCATCGTAGAAGAAAGCGTTCTGGCCGCGGTTGCTGTCATCGCCGTCCGGATTGACGATGGTCTTGGACAGGATTTTGGCGTATTTCTCGGCCTTGGCCCGGGCTGCAAGATTGTTCGGGTCACTCCGGGCAATGTCCATATACCGGTTGACCAGCGTCAGCAGATTGTTACCGTCTGAGCGGGTGGGATTTCGCAGGTCGATCACGGCCACATTCTGATACCCATAGCAGTTCTTGGCAATGGCGCCGTAATTGCGGGCGAGGTCGCCCTTGCTGTCCAGCGCCAGCCAGCTCATGCCGCTGGCGCAGGCGTACTCCAGATTGGGATAGAGAAAATAGGCGGTCTTGCCGATGCCGGAAGCGCCGATCATCAGGCAGTGGATGTCATCGCTGTCCACGAGGGCGGTGAGTTCGCCTTTCTTTCCCTTGCACCCCAGCACCAGCCCCTGCTCCGTGGGCAGGTTCTGGCCGCTGCGCCATTTCTTCACCTCGAAGGGGACATGGGCATAGGTCTGCCGGATCTCTTTGGCTGTGGCCCATCTTGCGGTGCCGTGCTGGCCGTCGCCGACCGTTTTGGATTTGATCCCGCTCAGGGTGTAGTAGTGGGACAGGCCCGCCAGACAGCCGATGACCAGAAACATCAGCCCGCCGGCCGCCAACAAAATCAGGACTTGGTGTGGCATGGTTAACCCCTTTCAGGGCACACCACTTCCTGCTCGGCATCATTTTTCTGAATGCGCACATCACTCTCGTTACGGCCTACTTCGGGCGAACAGGAAGTGGTGTGCGTTGTTGTTATTTACTGCATGACTTGTGCGTAGGACGGTTCCTCAGCGGTCAGATCATCATTCCAATCCTTGTGTGTGGGAATGAGCCTTTCCACCGTGTACCTCTCTGCCAGCTGTTCCTTCATGCGCCGGCTGGCCAGATGGCCAGCCTCGTCATTGTCGAGGCAGAGCAGGACCGTATTGATTTGCGGCTGCCGCTCCAGCAGCTTCAGCACCGGCTGAATGGAGGTGCCGCAGCAGGCCACATAGCTGTGGCTCTGCCAGCCCTCCGGATGGAGCGTGATGTAGGAGAGCATATCGATGGGAGCTTCGAACACATAGAGGCTCCCATCTGTGCCGATGTGGTGGAAGCTGTGGCGGGGATCGCAGCCCTCCACATTGAGCCGGAAGGCTTTGCCGAAGCTGTTGGCGCTGCGCTTGTGGGCATGGCGGGGGACGCCGTCTTCATCCGTACCCACGAAAACCGCATTGTGGTAATCGGCGTCTTCATACAGCAGCTTCTCTCTTGCAAAGTGCGCCACAACGCTCCGGTCGATATTCCGGTGCTTGACCAGATAGGCATAGACCCGGCGCATATTGGAATTGGCCGGCGGAAGGACAAAGGGCTTCGGCGGCTCCTCTACCCGTTCTTCGGCAGAGGGATAAACCGTTCCCAGCTCGCCTCCCAGAAGCATGGTCACCGCCTCCGGATAGCTGAGGTGATAAAACCGCTGCACGAAGCTGACGGCGTGGCCGCCCCGCTCCTCGGCATGATCGTACCACTCGTTGCCGCGGATGGTGACACTATGGTCACGGGCCAGCCGTTTCTCTCTGCCGGAGGCAAGGAGCTTTTCGCCCCGGCAGCGGAGGAACTCCTCCAGATCAACGGAGGCGGCTCGCTGCTTCTGTTCTTCCGTGAAATGAATGTAAGTCGACATAGGCTCCTCCTGTTACATGGTCTGCTGATAGGATACCTGCTCCTCATGATCATCCGCCTTGTGGCCCATGGCCATCCGCTTTTCCGTCAGCCGCTTGCGCCGTTTGGAATCAATGCGAATCCCTGCCGGATTGCGAGGCGGCATGGAATTGTCCCGGAAGATCCGGCTCATGTGATGGAGCAGCTTGGTTGCCGCCAGCATGACGGACGGATCTCGGAACTGGTCAAAGCGGTCAAGGAAGAATTGAGCATACGCATTGCCCTGGGCAGCGGAGCGGGTGAACCAATCCCTGGCCTGCTCCCGATCCTGTTCCACATCCCGGCCCAGGAGATACAGCTTGCCCAGTGTGTACTGAGCAAACGGGTTTCCTTGTCTGGCGGCGGCAGTCAGGTACTCCAGAGCTTTTCTCACATCCTTCTTTACGGACTCACCGGTGAGACAGAGCTTCCCAAGGCGGTATTGGGCAAACGGATTCCCATGCCCGGCGGCCTTGTCCAGCCAGCGCACCGCCTCATCGGTGCGCTTTTGAGAGAGCAGGAGCTTCCCGAGTGCGTATGCCGAAAAGTCATTTCCGGCCTCTGCGGATAAGCGAAACCAACGCTCCGCCTTTTCATGATCCCGCATTGTGGAGAGATCATCCCGGTAGAACTTTCCCAGCTGATGCGCCGCCACCGTGTATCCTTCCACCCAGAGCTGTTCCAGCACCCGGACGGCTTCGGCGTGTTCCTCATCCAGCGCATAGACATCCTGCAGAACCGTTTTGGCGGCACGATAGCGTCGAGCCTGTTCATATACGCTGCTGGATCGCTGCTCCTCATGTGCCGCCTCCGGCTCCGGCTCATCTTGCATTTTCTCATCTTCAAAAGTCGGGAGGCCGAGGCGGATGTTCTCGGCCTCCCGGATGATATCGTTTTTAATCCGGCGGAACTCTTTCTGCTGAGAGAGCGGGAGATGCTCCCGCGGTGTACGGCTGCCATAGCACTCGTTCAGCTCATCCCGGATCTGATTCCAGGTTTCATAGCACTTTGCTACTTCCGGCTGCCGGGCCAGCTCGTCCACGATGGTGTCCACCAATGCTTTGAGCGGTTTCTTCAGATAGCCATACTGCTTTTTCCCGGTGGTGGTTTCCAGCGCCTGCACCAGCTGGCGCATCTGCTTCTCGATGACAGGGTTGTCGCAGAGCTGATGCTCCATCTTCTGAATCAGCTCCCGCATGGTATCCTGCGCCACTTCGATCAGCTCTTTATAGGCAACATCCTTCCGCTCGTAGATCTGGATCATCTCATCCCGGAAGATGGTGTTGGTCAGCTTGGAGCGCATGGTCGCAATGCCTTCCCTGGTCAGGAAGCCCTCCTTCGGATCGTCTGACCAGACCATCATGTGGATGTGGGGGTGATGCCCCTCATTGTGGAAGGCCGCATACCAGCGGAAGTGATCAGCCGGTATCTTCATGGCCTTGGCCAGATCCTGTGCGTGCATCATGAGCAGGCCGCGCCATGCGTCCGCATTGTCGTACCCCAGCCGGGCAGCATCCTCACGGCGCAGGGAGTAGATGATGGTCCACACATTTCCGTCATGGGCTTCCAGCTCGGACATGGCTGCGTCGAGGTCTACTGCGGCGGCGGAGCTGAACAGGCCATGGGCCCCGCGGCGCTCCACACGGGGGCGGGTGGCAATGTAGGACAGGTATCCGCTCTCAGAATTTATTTCGTGGAGGTTTGCATCCAGTGCCATGGTGATGAAGGCTGATGCGGTACCAAGGGTAGGCGTCTTACGGTAATCCTCATACTCGAACAGCTCCACGGCATCAGGGAAATCATGCAGGAGCTTTTGGATCAGTTCCCGCTGTCCTTTGGTGACGGGACCGTTGCCGGTCAGCTTCTCCACACCTTCGCGGGTGGCAATGTATTTCATGTACCCGCCGGCCTTTTCGGATTTGATGTAGCCGCTTTTCTGTACGAGCTTTGCCATGAGTTACACCGACTTCTGGAAGTCCAGCGCATCCTTGAACGAGATGCGCCCGTTGGTGCGCTTCATATCCCGAATGGCGCGTCCCCGCAGACGCTGGTACTCGCCTTCGTCGATATCGGTGTCGTAGGCGATGATCTGCCCCAGCACATTGAGATCCACGCCCTGCTTGAACAGGAGCGAGCCCATGCGTCCGGCGAAATTGTCCAGGGTGCCGGTGAGCATGGCGGAGAGTGCTTCGGGCAGGAAGCCGCCGGCGTTCTTCGTGTTCAGATAGCCGATGTAAAACCGGAGGGCATTCTCCACGAATTCGCTCCGGCTGGCGCAGTTGTCGAGGCGCAGGTAGATGTCTACCTTCTCGTCCAGATCCTCAGAGATCCAGAACCCCTTCTTCGTTTTTCTGCTTTCGGACTTCAGTAAAACCACTCCTTTTTTCGTCAAGTCCCCGCTGAGAACCCTTGCCACAGCGGAGCTTTTCCGCATCATAGGGTCCAACAGCTCTTTCCACCCGCCGGATTGTCCCCGCTGCGAAAAGCCGGAAACTGCCCGCACTGCGGGCAGAAGTGGGAGAGCCGGGGGCGGCATTGTCCCCGGCTCTTTCTCCTGCTTCGCTTTCGTCAGCTTTCCGCCCTCTTGGAAAGCGGCCCAAATCCCGCCTGTTTCTCCGGGGTGGGGTACACGGTCGGCTACCCGCTGAAAGCCGCACACAGCGGCTCACAGGGGGCAACGGGGGCTACATCTGCATCTCCGGGGACTCCTGACTCTGCTCCGCCAGATAGTCCGCGCAGCACTCCTCCAGCGTCTGCCCCAAGCGCGCCTGACAATAGGCATCCATTTTCGGGAGGAGCAGAGCCTGCTCCTCGGCGCTGAGGCGATACTTGAACGCCTCCTCGTCGCCGTTGCCCCGCTGCAGATACACCTCCAGTGTGTCGCAGACACGACGGGCCTCCAGATCGTAGTTGGCATAAATGTTCAGCCAGTCATCATTCTCGGTGGTACAGACATTGGTACCAAACATCTGATCTGCGTCGAAGCACACCTCCATATAAAACTCCAGCAGATTGTCGTTCTGAATGATCTCGTCAGCGAAGGAGATGTCCTCGGCGCAGAGCCGCCGGCTGCCGGAGAGGTATTCCGATTCCGGCTCCTGGTGGAGCGTTCTCTCCTCCAGCCGGTCCAGGAAGATCCGCCACCTTTCGTCCGACGAAGCGTTGCCCTTCTTCATAGCGAAGTAGGCGGCGGTGCTCACATCCCGGATTCTGAACCGCTTCCAGCCATCCAGGATGCTGACGGCTTCCATATCTCCGCTGTCGAGGTCGATGTCGTAGGCACCCACCACCCGGCCGGTGTTGTCCAGCCGCTCCGACACGTAGGAGTTGAACTCCTCTTGAGAGATCCGCTGGGTGTGCAGCAGCGTTTCGACAAAGCGGTGGGGCGCCTCGTCGGGCGGCTTGCGGATGTAGCTGCGCAGACGGCGGGCGGTCGAGAGCAGCTCAAGTTTTTCCTCGGCCAGAATATAATCGGAGCTGCCGTTCTCCGTGACATGAAAGACGGCGAACCGCCGTGCGGCCTCCCGAGCTTCCTCCTCCGCCTGCTGCTCTGCCCAGAGCTCATGGCTGATGCGCTCGTACTCCCGATGAGGAAGCTGGTTGCACATTTCATCAAGGATATTCTCCAGATGCTCCTCCAGCGTTTCCCCCTTCAGTTGTTTGCTCAGAGCGTCGTACCACCGCTCGTCGAGCCAGAGTGTGATCTCACGGCCCCTCATTGCATTCCTCCCATTTCCGGCCCGCACTGCTTCATCTCAGGGTACTCGGTCAGGAGGTGCCACACGCCGTTTGCGTAGTTGGCGCTGTTGACCGTCTGACCGAGAAGATCGTCAGCAGAGAGCGACATCGTGATGCCGGGCACGCCGGGATGCGCCGCGGCGCTCTGGCCGCTCATCAATCCTTCCGCCTGGGCTGCGGTCAGAGGCACAAAGCCGCACGGGGTCATCAGGGAAAAGACGCCGCCAACATGGGTGGCCAGGAAATCACGAACCGTGCGTGGGCCTGCGTCATCAGTCAGATCCTCCCGAAGTGTCCAGACGCAGTGGAGCAGCTCCTCACCATGGGAGGCATCCAGACCATTCTCCGCAATCCAGCGGTCGGCCAGCTCATCCAGCGGCTCGTCCAGCCCCAGCAGAAACCTGGCATCCTCCTCATTGATGGCATCCTCGATGTTGTCGCGGATCAACCGTGCGGCGGTGATCTCCTCAGCGGCATCGATCAGCTGAGAGGGATCGGCCGCCATCCACTGCTTGACCCGGCGCTCATAGTCGGCGCTGATCCGCTTCTTCAGCTCCTTCTTGTAATCCATGGCGATCTCATCTTTGTTCACTGGATCACCTCCGGTTCCTGGTCAGGCTTCGGTGCGGCGGCTCTCGGGGTGCGCCGGGGCTTGCTCGGAGCGGCGGCGCTTACATCGCTCTCATCGATATACTCCCGCACAGGGGCGGGCACATATTTTTCATAGAGCTTCACCAGCGCATCCGTCATCTCACGGTCCAGGTCAAGCTCCTTCTTGCCCATATAGCGTTTGAGCGCAGAGAGCTTCTCCTCGTCGAAGGTGATGGTCAGGTTCACTTGCTTCATTGGCACTTCCTTTCTCAGTCGTAGTTGATGTATTCGATCTGCAGCCAGTGGGTCCAGACCCGACCCTCCAGCTGTGTTTTCACCACACCTTTTTTGGTATTCATAGCTTCAACCACATAACCGTCACCGATGTACACGCCAATGTGGCCGTCATGCCAGACAGCGAGGCCGGGGATATCCGGCATGGTGTCGATGGTTCCGGATACTGAGGCGTTATAATACATCTGGTTGGCGCCAAGATCCGGCATCCCATTGGTTCCATACTCGATAGTCATGGTGTCGGGATTGAGCCATCCGTACCCTTTGATCAGGCCCACGCAGTCTGTTGTCCGGCCGCCCAGCCAGTTGGCACGGATGAAGTCCGCATAGCTGCCGACACCGTCAGGGTACTGCTCCAGCTTGTAGGCGAAGAGCGAATCGGTGAGGACACTGCCGTATGTTCCCCAGACATAGCCCCAGCCGGACTCCCAGGCGTGTATGGCGTAGGTCACAAGGTCTGCGGCGTTCTTGGTGGTTGGATCGGTGAAGGCGGAGATGTCCAGCTCTATCTACATTCAGCTTGCTCCGCACCAGCTCCGTCAGCACATCGGTCTGGAGCAGCTTGAGGCTGTTGTAGTCGGATGCGGTCAGCTCGATGTACACGGCGCAGTGGAGCAGAGGCTCACGGTTGCGGTGCATGGTGGCCACCAGGGTGGCCACGTCCTGAAGGTTGCTCTCGGCAGTGACCGTCTGCTGCAGGTCGTTGGTGTTGGAGCTGTTCAGGCGGTTCTTGTTGGCGGCGTTCTGAATGATGCGCTTTTCCTCAGCCGGGGTGACCTGCCGGGTGTAGATTCGGAGGGTGACGCCGTCCTTTTCTCCCAGATGACGGAGGATAAAAGCATGATTGGGCTGGTGATGGAAGCAAAGCCGAAGTATGAGCCGGTGGTCATTCCAGTCAGCGAATCAATGCCGCTGAGTGAATCCACAATCTCGGTTGCCGCCTCGCCGATGGAGGTGCCATACCCGGTGATCCCCGCGGTGAGGCTTGCCTGCAATGTGACGGAAAGCTCATAGAGCCGAATCGGCACAACCGTAAACAGGCTCACCGCCATAAAGCCCTTGATGGCACACAGAGCGGTTTCTTTGAGGTTCCCTCTGCCGGAAGAATACTCGATGCCGCACTCGAAGCAGGCCACCACGAGGCCGGTCACATAGAGCGCCCAGGCCAGATAGGAGAAAAACAGCACAATGCTCTGCACCCAGCTCAGTTCGAACAACTCGACGCCCATGTTGCCCATCTCGGCAAAAAAGTTTCCGAGAAAGCCCATGACCTGACCGTAGATCCAATCCACGATCTGACCGAGGATGGTGTCGGCAACAAAATCCCAAATAAACAATGGTTCGTTCACCTCTTTTCGGGGTGAGGCCGCACCAACTGCTTGGGATAAAAGGCCAGAGGCCGTACAGATGGTACGGCCCCTGGGTCAGTTCTTTACATGGTCTGCTGCCACTGAGGGTCAGCGGTCTGGCTCTGCTCCTGAAACACCTCCAGATAATCCGATACCGCATCCGTGAGCCGCTGGTAGTCCTGGCTGTTGGGATGGTAGACATACCAATCCGCTTTCCCGTAGTCATCCCAGATGTACGGATTGATCCCATTGCGGAAGTTCGGGTTGCCGGTTTGCTTTTTTCCGAGGATGTCGGAAAGATTCAAAAGCAGCACATCCACCTGGCCTTCGTTCCGGTTCAGAATGGAAATACGAAGGGCATGGTATTGATTTGCCACGATCCCCGTGACGAACTGGATCTTTGCCCGATTCAGCTCATCGAGACGCACATAGCAGGCTCGGCCTACATAGGTGGCGTCCGGATACTTTGGGGCAACGATCTTGTGAAGCTCCTGTTCGAAAAAGCTCATATACTCTCCTTAGATGCCGATGATGCTCCAGAGATACATGGGCGCAGTGAGGGTAAACACGAGACAGGCAAAGAGGATGGCGGGAGCCGCCCACTCGAACTGGCCGGATTTTCTGTACTCGAAGTAGGCGGTGCCCAGCTTGGCGAAGAAGAATACGGCAAGGATCAGGTCGATGGCGGGAAACACCACATTGTCTACCACCGACTTGATCTGAGTGGATGCGGTGGACCAGGTGCTCTCGACGGCGCCGGCCACATCTCCGGTACCGGCGGCGAAAGCCGTGGTCGCCATCAGGCAGGTCATTGCCAAGACCACGACCAGCATAACGATCAGGCGCTTATAGTTGAATTTACGCATAGATTTCCTCCATTGTGTTATTAAGTTGTGGGGGCGATATGCCAGTCTTCCCAGAGATCACCGGAAATCCGGAGGGAGTCCGTGAGGTTCAGCGACAGCATTCCTGCCGGCGTCCAGCAATCCAGGAGCCAGGTATATGGCGTATAGCTTCCATCGGGATACCATATCGGTGTGAAATGGGTCGGCCGGTTATAGGTGCTGTAGGGGTTGTCCTTGAAAGCAAAAGTGGAGCGTTTGCCGCTGATGCTTCGATCCAGGAGCCTCCAAAAGCCTTCGTAGTTGAACTCCGGGAAATAGGTCGCCGCATTCTGAGCCGCAGTCACGGCAGAACTCTGCGTGGTGCTGACGCTGGCTGTAACGCTCTGCTGGATGCCGTATCCGCTCTTGAGCGCAGAGGAAGATGCCGTGGGCGACAGGTTGTCCGGCGTGATGACCATGGTTGCCGTCAGACTGGCAGTGTAGGCGTTGTAGTCAAATTCCCACCAGCCCTGATCCTCCCACCAGCCGTTGTCCACCCAGTGGTACCAGCGGTCCGTGTGGGATTTGCCCTCGCTGTCCGTCCACCGATCCGTGTGCCAGCACTTCTCCCAGTTTTCGACCCACACCCAATTCTCCTGCCACCAGGGAGACCAGATGCCCCAGGAGGCGGAGGCCACTTCTTCTTTCTCTGGGATATCCGCAAGGGTGAAGGTATCGTTTCGGTCATCGGCCACGGGATTGGGCGGGTCGTTGCCGTCCAGATCCACGATGTTGGCGGTGATGGTGCTTTGCGCCGTGCCTCCGCCCAGCACCCTGACCTGAATGGTGCAGACACAAGGTTCATCGGGGGTGTGCCACTTCACCCAGACCAGTTGGCTGTCGCCATCCGGATAGTACACATTGCTGATGGTATAGGTGCTGCCTTCGATCACAAACTGCACGGTGACCGGGTTGTCCGGGTCTGACTGCCCGCCGGACACCTCCACCGAGGTAATGACATCGGTGTCCACCCGGTATTCGTAGTCAAACTCATCCACCTCCGGTTCCTCCACCTCATCGTTGAAGCGGACGATGCCGATCCCCAGCGAGGAGATGATCTGCTCGTTACTGACCTTGCTGGTAGTGCTGCCTGACCACGCAGGATACCCGAGGTCGGCTTCCTCCAGAAAGATAGCGAGCGGGAGATTCTGATGGGTCAGCGATCCCATCCAATAGCGCAAGTTGCCGCTGACCACCTGGTCGTACAAAGCGGCCTCGGTGGCAGTCATTGCAAACTGCTGTCCGTCATAATTCAGGTACGCAATCGGCTCGATGATGATCTTGTAGTCGCCATTGACCAATGTATCGAAGTCCATGCCGACATACACATCGTCATAGTTGTCATTGACGGTGGAAATGACCGCCTGCTGCGCGGCCTCCTTTACGCCTTGGGCAATGATCCACAGCCGGCTGAACTCGGCAATGGCGCAGAACAGCATCAGCAAGACCAGCACGATAGCAAGGATCATGGGGGTGCCCTCGCCGGAGCGACGGCGAAAGATATGCTTGCATTTCAATGGTTTCACCAACTTTCATCGCGGGCATACGGGCCCGATTATTCCGGCTCCTGGTGCGCGAACTGGGTGCAGCGGCACGCTGCTCACTTCCAATACACCTCCGACTTGCCTGTGGCGGAAGCCGTCAGCGTGATCGGGAACGAGCCAAACCCTCCGAACAGGCCGATGTCCGTCTCCAGCGTCAGGGTCACGGTGACCTCGTCGTTGAGCTGGATGCGTCCGGTGGTGGACCACCGGATGTCGGGGTCAAGCCCGGTGCTGTCGGTAAGCGCCGCCGCCCGGCGGGTGGTCTCCGTGCCAACCCGGCCGGCGATCTCCGCCTCGCGCACCAGCTCCACCGCATAGGTGTCCAGCTGCTGTTTGGTGATATAGACCGGCAGCACACGAACCACCAGCGCGAGCACCAGCATGGCGCACACCACCAGGACGCATACATCGATATAGCCTTCGCCGGAGCGCCGTTTCAGTATTTTTTTCATGGCGACCTCCTTTAGAACAGGCTTCCCAGAGAATTGACGATCTGGTACACGATGATGACGATGTAGGTCATCATGAAGCACATGAGCATGATGAAGCTGAACACCCGGATCTTGGGCGGGATCTTGGCGGCCTTGGCCTTGAGGCGCTGCAGTTCCAATGCCTTCAGATCGTGGGACAGCATCTGGAAGTACATTCGCCCGTCGTCACCCCGCAGTATGCCGATGAGGCCGCGGACGATGTCCGAAATGATGGCGGAGCCCATTCTGGCCTCAAAGCGGATGAGCGCCGCTTCATAGGAGGAAGAACGCATATCCGCCGTCAGCACATCCAGCTCACGACCAAAGTCAGGCCCGGCGTGTTTCTTGTAGTTTTCCAGAATCCGCAGCACATCCCGGCTGGCTGCCAGCTCCTGATGGATGGTGGCGACGAACCGGGGCAGCTCGCCCTCGATCAGCTCCATTCTGGCCTTGACCAGCTCGTCAGCCCGACGGCTCTCCTTGAACCAGGTCAGCACGGCCAGCACCACGATGAGGGGGCTCAGGATGGGCAGGATCAGCAGGCACGGGATGATGCCGAGCAGGATGAGGCAGGGCTTCAGGATCGAATAAGCCGTGTAGACCTGGGGCGTCATATCCAGCCCTGCCGCCGTGAGCTTGCTCTCCAGCCGGCGGTATTTGTATTCGTCCATTCGGATCAGCGGCGCCAGCTTCAGCGCCCAGCCGAGGATCAGCGCCTCCAGAGCTTTGACCAGGCTCCGCTCCCTCCGTCCGGCAGAGATGAGCGCCCGTTCCGTGGCCAGTCTGGGAATCTTCAGAAGGTCGGCGAGGACGAAATACAGTCCGGCGGCCAGCGCGGTCCCGAACAGGAATAAAAGTACGCCCATTTCCTCACCTCCGATACTCAATAGGCTGGGTCAGCTTCACCACAAAGGCAAAGGACACGAATACGGCTGCGATGCAGACGGCGATGACCATCTGGCCGGGGATGGTGTCCACCAGGGTGTGGTACCAATCGGTGTTGATGAACCGCACCAGCGGGATATTGATCAGCACCAGGATCGCCATGGTGACGAACTCCTTGCGGGGGCCGAAGACCAGATTTTCCAGCTCTCCGTTGACCACTCGCATATCCGACAGCTTGCTGACGATGGGAGTCAGGGTGCTTTTCAGGCTGCGGTCTGTTTGGCACGCCATCACCGCTTCGCACCACTCCTGCCACACCTCATTGTCGATGGCGTATTTCAGGTCGTGAAGTGCGGCGTCCATGTCCGGGTCAATATGCTTGATGCGGGTCAGAAACCGCTGGAACACCTCCTGCACCGGGTGGTGCAGGTATCGGACATTTTCCTCCACCGCCTGCTGGAAGTTTTCCGTGCGCAGATAGGCGGTGGTGATGACCGACAGCGCCGTTTCCAGCTCTACGGCCACATCCTTTTTGAAGCTGCCGGCTGTCAGCTTGACATACCAAAACGGCGCCAGCATAAAGCCGACGGCCAGCACGGGGACGAGAAAGGCGTTCCCGGCAAGGATGGCAATGCAGGCGCCCAGGGCAAACAGCACCAGGGAGGCCATGCACACCATGGGGAACTTCCCCTCACGCCCGGATGCGGCCAACACCGCCTGCGCCTCTGTGATCTCCCGGCGAAAGAAACCGGCCTTTTTTCGCTTGGTCGTCTCGTTGATATCCGCCCGGATGCTGCCGGGAGCAGCAGTCAGCCGGGAGAAGATGCTGTCGCTCATTTCTGCGGGGGATATCCCCAGCACCATAAAAAGCCCGGCGATCATGCCAATACAGGCGATCAGTTGGATCATTGTCATGCAGTTTCCTCCTTTCTCTGGATGAACTGCTCCAGCTCACCGCGGGGCATACCGTTCTCGATAAAGCGGCGCTGCAGGCTCTCGGACATTTCCTCGCACTTCTGGTGGTGTCCCTCAATGATGAACCGGTCGCCCTCCAGACGGTTTTCGGTGATGTTGTACTCGTAGAGCTTGTGAAGCCGGCGGCTCCCATCCGGCAGGATCTCGCACTCGGAGATATTGGTGATACGGCGCTGCTTGTTCTCCAGCTGGCGGCAGTAGACCACGATGGGATACGCCTCGGTGACATAGCCCATGAGTGTATCGTCAGGGGTGTCCACGGCCCGTTTGCACAGCGATACCATGCGGCGATAACACGGACGATCTCAGCCTTCTCGCTGGCGCTGCGGCTGAACAGGGGCGTCACCCCGAAGCAGATGACGAGCGCCAGGAGGATACACAGCACACCGATCACGGTGCGGTTACGGAAAATCTTCATATGAGCCTCCTTATATGAAATATGCGGGGATGAAAGCCACCGCAAAATATGGGACCAGCGGCTGTTTTGCCGATGCGCCCTTTCGCAGTGCCGGGATCACGCGCATGGCAAAGGAAGCCAGAAGGAGCGCAATGGCCATGATGCTGAATCCCGTGATTACCCGGTCGAAGCCCAGAACAAAGCCTACCGCCGCAGCCAGACGCACATCGCCGCCTCCCATCAGGCCGAAGCCCGCACACAGATAAAACGGGAGAGCGGCCAGCAGCGCCCCTAAAAGGGAGGCGGGGCTGATGGTGATCAGCCCCGCCAAAGCGATTGCGATGCAGACGATATCACTGACCGTTCTGGATCTCAGGTCATCCACGGCGGCATAGATAAGCCCCCCGCAGAAGACCAGCGCCTGCGCCCAGTGCATCAGCCGGCGTAGTTGAACATCTCCTGGATGCGCTGAGTCACGGTGGGCATGACCGTGTCGTTCAGCACAGCGTACAGACCGGCCAGCACCAGGGCGCCCAGGACGACGGCGATCAGCACCTTGACGGCGGTATCGATATAGCCCTCGCCGGCGTTGCCGCAGACGGCGCGGCGGTGGAAGGCGGCGATGGAGGTCTGGCAGTTGATGGCGGCAGTCTTGGCAGTATTGGTGATATTCTTGAACAGCTTCTTCATATCCTCATACGCCGTGAGGAGAAACAGCGCGGCCAGATCACGGTCTGACATTCGATAGCAGCGCGCACGCCAGTGCTGCCAACGCTCCCGATGACTATCGCTCAGGAAAAATCCAATGGAGCAGCCATTGAAACTTCTCTCTAAGCGGGCCTGAAGCTGCACTCCTACTTCAGGGAAGAAGCAATCCCTGACAAACTCGTTGAGGTCAATCGCACCGGCCACGATCCGTTCATCCAGACAGATGCACTGCTCCAACGGGCAGGGATGCTTTCGTCTGAAGTTCATGCAGTATGGGCACTCCATGTCATCTCTGCTATATTTGAAACTGGGATAGTATCGGCCATGGCCCCTGGGCTTGAAATAGGGCGGGGTCATCATCTGCTGTTCCAGCTGGCACAGCGGTGTATCCCGCATGAAGTAGCGTGTCATAAGGTCATGCCCATCCCTTTCTGCTTGATTTCGCAATCGTCTTCCCTGATTCCCTCATTCTCCTCCGTATCGCTTTTCTGGCCGGGCATAAGGCATTCGCCCGGATAAAGCTCCATTTCGTACAGCACGCTGTTATCACCGCTTCTGCGGTCAAGAACCTTGATGGTCGTGCCCTCAAATAAATAGTTGGATGCCTTTTCGAAATCAGAGCGGAATCCCTTCCCGTAATTACAGGTCGAATACTGATGAGTCGGCTGATCCTTGACCACGGAATAGTAAGCGTTGGTCTGAACCTCAGTCACCACCCGTACAAGCCCGACCAGGGCAGGGTGCTTGTTATGGCTGGTTGCCACCAACTCTGTCCCAGGGCGGATACAGCGTTTCAACTCAGCCAGGTTTTTGATGCGCAGCGGCGCTTTTTGTTCGTTCTTTTGATCCAATCTTCAATCCTCCTGTCTGGTTTGAGGCAATAAAAAAGCGCCGGAGTCTTATTTCTAAAACTCCGGCGCCTGAATATTACATGATCGGTTCCTGGTTGTAGGGTTCCATGGGGTGTTGCTCCTGCTCTCTTATGCGCTCCAGAGCATCGGGAGCTGCAATGGCAATCTGCTCCTGAACGCCCCGTATGCACTTTTCCTGCTCGGCAGTCAAGTCATAACCAGCGTCTAAGGTGTCAGAGCAGCACCGGTAGATTTCGATAAGCTGCTCCTGATTGAAGATCTGCTGTTTGGAAATGAGGCCGGCGCGGATGGCGAAGTCCTGCTTGGCACCTACATAGTTTTCCTGAAAGTAATTGCCCTGGTTGAGACCTGTGCGGTCGAAGCTCCAGTCCCATGTGACGAATTGGACGCCAAGCCGGGTGGGATGGGCAGCCAGCACGGCTCCGTTGAAGTCAGCCAGCAGGCGGTAGTCACCGGTCAGGCTTTGGGCTTGCAGGGGCGGAGCCTGTTCAAGCAGCGTCATGTACTCCCGCACGGTGCAGGCCAGATCGGTGGCTCGCTCACAGGCCCGTTCCCGTTCTGGTGTCGCTACATCCTCCTGCCAGTAGCGAACGCTTCCGTCCGCTGTGATTCGGCAGAGAGGGAGACCATCCCACTCCACAGGAAGCAATTCGTCCTGTTCCGGCTGCGGGACAAAACCCTCACGGTGAAGAGCGGTACGAAGTTCTTGAAAAAACTGTTCTCGATTCATTTACTACCTCCTGACATTTAGTGCCCTTTTTGAAATTATCTGAAAACGAAAAAGGGCGCCAACCCATTGGCCCATCACGACCAACAAATCGACGCCCCAAACTTTGTGTATTCTATTGGTAGAAAAATAGCGCCCTTTTTGAAAGTTGCTGTTTCAAAAAGGGCGCCACATGGTTTCGGGTTTGCCAACCACTAAGAAGAGGGGGTTCGAATCCCACCAGTTAGGGGGAAACAGTGGTTGGCATCTATGGAATCATCATCGAATTTTCGAGCTGAAAAAGCCCGGAAACAGTTGATGCCGTAGGCTTCTGGCCTACGGCATCTATACTGTTTTGCTTTTATGGCGCAGAAGGAGGGATTTGAACCCTCGCGACGGTTTCCCGCCCTACTCCCTTAGCAGGGGAGCCCCTTCGGCCACTTGGGTACTTCTGCGTGCCGAATGAATCTGACATATGAAAAGTGTGGCGGAGAGAGTGGGATTCGAACCCACGGATGCTTCCACATCGCCGGTTTTCAAGACCGGTTCCTTCAACCACTCGGACATCTCTCCACGTCCTGTCCAGGTCAAATGCAAAAAAGATTATACTATAGACTCTTCAACTTGTCAATGTCTTTTTTAAAATTTCTTTGTTAGTATATGACAATACCGCCGCGCAGACTGCACGGCGGTATTGTAAATCAAGCAAAGAATGCGTGGGCACCAATGGTGGCCACATAGGTGCAGTTGCGGTTGAACCACCGGCTGGAAGAGATGGAGGGATTGATAAAGTACAGGGCATTGCCTGCGGTGTTAGCCCCCTCCATAGCCAGCTTGGCGGCAATCACGCAATCAGCAGGCGGAGTCCGCTGAATCCGACCATTGGACGCGGGAGTAAACTGATTGCGCTGGAAAATCACGCTGTAAACCGAGTTAGGGAACTGGGGACTAGCCACACGGTTCAGCACCACGTTGCCCACGGCGATCTTGCCCTCCAGGGACTGGTTGCCGCTTTCACAGTAGATGATGCGGGAGAGCCAGTACAGATCCTCCTGATTATAGAAACTATCACCAGAAGCAATAGGCCCGCTGCCGGAAGTGATCTCAATCGTACTCTCGGCCCCATTCCAGACGACCTTGGCGCCCAGAGCCTGGCACAGCGCCCGGACAGGAACCATCACAGTTCCATTCTCCAGCTTGATGCCAGTGGGGATATACAGATAGCGGCCATTAGCCACCAAATACTTGGCACCAGGCTTGATCTCCAGCTTCAGACCTGGAGCGGTCACTTCAGCCTGGCCATTATTCCACACGGCCACAGCTTCCGGATAAAGGGCCTGCACAATGGGCCAGTAGGACACGTACGTCATTTCATTTTCTACCTTGGTGGCAAATTCGGTCACCAGGGACGTACTATTTACTTCAAAGCTGACGCCGCTCTCAGCAGCGTACACAGGCCCGGTCAGAGACACACAAAGGACCAGACTTGCGAGCGCGCAAAGGGCTCGTTTTTTCATTGTTAGGAATCCTCCTGTTACAGACTGTTACTTGTTGTTCATCTTTTTGTAACCACATTGTAACCACTTTCATCTCAAAAAGTCAATAGGAAATTTTCCCGCTTTTCCTGAACTCATTGCAGCGCAACGGATTCACGATTTAATTTTTTTAGAGAAGTAAACATTTTATTGAATTATGTAACCAAGGGCGGATACAAAAAGCAACAAAAAGAAACAGGCTCCTTTCTTTTCCGAGGCGCCCACTTTTCCCTGGTTTTTCCAGTGTGAGCAACACTTCAAATATCCTTTTTCCTATTTCAATTTTGTCTTTTGGTAACCCTTTCTGCGGCAGTTCGTTTCTGCTAGCAGCACCTCTCAATCAAAAAATTATTCTTTTTTCATTTTACCCCTTGACGTGGCGAAAAAATCTGCTATAATGTAATCCGTTGCCTGTCCTGTGCAGTCAACTTGTAGAGCACTCACCATGGAGAGATGGCTGAGTTGGTCGAAGGCGCACGATTGGAAATCGTGTAGGCGTTAATAGCGTCTCGAGGGTTCGAATCCCTCTCTCTCCGCCAAAGAAGGACATGACCAAGGTCATGTCCTTCTTTTATTATTATATCAGACGGCATCTTCCAAATCTTCTTTTGGGGGTGAGGACTCGTAGTTCACATAGCGCCAGGAGCTGCGTTCGTAATCCACATGGATGATATTTCCCCGCATTTCGGGAAACGGTGTGTTATAACAAATAGTTTCCTCAGGCTCAATGCGCCATAACATCTCGTTGTAGCCAGTCATAACTATTCTTTCTGGTCGCAGCGGTTGTCATGCTCTGAGGCCATATAAGAAGAGGCAGCAACAACGCTCCCTTTTTTAATCCCCCTCAAATCAGAAAGCAAACGTAGATTCATCTCCCCAGTTGACGCTAGGAATCACCCGGAGCCCATTGGAAGCCCAGTAAGCGCCGCACCAGCGCTTGCGAAATACATTATAAAGCTGCATAACAGGATCCATTTCCAGGTATATACTGAAATCCGGCGACAGGACCGCACAGTACCAGGATAGTTTTCAATGTCGTTGTCCGGGTTCTTCCAGACTCGCTCAAAGCGATAGTTATATAGGAAGAAATGACCATGCGGTCGAGGTGATTCTGATCCTCACAATGGGCTTGTCAAAACCGATGAATAAAAAATTACAAAGTCTCCTTCTTTTTCTTGGTGCTTTGGAATGATGGAGATTTTTAACTTTCCTTTGCCAACTGGTTACAAAGCAACGCCTGACTCGTTCGGTAATTGTGGTTTTCTTCGGTCATAGATAGCCCTCCTGTATGCAGTAAGGAACAACTCCTTCTACATATAGGTTCCCAAGCAACTAAAGTTGCACATTTCTGTGCAACAACATGAGAAAATTTACAAATTGGCAATAAAAATTGGAGTACCTCAAAGGATACTCCGATGGTCAGATTGTAATTATAGGACTTGGAAAACTCCAGGCATATCAATGGTTTTAGTGTAGCAAGCAAGAGGTTTTTATCCCATCAGATACGATAAGTAGAAAGATCATCCAGCTTTTCGGCAAATGTTTTTGCCTGATCGGCTTCTTTTTCAAATTGCGCCTTGATTTGCTCGTTCATGCGTGCATTGAGGATTTTCACCACTTTCATATCTTCTTCCCTGACGGGAATTGTAGCAATATCATTCTTTTCACCGCACTGGGGAAAATTAACCAACCAATACCCATTGATGTTTTCTGGTTCAGTGATCCACCCTTGCATACCATTATGAACGCCACCTCTTGTGTACTTTTCCTTTTCGACGATAACTTCTACATTGTCCATGTATGTCATATTATTTACCTCCGTATGGCGTATTCAGTTTTATCTGCCCGTTGGGTTTTACCATCCAACCTGTGACAAAATACGGAATAGGATCCAATGTGCAATGGCAGTAGGGATAATGTGGGCAGGGCGGCGCATTTCTTTCCGAAAACCAGCAGCCATCCAGCATCAAGCACTCTTCACAGTGGATTTCGCCCTCTGGATAGTGCGTCCATTTGACCCAGCTTGGTAGTCCTGCACCCTTTTGTATTGTACCGAAACATCGTTTATAGTACAACATTTATTCCCCCCTTAAAAGTACAAGAAAATCATTCTTCATAAACAGGGGAAAATAGGCCAAAAGTTGCATGTTTTGTACAACTACTACAAAAATTTTTAAAAATAAAAAATCGGAGCATCCCGAAGGATACTCCGATTGGTCGGAGTGTAATTATAGGACTTGGAAAAATCCAGTCATATCAATGGTTTTAGCGTAGCAAGCAAGAGGTTTTTATCCCATTAGATACGATAATTAGAAAGCTCATCCGGCATTTCGGCAAATGATTTTGTCTGATCGGCTTCTTTTTCAAATTGTGCCTTGATTTGTTCGTTCACGCGTGCATCAAGGATTCGTACGACTTCCAAATCTTCTTCTTTGATGCTGATTTCGGCAATATCATCCTTCTCGCCGCACTGTGGAAAATTGACCAGCCAATAGCCTTTGACGCATTTGGAATAGCAAATCCATCCATACATACCTTTATGAACGCCATCTCGTGAATAGGTTTCTTTTTCAACGGTCACTCTTACATTGTCCATTTCTTGCATATTATTTACCTCCATAGGGTGTTGTCATCCTCAATTTTCCGCCTGGCTCCACCATCCAACCGGTAATGAAGGAAACCTCTCCAGTTCCATCTCTTCTTGGAATGATAACACGGATACTAATTCTTTGACCGTTCCAGTTTAATTTACCAAGAGTATATTTGCCTGCGATATATCGTTCCTTCGCCTGCCGCTCTATCTCTGCTTGTAGCCATCTTGCGTCCTCGACAGTATATCCCCATTCTTTGAAGAGCTTTTCTTTATTGTGTGTTTGCAGTCCGGTTGTGTTAAACAAATATGGATCAAATTTTCTATAGTCACTGTATGCGGATGCATTTATCAGGACTACAGCATAATCAACTGGCTCTAAAGTACAGTGGCAGAATGGGTGATGCGGACAAGGTGGATGATTGGACGCCATAAAGAAACATCCATCCAGCATCAAGCACTCTTCACAGTGGGTTTTGCCTTCTGAATGGTGCGTCCATTGGACCCACCTTGGCTGCTCTGCCGCTTTCTGCGGCAGCAGCTTTCCCGTATATCGTTTGTAGTATATCATATTTCCTCCTATCATGTAAAATTAGGTTTCTACAGATAGGCTACAAAAGGAAAAAAGTTGCACATTTCTGTACAACTTTCAAAATAGAATTTACAAATTATTAAAAATGGGTGAGTCCTGTAAGGACTCACCCATGGTCCGAGTGTCATTAAAGGATCTGTGGAAATCCAGTAATATCAACGATTTCAAGCAGCCAGCAGGATGCTTTATCCACTCAAATCATATAGTCGGAAATAGCCCCCGTCTTTTTCCCTTTTTCTAATGCGTCAAACTGCGCCTTGATCTTCTCATTCACAGCAGCATTCATTCCATCTGGGAGCAGGTGCAGGTCTTCTTCTTGAATTGCTATTGTTGCAATATCATTCTTTTCACCGTATTGAGGAAAATTGATAAGCCAACAGTTCTCAATATTGCGTTCATCGCAGATCCACCCCTGCATACCTTTATGAACACCCTCGTTGGCATACTTGTTCTTCTCAACAATAACTTCAACACAGTCCATATATCTCATCTTATTTTCCTCCATATGGTGTATTTAGTCGTATTTGTCCATTTGGATACACGGTCCATCCAGTTAGAAAGGAGACATTTTCAGCCCCATCCTTTCTCGGGACTTCAATTCGAATACTAATTCGTTGCCCATACTGATCTAACACACCCAGAGCATAGTCTCCCTTTACATATTTTTCTCGTGCCTGCCGTTCAATTTCTGCCTGTAGCCACTGTGCATCAGCAATGGTATAGCCCCAACTTTCGAACGCTTTGTTCTTTCCGTGCTTATAGTAATTTCTGGGATCAAACAAGTATGGATCGAATTTACTGTAATCGCTATATGATGTTGCATTCATCAAAACCACGGCATAGGGAATTGGGTCTAATGTGCAGTGGCAGTATGGATGGTGCGGACAAGGCGGAGCCTTTTCTTTCTGAAACCAGCAACCAGCCAACCGCAAGCATTCCACACAGTGAGTGTTGCCTTCTGAATGATGCGTCCATTTGATCCAGCTTGGTAGTCCTGCACCCTTTTGTATTGTACCGAAACATCGCTTATAGTACAACATTTATTCCCCCCCTTAAAAGTACAAGAAAATCATTCTTCAAAATAGGGGGAGATAGGCCAAAAGTTGCATGTTTCCGTACAACTACTACAAAAAATTTTTAAAAATAAATGAACACATCCACCAGCGAAGCTGGTGGTTGTCACTATGCGGGCATAGCCCTTTGTTCCTCGCGGACGCGTGCAACGCGTAATACGATCTGCCAACTGCGTGAGGACTGCTACTTG
>NZ_JBBHLB010000028.1:0-20333 GCF_037572415.1 Flavonifractor porci
ATATGGACAACTGCTGGCTTCCGTTGGCCCTGTATGACATCTTCCGCCACCACCCTGTTTTTATCTACATTATATCAAACCTGAAGTATTGTGTCACACCCCCTTTTGACCTTAATGTCTCGATAAGATAGAAACCAAGTAATCTTCTGTGAAGTCTGATTCACTGGCCTTTTCTCGGATGGCTTTTGCCTGAGAAATAGATGGGGTTGCTTTTAGTGCTACCATCACCTTATATAGTAGCTTTTGTTGCTTCTTGTCCAAGTAGGAAATAGATACAGCTGGATTCAATGCGATTTTTCGATTATCAACCATTTCAAGAATTTCTGGTATTAATTCAGTAAGACGGATATAGCGAGAAATTTGGTTGCGACTTTGACCGACTTGTTCAGCAATTAACTCTCTGGATTCTTTTCCGACACACTTCCGCCCAAGTTGGGCGGAAGTAAATCCTTTACGCCCCTGATGGCTCATAGCTGCCAACTTCATTTTGTATGCAAAGGCTCTTTCACTTGGGAGAATCGTCTCACGCTGAAGGTTTGCATCTACCATGTTTACAACTGCCTCATCATCCGTCATAGACCGGACTAAAACAGGCATCTCAGAGTAACCCAATACTTCACAAGCCGCTTTGCGTCGATGACCAGAAATTAGTTCATAGCATTCCTCACCAATCTGGCGAGCCACCGCTGGATGAATTACACCGTGAATTTCAATGCTCTCAACAAGACGCCGAAATTCCTCATCGTCTCGTACCTGAAAGGGATGATTCTTAAATGGCTTCAGTTGTTCCAAGGGAATGTTTTTTACTGCTTGCCTTTGATCGTCTCGTCCCATAATGGCCCCCTTTACTGAAAGCTGAATTCGTCCAAAATTACGGAACTGGCTGCTGTGAAAATAGCAGCGAGCATGGACAAAATGTATTTTTGAAATCAGAATACATTTTTGCGTTCCCGTTTAGATTTGTACAAACAGCCCAAAATAACAATAAAAAACCCCCGCACATTGCCCAATTGGGAATGTACGGGGGTTTTGGCGATTAGATATAAACCTCCACGGTTAAATCATGCCATTTTGACGGTTTTATGCCGTATCCATGGGATTTATAGAAGGTTTGTGCTTCATCAAATCCAATGGTGAATGACAGAACTCTTACTTGCGGGGGTTCTTGATAGCAGCCTGAGCGGCGGCCAGACGGGCGATGGGCACCCGGAAGGGGGAGCAGGACACATAGTCCAGGCCCACCTTGTGGCAGAACTCCACGGAAGTGGGGTCGCCGCCGTGCTCGCCGCAGATACCAAGATGGATATTGGGACGGGTCTCACGGCCCAGCTTGGCGGCCATGGCCACCAGCTTGCCCACGCCGTTCTGGTCCAGGTGGGCGAAGGGATCGGACTCGTAGATCTTCTTATCGTAATAATAGTTCAGGAACTTGCCGGCATCGTCGCGGGAGAAGCCGAAGGTCATCTGAGTCAGGTCGTTGGTGCCGAAGGAGAAGAACTCCGCCTCCTGGGCGATCTCATCGGCGGTGAGGGCGGCGCGGGGGATCTCGATCATGGTGCCAACCTCATACTTCATGCCGATACCGGCGGCGGCGATGATGGCGTCGGCGGTTTTGACCACCACGTCCTTGACGTACTTGAGCTCCTTGACCTCGCCCACCAGGGGGATCATGATCTCGGGTACCATGGTCCAGTCGGGGTGCTTCTTCTGGACGTTGATGGCGGCGTTGATGACGGCGGTGGTCTGCATGGCGGCGATCTCAGGATAGGCAACCGCCAGACGGCAGCCCCGGTGACCCATCATGGGGTTGAACTCGTGGAGGGAATCGATGACGTTGTGGAGCTTCTCCAGGGGGATGTTCATCTCCTTGGAAATCTCCACGATGTCCTCCTCCTTGGTGGGGAGGAACTCATGCAGCGGGGGATCCAGGAAGCGGATGACCACGGGGTGGCCCTGCATGGCCTCATAGATGCCCTCAAAGTCGCCCTGCTGATAGGGCATGATCTTGGCCAGGGCCTTCTCGCGGTCGGCCACATTGTCGGAGACGATCATCTCGCGGATGGCCTTGATGCGCTCGCCCTCGAAGAACATATGCTCGGTGCGGCACAGGCCGATGCCCTGAGCACCAAAGGCAAAGCCCTGGGCGGCGTCGTGGGGATTGTCGGCGTTGGTGTACACCTTGAGCTGGCGGTACTTGTCGGCCCAGCCCATCAGGCGGCCGAAGTAGCCGGAGCCGGGATCGGCGGGCACGGTGGCAATGGCCTCGCCGTAGATGTTGCCGGTGGAGCCGTCCAGGCTGATCCAGTCGCCCTCGTGGTATTCCTTGCCGGCCAGGGTAAACTTCTTGCCCTCATAGTCCACCACGATGTCGCCGCAGCCGGACACGCAGCAGGTGCCCATGCCCCGGGCCACCACGGCGGCGTGGGAGGTCATGCCGCCCCGGACGGTGAGGATGCCCTGGGAGACCTGCATACCCTCGATATCCTCGGGGGAGGTCTCCAGACGGACCAGGATGACCTTCTCGCCCCGGTCGTGCCACTGCTTGGCGTCCTCGGCGGTAAAGACCACCCGGCCGCAGGCGGCGCCGGGAGAGGCGGCCAGGCCCTTGCCGATGACGGCGGCCTTCTTCAGGGCCTCGGGATCGAAGGTGGGGTGGAGCAGGGCGTCCAGCTGCTTGGGATCGACCCGGCACACGGCCTCCTTCTCGTCGATCATGCCCTCGTCCACCAGGTCCACGGCCACCTTCAGGGCGGCGGCGGCGGTGCGCTTGCCGTTGCGGGTCTGAAGCATGTACAGTTTCCCATTCTCGATGGTAAACTCCATGTCCTGCATATCTTTGTAGTGCTGCTCCAGGCGGTTGGCGATGTCGGCAAACTGCTCGTAGACAGCGGGCATCTCCTCATGGAGCTTGGAGATGGGGGAGGGAGTACGTACGCCGGCCACCACGTCCTCGCCCTGGGCGTTGATGAGGTACTCGCCGAAGAGGGCCTTCTCACCGGTGGCGGGGTTGCGGGTAAAGGCCACGCCGGTGCCAGAGTTGTCGCCGGAGTTACCGAACACCATGGACTGCACGTTGACGGCGGTGCCCCAGTCGTAGGGGATCTCGTTCATACGGCGGTACACGTTGGCGCGGGGGTTGTCCCAGGAGCGGAACACGGCCTTGACGGCCTCCATCAGCTGGACCTTGGGGTCCTGAGGGAAGTCCTCGCCCTTTTCCTTCTTGTAAAACTCCTTGAAGAGGACCACCAGCTGCTTCATGTCGTCGGTGTCCAGCTCCACGTCCAGTTTGACGCCTTTCCTGGCCTTGACCTCGTCGATGATCTCCTCAAAGCGCTTCTTGGACAGCTCCATAACCACGTCGGAGAACATCTGGATGAACCGGCGGTAGGAGTCGTAGGCGAAGCGGGGATTGTTGGTGAACTTGGCCAGGCCCTCCACCACCACGTCGTTGAGGCCCAGATTGAGGATGGTGTCCATCATACCAGGCATGGAGGCCCGGGCGCCGGAGCGGACGGAAACCAGCAGGGGATTCTCGGGATCGGCAAACTTTTTGCCGCAGATCTCCTCCATCTTGCCCAGGTATTCATAGATCTGGGCCTGGATGTCGGCATTGATCTGACGGCCGTCATTATAATACTGGGTGCAGGCCTCGGTGGTGACGGTAAAGCCCTGAGGCACCGGCATACCCAGATTGGTCATTTCAGCCAGGTTGGCGCCCTTGCCTCCCAGCAGCTCCCGCATGGAGCCGTTGCCTTCGGAGAACAAGTAGACGTACTTGTGAGAATTGCCCATTTCACATTCCTCCTAAGTTTGTCCCGCCTGGAGCGGAACCGATCACTGGGTCATATTATACCATTTTGACAAACAAATGCAAGGGCCGGACGGGTTTATGTGCCAATTTTCACCAAACCATACGGTATGAAAATAATTTTCGTATTTTGGAGGACATGGCATGATCTGTCATAAAACTGTAACCTCAGCGGCCTTGACAAAAGTAGGTTACAGTTGTACCCTAAAGGTGAAAGGTACAACTGTAACCGAAAGGAGGAGACGCCATGGGTGCCGCGGAAGAGAAGATCACCGAGGCGGAGCTGGAGGTGATGGAGGTGCTGTGGGCCGCCGGGGAGCCGGTGACCCTGGGGCGGATCAGGGAAGTTCTGGCGGACCGGAACGGGGAGACGGTCAAGACCCTGCTGCGAAGGCTATGCGCCAAGGGGGCGGCGGCCCAGGAGAAGCGGCAGGTCTACTACTACCGGCCTCTGGTGAGCCGGGCGGAGCTGGGCTGCTACCGCACCCGAAAGCTCATCGATAAGCTGTATGCCGGATCGGCCCGGCAGATGGTGGCCGCCCTGGTGGAGCATGACCAGCTGTCCGGGGAGGATATCGCGGAGCTGCGGGCCCTGCTGGACGGCCTGGGCAGAGAAGAGGCGCGCTGACATGGCGGCTTTTCTGCACACCCTGCTTACGCTGAGCATACTGGGTTCTGTGCTCACCGGCTTGCTGCTGTTGGCCCGGCCCCTTATCAAGAGCAAGGCGGTGGCCTACTACCTGTGGCTGCTGGTGCTGGTGCGACTGATTGTGCCGATGGGGATGACCATCTCCCTGCCTGCCCAGCCGGAGGAGCTGGTCCAGATCCAGACTCAGATGGCGGCGCCCGACGGAGGCGTTCAGACTACTCCCGTCCAGTCCCAGGGGGAAAGCGGGACCCCTGTGGCTCCCGAGATTGCCCCGCAGCCTCAGCGGGCTCCGGTAGTGGATTGGAAGGGAGTGCTCACCGACCCCGAACTGTGGCTCGGCCTGTGGGCCGTGGGTGCGGCCCTGTGGCTGGGACGGTATGTGTGGGGCTACCGGCGCTTTGTTTCTCTGGTGTGTGCATCCGCCCGCCCCGCCGGTCAAGCGGCCCGGAATGTGCTGGCCGGGCTGGCTCCTGGCAGGCGGGTGGCCTTGCTGGAATGCCCGTATGTCCACACCCCCATGCTGCTGGGGGCGATCCATCCCGCCATTGTGCTGCCCCTGGGTGTGGAGGCCCACCGCCTGACGGATATTCTGGCCCACGAGCTGACCCATGCCCGGCGGCACGATCTGCTCTATAAATGGCTGGCGGCGGCGGTGAGCAGCCTCCACTGGTTCAATCCTTTGATGGTGGTGGTGCGGCGGGAAATCTCCCGGGCCTGTGAACTCTCCTGTGACGAGGCGGTGACCCGGTTCATGGACGGCCCCGCCCGAAAGCACTACGCCGAGACTCTGCTGACTCTGGCCGCCCGGCCCCCCAGAGGTATGGGGGTGCTGGCTACGACCCTGTGCGAGAAAAAGGAACAGATGAAAGAAAGGCTGGTGCTGATTATGATGGGAAAGAAACAGGGACCTGCCGCTTTGGCGGTGACGGTGCTGCTGTCCGTTGCGCTGATGGGCTGTGCGGTGGTGAATGGAGCGGCAGCCGCCGGGACTGGGAATCTGGTGGAGCGGTTCCAGACCACCGACCAGGTGCAGGGCTGGACCCTGGAGCTGGACCGGGAACAGATGGCCCAGCTCTCCCATTTGCTGAATGGGGCGGCCAGTGATCTGTCGCTGGAGCCGGAGGAGAGCTGGCTTGGATATGTCTTTGCCCCCAAGGCAGACGGCAGCGGTCAGGGTGGTGTGACGGTGGGTGGCTCCATTTTTCCGGAAGAGGCCAACTATGTGGCCTTCGGGGTGGAGGGAAACCTCCCCAGTAGTTTGCCCGGTGTCCATGTGGCCCTGTATGACGCCGACGGCAATTCTGTAATCTGGAAGGCGGGGCTGTCCTCCTACCAGATGGTGGTCTTTGAACTGCCGGAGGCGGAGCAGAGCTATACCCTGCGGATCAGCGGCGCCGGGGCGGAGAACGGCGCGGATTTTTGGTATTTTACCCATGAGACCTGCCCTGTGGACTACTTCCTGAAACGCTGAGAAAAGGGGTGCTTTCTATGACATCCTTTCTGTATACCCTGCTAAAGCTGAGCGTGCTGGGTTCGCTGCTCACCGGGCTGCTGTTGTTGGTCCGGCCCCTCATCAAAAGCAAGGCGGCGGCCTACTATCTGTGGCTGTTGGTGCTGGTGCGGCTTGTTTTGCCGGTGGGAGTGACCCTTCCGCTGCCCGCCCTGCCGGAGCAGGGGACCTACCAGGCCCACACCCAGACGGAGGTCTCCCTCAACGGTCAGACTGACCCGCTCCCGATCCAGGGCCAGACCGGGGAACCCACAGGCCCCGCCGCCCCTGAAAATCCCGGCACACCGGAGCAGCCTGCCGCTCCGGCGGCAGACTGGAAGGAAATGCTCACCGCCCCTGAACTGTGGTTTGGCCTGTGGGCCGTGGGGGCGGCCCTGTGGCTGGGGCGGTATGTGTGGGGCTACCGGCGCTTTGCCGCTCTGGTGCGTTCCTCTGCCCGCCCCGCCGGTCAAGCGGCCCGGAATGTGCTGGCCGGGCTGGCTCCCGGCAGGCGGGTGGCCTTGCTGGAATGCCCGTATGTCCACACCCCCATGCTGTTGGGGGCGGTACATCCTGCCATTGTGCTGCCTGTGGGGGTGGAAAACGGCCGTCTGGCGGATATCCTGTCCCATGAGCTGACCCATGCCCGGCGGCACGATCTGCTCTACAAATGGCTGGCGGCGGCGGTGACCAGCCTCCACTGGTTCAATCCCCTGATGGTGGTGGTGCGGCGGGAGATCTCCCGCTCCTGCGAGCTCTCCTGTGACGAGGCGGTGACCCGGGCCATGGACGGTGCAGCCCGGAAGCACTACGCCGAGACCCTGCTGACTCTGGCCGCCCGGCCCCCCAGAGGCATGGGGGTACTGGCCACCACCCTGTGCGAGGAAAAGGCACGACTGAAAGAAAGGCTGGTGTCCATTATGAAAGGAAAGCGGCAGGGGCCCGCCGCCCTGGCGGCCACCCTGGCTCTGGCCATTGCTTTGACCGGCTGCGCCGCCATCAGCGGGGCGGCCCCCAGCTCCAGCCCGGAGCCCACCCCCGACCTGAGCGCTCTGCTGGAGGACCCGGTGCTGTACGACCTGGACTACGACCTCCAGCTGGCTATTCCCAGCGACCTGGACAGCAAGCTGCTGGTGGAGCTGCCCGAGGAGGGAGAGGACTTCCTGGTCTGCGTGTGGGAAAAGCGCAGCTATGAGGCGGCGGGTGGCGGCGACACCGACATGGGGTGGCTCTTTACCCTGGTCCGGTGGGATCAGGCCACCTATGAACAGTACCTCATCTCCGACGGCAGCGGGGTGACGCCCTTTGGCTATCGGGACGGCTGGTACTATGTGTGGCTGACGGCCAGCGATGTGCGCTTCTACAGCAATTCCCAGGACGAAGCGGTGATGCAGGCGGAGGAGGCGGAGTGGATGAACCTGAATAAGCGCCTGCCCCAGGAGGTGCGCCCCGACTTCTGTGCCCGCAACGGCCTGGAGGCCTACGACGACAGTATGTACTTCCACGACGGCTATGTGTGGGAGAGCGATCACCGCTACGTCTACTTCCGCACGGAAAACTGGGGCGAGTCCATCACCCTGCTTCTCTCCCAGCCCATCAAACAGGGGAAGGGCGGCATCTGGTGCGTGGAGGGCTGGGTGGACAACAACTACGGTACCCGCTATCTGGTGCTCCCCCGGGACACCGGCACCACGGCGGCGGACTACTACACCCAGCTCCAGCAGCAGGCGGACGGGGGCCATACAAACGGTCTCCTGGACCCCCTCTCCGCCGCCAAGGAATGGCTGAACGAGCAGGGCTACAACGTGGGTGCCGGCCATGTGGAGCTGGTGGAGGGGGACCCGGCCTGGAACATCTATGGCCGGGAGATGGAATCCATCATGGCCGGCAGCAGCCCCGCCCGGACCCTGACCTATAAAAACGGACAGGAGACGGATGTGGAGACCTACGGCGTCATCGACAGCAGCATCCAGCTGTGGGTGCGGGTGTGGGTGAAGGCTCAGGCCCCCGCCGCCCTCAACGGCAAGGCGGTGACCTGCACCGACCAAAACGGCGACAGCCTGATCTTCCTGGAGGAGGGCGGACTGGTAGGCATCGCCCGGGACGGGGAGACCAGCTGGTATGCCTATGCCTACGACTACGACGCCCCCAGCCCCTATGAGATCATGTACAGCGCCTGCCAGGATTGGCTGGCTCTGAAAAATCCGCCGCCCTTCCACAGTTACTCCATGGAGGAGTATGACCAGGCCTATAAGACGGTGGTACAGCGCTTTGAGACCGGGATGGCGGGGTGTACCCTGGAAAGTTCGTACTATGATCCCCAGCAGTCCTATGCGGTGGCGGCGGACTATCTCCACACCGATGACCCGGAGCGGATCAACAATGTGATCGTCCTCTTTGTAAGCTTTACCACCGACGGCAACCAGCCGGTGCTGGACCCCAACACCACCTACACCGACTATCAGTTCATCCTCCAGCGGGAGGATAAGGACTCCCCCTGGGTGGTCATCGACGGAGGATATTGACCGGACGCGCTGCCTGTAGGGGCGACCTTTACGGTCGCCGCATGACCCCGGACGTACCCGGCGGGCCGATGTGGGCATCGGCCCCTGCAGCCCAATAGTCAAAAAGATCCCCTGCCTGCTGGCAGGGGATCTTTTTGACTTAATATTTATTGACCATCCCCGAGATCAGGGGGGTAGGCACCAGCCACATGATGAGGAACACCAGCAGGTTGGAGGCCGACAGGGAGGCGTAGGCCCCCACAAAGGTGAGGTAGAAGGCCAGAATCAGGCCCACCACCGCCCCCAGGCTGGCCAGCACCGCTGAGGTGCGGACGGCCCGGCGGAGCCGGGCGGCGCCCACCACCGCCTCGGAATAGGGCCTGATGCCCTCCCGGCAGAGGACGGCGGTGAGGATGTCGCTGTGGAGCTGGTCCTCGTCGGACAGCTCCATCCGCCGCTCCACAGAAGGGTACTCCATCCGGTCCACCGGCAGCTTGAACCGCTGGCGGAGCATGGCGGGGATCAGGTTGAAGTCCCGGGTGGCCATCACCGGGGACACCCGGTTGCGGATCAGACTGGTGAGAGCCGGGTCCACCGTGCCGTGGAGGGTGTAGTTGAGGGCGAAAATGCCCGCCAGCTCCCCGTCAATGGCGCAGAACACGGCGTTCTTCACATGAAGGCCTGGGGGCAGGGCGATCTCCATCAGCCGCATGAAGTCGGCGGAGCCAACCAGCACCTGCTCATTGCGGATGACACCGGACAGGCCGCCTTCATAACAGAAGAAGTTGGATACCCTGCGGTAAATGGCCCCCTGTGAGCGGAGCAGGTCGTGGAAGGGCTTGTCCAGGCCGCAGCCCGATTCCCGGATGAGGGTGGCGGTGTCGGCCACCACCTTTTCCGCCGGGAAGTCGCCGAAGATCTTGATGCCGTTGAGGGAGACGCATCCCGGGGGGAACAGGTCGAAGTCGGTGACCAGGATGCCGCTGCCGCCGGTGGCGGTGACGCCGTCCCAACCGGCGATGGCGGCCCCCGATTTGCTCAGCCGCTGACACAGGGTGAGCCAGGGCTGCCCAAAGCACAGAGCCCCCGACAGGGAGGCCGAGGCGGTGAGGGTGGCGGACAGGCACCACAGCAGCCGCTCCGGTGCGCCCCGGCCGATGGAGGCCACAATGCTCAGCAGCAGGCTGGCGATAAACAGCAGGGGGCAGATCCGCCGGAAGATGCGCTGAGCGCCGTCGCTGGCCTGCATCTGCCGGCCAAAGCCCACCGCATCTCCAGACCACTTGGCGTAGGTGTCCCGGCCGTTCCACTTGCCCTCATCCAGGGTGACCAGATAGGGGTGGGAGGCGGCAGCCGCCGTCTTACAGGCCAGCCGCAGGCCCCGCCGCTTTCGGTAGGTGCCCCGCAGCAGCAGGGAGATGCCCAGCACAATGGCGGCGCAGTAGGGCATCTGGCCCTCCCGGGGGTCCAGCTTGAACATGGTAAGGGCGTCGGCCAGGGTGGCGGCGGAGGCGAAGAGCAGCAGAGTGTCCATGCCAAACTCCAGCCGCAGCAGGCCGAACAGGCCCCGGAAAAGGACATCCAGCCCCAGCAGCATGGCCAGCACCTGGACCCCGGCCAGGGCCAGCACCCGCAGTTCCGGTGTAAGGGCCTGGGGATGGGGAAAAACCTCCAGAGTCAGATAGAGGGCGGGCAGGAAGAGCAGGAGGACCAGGGTGGACCGCAGCCGCAGTCCCTTGAGGCCCTTGCCGTACCGTTTGGCCAGATCCGCCGGGGGCAGATCGGGGGCGGGGGGCGGCTCCCTCCGGGGCTTGCGCTCCCGGCGGCGGGAGGAGGGCTCCTCCTCCTCGTCGGTGCCGGGGATAAATTCCTCCGCCCGGCGTACCGCTGTGTCGTCCTCTACGCCCTCCTCTTCAAACATATGCTCAGCATAGTCGTCCGCCTTTTTCAGCAGGCGGTTGATACCCTGAGTCAGGGCGCTTTCCTCCGGTCCGGCGGCCTCCTCTGGAAAGTCCAGCACATTGTCCTCCGCCGGAGGGGCTTTGGACGGTTTCTGTGGGGTGGACTCCGGCTTGGGCGGGGCGGCCTTCTCCACCGGCGGCGGCCGTGTGGCGGCGGCGCGGGACTCCTTCTGTACCTGCTCCTGACCGCCGTCGGGGAAGGTGAGCACCCGCCCCGGCTTTTTGGAGGGGGAGGAGGGACGCTGGCTTTTGGGCACCACGGGGAAGGGAATGGTATCCTCCTCGTCTGGCTTTTTCTTTTTCTGCCCGCCGCCAAATTCCGCCAGAATGGATTCCAGGGAGAACTCGTCCCCGCCGGGCAGATCCTGATTCAATTCGTCATCCCGGTCTTTTGCCATGGGAACGTGCTCCTTTTTTACAGTTCAGTGGTTGTCAGCCCATCCGCTGCCGCACGGCCTCGTACAGCAGGATGGCGGCGGCGGCGCTGGCGTTGAGGGAGTTGAGCTTGCCATTCATGGGGATGCGGACCAGGAAATCGCAGGTCTCGGACACCAGACGGCCCATGCCGTCCCCCTCGCTGCCGATGACGATGGCGGCGGGGCCCTTCAGGTCGGCGTCATAGAGCAGCCGGTCCCCGTCGGCGGCGGTGCCGAACACCCACACGCCCTCATCCTTCAGCTCTTTGAGCAGGGCGGGCAGGTTGGGCACCCGGGCCACGGGAATGTGGCTCACCGCGCCGGCGGAGGTCTTGGCCACCACCGCCGTCAGGCCCGCCGAGCGGCGCTTGGGGATAATGACGCCGTGGGCTCCGGCACACTCGGCGGTGCGGATCACCGCACCCAGGTTATGGGGGTCGGAAAGCTCGTCGCACACCACGATGAGAGGGGGTTCCCCCTTCTCCCGGGCGGCGTTTAAAATATCGTCCACGCTGGCGTATTCCCGCACCGCGGCCTGGGCGATGACCCCCTGGTGGGAGTGGGTGCGGCTCATAAAGTCCAGCTTTTTCCGGTCGCACTCCACCACCACGATGCCCTTGTCCCGGGCGGCGGCGGCAATGTGGGCGAGGGCAGAGTCGGTCTCTCCCCGGGCCAGAAAAATCTTGTCAATGGGCGTGCCCGCCCGCAGGGCCTCAGTGACGGCGTTGCGCCCCTCGATGATGCCGTCTGCCTCGGCCTGAGGGGCCGGTCTGCGCTCCTTCATAATTGGTTCCGCCTTTCTTGTTGATCGCTACCAGTATACCACAAGACCCGCCGCAGAAAAAGATAAAAATTGCCCCTTTGGACCCGGCCGCTTTCATAGAAAGTTTACAGCTTTCGGCTTTCCCTTTCTTGTTTTTTGAGGGGGCGTGTGCTATAACTATAATTACTTTCCGGTTGGAATGAATGTACGCAAGGAGGCGTCTTCTTGAATTTCGATCACCAAAACAACAACCGCGGAAAGGGCGGAGGCAATAACAAGCGCAATATCACCGCCATTGTGTCCATTATCCTGTGGGCCCTGGTGCTGACGGTGCTGGTCAATTACGCCACCTCTCTGTTCCGCCAGGCCAACTCAGTGGAGATCAGCTACGGCGTGTTTCGGGAGCTGGTCAAGGAGGACTGTGTGGCCGGGGTGCTGATGGACTCCCATAAATATACCATCTATTTAAAAGACGGCGTGTCGGTGGACGCCAACGGCAAGATCACCAAGACCGCCACCGCCGCCGGACTCACCGGGGAGCAGGAGGAGACCATTGTGCCGCCCCCCTCCCAGTGGGACAAGAACAAGACCACATATTTCTGCGCGCCCATTACCCAGGCGGGGGTGCGGGATGATGGGCTGATTGATCTGCTGGAGGAGCACGGCGTCACCAGATTCGGCCCCGAGTATGTGGAGGAGCTTAACCCCATCGTCTCCATGCTCATCTCCTGGGTGCTGCCCATGGTGGTGATGGTGTTCCTGTTTTCCTTTCTGTTCCGCAACATGGCGGGCAAGATGGGCGGCGGTCTGGGCAACCTGGGCAAGTCCAACGCCAAGGTTTATGTGGAGAAAAAGACCGGCGTTACCTTCAAGGATGTGGCCGGTCAGGACGAGGCCAAGGAGTCCCTGGTGGAGATCATCGATTTCCTCCACAATCCCCAGAAGTATACCGAGATCGGCGCCAAGCTGCCCAAGGGCGCTCTGCTGGTGGGCCCTCCCGGTACCGGTAAGACCCTGCTGGCCAAGGCCGTGGCCGGAGAGGCCAACGTGCCCTTCTTCTCCATCTCCGGTTCCGACTTTGTGGAGATGTTCGTGGGTATGGGCGCCGCCCGTGTCCGCGACCTGTTTAAGGAGGCCAACAAGATGGCCCCCTGTATCGTGTTCATTGATGAGATCGACACCATCGGTAAATCCCGCGACAACCGCATGGGCGGCAATGACGAGCGGGAGCAGACCCTGAACCAGCTGCTGGCCGAGATGGACGGCTTCGACCCCACCAAGGGCGTCATCCTGCTGGCCGCCACCAACCGACCCGAGGTGCTGGACCAGGCCCTGCTGCGGCCCGGCCGTTTTGACCGGCGCATTACCGTGGACCGGCCCAATCTGGCCGGCCGTCTGGCTACCCTCCAGGTCCATACCCGCAAGATCAAGCTGGCGGAGGACGTGGACCTGAAGAAGGTGGCTCTGGCCACCGCCGGCGCCGTGGGCGCGGACCTGGCCAACCTGGTCAACGAGGCTGCCCTCCGGGCGGTCCGTCTGGGCCGCAAGGCGGTCAACCAGCAGGACCTGCTCACCGCCTTCGAGCTGGTCATTGCCGGCGCGGAGAAGAAGGGCAGCGTCCTCAGCGAGTTTGAGAAGAAGCTGGTGGCCTACCACGAGGTGGGCCATGCCATGGTGGCCTACCGGCAGAAGCACGCCGAGCCGGTGAGCAAGATCACCATCGTTCCCCACACCCAGGGCGCCCTGGGTTACACCCTCCACCTGCCGGAGGAGGACAAGAACCTCCACACCAAGGACGAGCTGCTGGCCCAGATCTGCGTCTCCATGGGCGGCCGTGTGGCGGAGGAGCTGGTGATGCACACCATGACCAACGGCGCCGCTCAGGATATCCAGGATGCCACCAGCATCGCCCGCAATATGGTGGCCATGTTCGGTATGAGCGAGGAGTTCGGCATGATGGCCCTGGCCTCCCGCCGCAACCAGTATCTGGACGGCGGCTACGGCCTGGACTGCGCCGACGATACCGCCGCGGCCATGGATCAGGCGGTGCGCAGCATCATCGACTCCTGCTACAAGAAGGCCACCGAGATCCTCTCCGAGAGCCGGGAGGACATGGATAAGGTGGTGGCCTACCTGCTGGAAAAGGAGACCATTACCGGCGCCGAGATGGTAGCCATTTTGGAAGGGCGGGACCCCGCTCTGGCCGACCAGTATGCCGAGGCCGAGAAGCGGGAGCAGGAGAAGAACAAGCTGGAGGAGAACCCCCAGTCCATTCCCCTGTGGGGCGGCCAGGAGGAGCCCTCCGCCCCGTCCCAGGCGGATCAGTCCTCTGAGGACAAGACAACAGAAGAATAAAAGAAAATCCGGGCGCGCCGTCATGGCGCGCCCGGGTTTTTATGGTTGGACAGACTGCCCCTTTTTCCACCAGTGCTCAAATGCCATCCGGGCGGAGCGAAAAGACACATTCTGTATGATCCAACCGGGAAAATATCTCAGGATCCCTACTGGTCCGGCTGACAGGACCCTGCACTAAAAAATTTGAGAAAAATGAAAAAAAGAGTTGACAGAGCGGGGGACACGTGCTAAAATACAATTCGTTCGGTCGGCCCGACCAGGACAAAGTGAATATGGGGGTATAGCTCAGCTGGGAGAGCGCTTGAATGGCATTCAAGAGGTCAGCGGTTCGATCCCGCTTATCTCCACCAAAAAGACTTGAAACTTCGGTTTCAAGTCTTTTTTGTTTGTCCGCCATAGGCGTTTGGAGGAGTGCATGAAGTCTGAAAAATGAAAGCAGGAATTGCATGGTTTTGCAGAATAACATAAAAAGAGATTGCTGCTTCCAAATATAGAAAAAAGCAAGCTATTCGATGTTATGCACAATTTAGACGGACTTAACTTTGGGTAGTTTGTCCGTATTGTAGTATTCTGAAACCCATAGTATACTTTAAATATATCTGGAAGAACTGGCGCGTGATATAAGATGACAGATCCACGTGGAGCAGTGCTTTCAAACGGTACCGGATCTTTTAAAGAGGAAGGAGGATAGGGGTAGATTTTATGTGCGGTATCGTGCCCGCGCGCAAAAAGACAAGTAATTGAATAAGGAGGAACCATAAATGCGACAACGTCAGAAACGCTCCCGCTCAGTTTTGTCACTGCTGTTGGCATTTTCCATGCTTCTCTCCCTGATGATCATGCCCGCGTCGGCCAAAGAACCTACCCAAACCTACCCTGAAGATCTGGATGCTATCGTTGAGCTTTTGAGCGGCGAAAACGGTGTCGACGGCGAGTCCGCCTTTGATTACCTGGGAACCGTGTTCCTGGGGTGGCGTACCACCGGCGGCCCCTGGCAGAATTATGTGATCAACGACTTTATCGGCGACACCATCATTGCCGCCGGTTATAAAGACATGAAGGACTCCTACACCGGAGACGGATTTACCGACTGGACCCACGACTATAGCAACGGCGACCAATTCTGGGTCCAGCATGATAAGTCCTCCTCTCTGGTGTGGGCGCCTGAGTATGCCCGAATGGAGATCACCTCCATTAAGAAGGACGGTCAGGAGATTACCGAGGGCAAGATCTACGGCCTGAAGGAGGTCGTGGATGTGGAGTCCTTCTCCTATGACCCCACCAGTGATGTCTATCAGGCTCACTACATTGAGAAATACGGCCTGAACGCCACCGTGGGCGACGATGACGGCTTTATCAAGGCCATGTCCGGCTGGATCAACCAGAAGGACGGCTCCGGCAACCGCACCAAGGTATTCCCCGAGGGGAAGCTGCCCGGTGCCGCCCGGGGCGAGGAGGCTCACCTGAATGAGCGTGCCCACCTGGCCACCAACACCAGCTTCAACGTCACCGCCGACGAGCTGGCCGCCATCCGGAAAGATCCGGGCAACGTTAGCGAGCTGGCCAAGGGCCAGACCGGCGAAGTGGTGTATGTGGGCAACGTGAGCAACTACGACGGCGACAAGAGCGTGCTGGCCGGCAAGGTGCTGCTGTGCGACTCCTCCAACAGCCGCAACTTCACCTTTGCTCAGGAAGTGGGCGCCATCTCCGTGATGACTACCGCCTCTCTGGACAACTACAGCAACCCCGTCGAGGAGGACAACTGGTTTGGTCCGGAAGGCGAGATGAAGAACTGGTACGAGCAGTGGTACGACGGCAAGAACGAGTGGTACACCAACTCCGCCCGCTTTGCCGGCGGCGCCGGTTCCACCGCGAATCAGGCTGCTATGCAGGCTGGTAAGCCCATCGTGGAGTGGAATATCTCTCCCGACCAGTACAATGCACTGCGTACCATGTTGAATGATGGCTATACTGTGGAGATGAACGTGGCTTCCGTGGGTGAGATGTACGGCATGAGCGATCCCGATATCCCCGCCGCCCAGGGCCAGCTCACCGCCATCGCGGAGATCAAGGGTTCCGATCCCGAGCTGCAGAAGGAGCGGGTGGTCCTGGCCGCCCACGTGCAGGAGCCCGGCTGCGACGACAACGCCACCGGTGTGGCCCTGAACCTGGAGCTGGCTGTGAAGATGAAGAAGCTCATCGACGCCGGCGTCATTCCCCGTCCCCAGCGCACCATCGTCTTTATGTGGGGCGACGAGATGTCCTTCTCCAGCCTGTACCTGGACGCTCACACCGAGGACATCGAGAACATTATCTGCTGCATCGACCTGGACATGGTGGGCGAGGACCCGGCCAAGACCGGCGGCCCCATGCGCATCGAGAAGGCTCCCGATCCTGCCGCCTACTATAACTACACCCTGGACAACATCCCCGAGGCCCCCCTGTACTACGATGAGGACCGCAGCGACAGCAGCGGCAACTTTGTCCGCCTGCCCGACTCCCATACCCTGTGGGGCGCTGGCAGCCCTGGCCCTGTTGATCTGGGCGGTATTTTCATCAACGATCTGTACATGGCCTCCGCCCAGTCCACCCGCACCGCGGTGAAGAGTACCCTGGGCTATGACTTTGAAGTGGATGTGTGCCCCTATGAGGGCGGCAGCGACCACACCAAGTTCCTGCAGCGTGGTGTGCCCGCCGTGCTGACCTGGCACTTCACCGACTATGTGTACCACACCACCGTGGACACCCTGTACATGGCCAGCGCCGACGAGATGGAGAGCGTGGGCATCACCTCTCTGGCTGCCGGTTACTTTGCCGCCAATCCCACCCGGTATGCCGACGATATGATGCAGATCTTGGTGGATGCGGCGGACGCCCGCTTTGCCAGCGAAGCTCAGCACAACACCGCCGCCCATAAGATCTGGGCTGAGACCACCAATAGCGATGTGGATAAAGCCTACGCCCAGGAAGTGGAAGTCCTCTCCGCCTGGGGCAAGTGGTATCAGGACGCGGTCAAGAGCTGCGAGAAATACTTTGCGGTTGCTCCCGCAGAGACGACCTCTTATGTGGCTGCCATCGCGGAACTGGAGCGGAAGGCTCTGGCCAATGCCCAGGAGGTATTTGCAGGCGGCGAGTTGACACTGGACAACACAGATCTGATTATGGACCAGAATAACATGGTCTTCCATGCCTCCCTCACTGTGCAGGATACGGATAAGACTGCCAAGTGGACGGAGACGGAGTGGACCCAGTGGGCCAAGAGCCTGACCTGGTGGCTTACCCGGGAGGGCAGTGAGCAGGACAGTGCGCTCTATCCCTATGTGTACACCGGCGACCAGCTGAACAACTGGAAGACCTGGGGCTCCAATGGCACTGACGGCACATCCTATTTCCAGCTGGATGAGGTCAAGGTGACCGACGGCGACGGCAGCGCCACCATCAACCTGACCTTCCACACGGCTGCTCCCTTCTTCTACAATAAGAACGGTGTGGGTGGAAACGGCCTGCTGCGCAATTCCGACAGCTACCGCAACGTATACGGCAGCTTTATCGGTGCATATACCTTCTCTGTCAAGGACGGGGATCAAGTGGTAGCTACTCTGGATAAACCTGTCAAATTTAACATCTATGAGAGTTACCGCCGCTATGCCGACATCATGGAAGAGCTGAAGGAGATCCAGGCCGCGGCGCGGGAAAAGGGCCGCTACTTTGAGATCACCACCTTCGGTACCAGCGAGGCCGGTTACGACCAGGTCTATGTGACGCTGTCCGACAGCGCCGCCTCCGTAGAGGCGTTCAAGAAGGTAAACCAGGCGGCCATCACGGACCCGGCTTCTGTCCGGAAACAGATCGAGGAGGGCACCCTGACAGATTACCGGGTACCCTTTATGATCAACAACGTCCACTCCGATGAGATGCCCGGTGTGGATGCCCAGATGGACCTGCTGTGGGAGCTGGCCACCGAGGACACCATCACCTACAACACCCTCACCGGCCTGAAGAGCGGTGAGCAAGTGGATATGAGTCTGTTTGCCCCCGATGTAGTGAAGCTGGGCATTACCGGTCTGGGTTCCCGCAAGCTGCTGCCCGGAGGCTCCGGGGAGAACGATGTGATCCATGGCGCCGGCGAGTACTATAACATCAGCGGGGATATTACCTACTCGGTGGACGAGCTGCTGGACAACCTGATTTTGGTGGTCTGCCCCAACGAGAACCCCGACGGCCGTACCTACAACACCCGCCGCAACTCCAACGGCTTTGACCTGAACCGTGACGCATCCAACCAGACCCAGAGCGAGACCCGCGGCCTGGCCAAGATGATCAACGAGTGGAACCCTGTGGTCTTTGCCGAGCTGCATGGCTATATGTCTGAGTTCCTGGTGGAGCCCTGCACGCCTCCTCATGAGCCCAACCTGGAGTATGACCTGCTGGTCAAGAACTTTATGCTGGGCGCCGAGGCCTTTGGTATGTCGGCCTTGGCCACTACAGATGAGCAGTATAATTTTGATGTAAAATTCCGCACCTATTACACCCCCCTGCGGGACGACTATGACCCGAAAACCATGAAGTGGTCCGCCTGGGACGACCTGTGCACTAACTACGGTCCCAGCTATGCCATGCTCAACTGCGGTTCCCTGGGCTATACCATTGAGACGCCCGGCGCCAACCAGGCCTCCACCCAGCTGTTTGTCAGCGGTATGTACGGCCTGCTGAACTATGTGAAGGACAACAAGAAGGATATCTACCTCAACCAGCTGGAGTTCTTCCGCCGGGGCATCGAAAATGAGGACCACCGGGCCGATATGCAGTCCTGGTATGTGGACATCAGCAACCAGGCGCTGAAAGCGGATACCTGGCGCGTACCTTATGCGGAGAACAATAATTACTTCCCCGAATACTATGTGATTCCTGTGGACGGCGCTTCTCAGCGGGATGTGGCCGATGCCTATGAAATGGGTCAGTTCCTGCTGGACAACGGCGTGAAGCTCTCCAAGCTCACCAAGGATGTAACGGTGGACGGCGTGACCTACAAAGCCGGGTCCCTGGTGGTGGATATGCATCAGGCCAAGCGCAACTATGCCAATGCCGTGCTGTGGCGGGGCGCGGACGCATCGGCCTCCGGTTTCCCCGAGCTTTATTCCGAGTCCGTGTCCAACTTCCCCGAGATGCGGGGCTTTGACTGCGTGCCTGTGACCAAGGTGGGCGCCTTTAAGGACCATCTGAGCGGCATTACCACAATTACGCCTGCTTCCGCATTTGCGGGTGTGTCCGACCAAATCGTTGTGATCTCCAACAGCGGCAACGAGGCGGTCCGGGCCGTCAACGCTATGCTGGCCAAGGATATCCCCGTGGGCCTCATCACCGAGGGTGACTATGTGGGCGATTTTGTGGTGGACTATAACGACTATGTGGGCATTCGGGACCAGTTTGCGCTGACCGCCACCGGCGTCTCCACCATGCCTGTGGCTTATGAGATCGAACAGCCCACCCTGTTCCTCACCGGCCGCTACGATCTGTTTAGCAGCGGCAAGATCACCGAAGGCTACTACGCCAACTGGTTCTCTCAGGGCTACGGCTTTAAGGATTACAAAAACGTATATGGCAACGGTACTTCCGCCCAGGACGTGATGGCCTATGCCAAGCAGCTGGGCTTCCAGATCACCGATGATCCGGCCAAGGCCGACGTGATCGTGGGCTCGGTGGCCCTCAATCAGGGTGAGACCGGTGCGGCGGCTGTGGAAAAAGTCAAGAACGGCACGCCTTATATCGCCACCGGAAGTACGCCTCTGAACTTCATCAAGAGCAGCCTGGTCACCGATCTGGAGTATGACACCCTGGGTATGGAGGCTCTGCACACCGTTACCTATCCCACCGACAGCCTGACCACCGCCAGTTATGCAAGCGAGGGCGACTTCGTTACTTACACCTATAACTGCGGCGTTATCACCAAGCTGCCTGAGGGAGCCAAGGTGCTGATTCAGGCCGCCGACAAAGACGCTTTCATCGCCGGCTGCTGCCTGAATGATGAGAATATCCCCATTGACGGCTATCCCGAGGCGTTTGCCATTCAGCGTGGTGACATGGACCTTACAGTCTTTGCCAACTCTATTGTCAACCGTGCCCATCAGCAGGATGACTACCGCTATGTAACCAATACCATCTATTCCAAGATGCTCTCTGATGAGCGGATGGACATCGATACCTCCACCGGCGGCTCCACTGGCACGACTTCCTACGCCATCACCGTGGAGAAGGCGGACAACGGTACTGTGACCTCCAGCCGTACCCGCGCCTCCAAGGGTCTCACCATTACCCTGACTGTGAAGCCTGACGAGGGCTACAAGCTGGATACCATCACCGTTACCGACAAGAACGGCAATGAGGTGAA
>NZ_JBBHLB010000029.1:0-16500 GCF_037572415.1 Flavonifractor porci
GCGCACGCTTGCGGGCTGAGAAGTGTTTTTTCCAAGGCTCATGTCCTTGGAAAAAACAGATTCTGACTCTGTTTTGCCGCCTGCGGGCGGCAAAACTCTGCCGAGGGCTTTTCTTCGGTGCAAGAACTGATTTCTCTCTTGCATCAGTTCCGCCTTTTTCGACAGACTGAGAGAGGGGCGCCCCTGCCGGGGCGGCCCTCTCTTTCATTATTCCGGTATAAACTGAGTGGTGACGGGGAGGCCCTGCCACCGGGTCCCGTCGGCCCGGTGGTATTCCCGGGTGACCTGCCCGTCCGGACTGGTATAGTCGATAACAAATACGTCGCCCTCCTCCACCCAGGTGGGGTAGTTGTTATAGGGCAGCACGTTGTTTGCGGTGGGGCAGTCTTTGAAGTCCGGATAGGCGTCCTCCAAACGCCAGAAGGCCCGGGACTGCCAGCGGTCGCTCCAGGCGGAGATGTCCGCCGCTCCGAAATAGGAGGCCTCATAGGCCTTGCCCGCCACGGTGATGGTGTCTACCGACAGGGGCTCCTTGTCCAGGGCGATCCGGGAGAGATCTTCGGTATGGAGGGCATCCCCATAGATCTCCCACAGCTGTCCGGCCATGGAGGGAACGCCGCCGCTGCTGTGCTCCAGCCCGTCCGGGTCCGCATGGGCCGCGCCGTAGATCCCCATGACAGCTTCGCCGCCCAGGGCGTCAAAGGTCTGGACAAAATTATCGGTCATGGTGTTCTCCCGATAAGTGTCCGAGGCGCCGGTATAGTAGGTCTGGCCCTGCACGATGGCCTCCTGGGTTAGGTGGTAGTCCTCGCTGTCCGTCAGCCCCTGCTCCTCCAGGTAGTCCCGGTAGCGGGAGCCGGTGGTGGCGTATTGATGGCCCACGTCGGTGCCGTGGAAGACGGTCTCAGGACAGTCCCGCTTGATGGCCTGGTAAAACTCCCGCACCCAGGTGTCCTCCATCAGCGTACCTGTCCAGTCCTGGTAGAGCTGCTCCAGAATAGCGTCGTCCTCCGCCGCCATCCACAGATTGAGGTACTGGGCAGTATAGTAGGGCAGCTCCACAAACAGATGGCGCATCCCCTGGGCGTAGCATTCCTTCCAGCGCTCCAGCTCGTACTGCATGGTCTCCGTGCTGCCGTGGATCTCTCCGTACAGATAGATCTGGCCCGCTGGGGCGGGGGAGTCCTCCACCGGAGCGGGCTGGCCGCCGCAGCCGGTCAGCAACGCTAAAAGGAGCAGGACAGAGGCAAAACGGCATGATTTCATCCCAAAATCCTCCCTTATCCCGGCATTTCTGCCTCCAGTATAGCAGTGGACCGGTTGGACCGCAAGAAATAAAAAATTAAAATTACCCCTTGACAAGGGCCAGACAGGGCGGTATACTATGTCAAACTAAATTGATAAACCGATGAGAAAGAGGAGTAGTCCGGTATCAAGGCCTCACAGAGAGTCGCGGGTGGTGGGATCGCGGCAGGCGGCGTCCGGGTGAATGGACTTTTGAGGGCATAGCGAAAGGGTGACCGAGTAGCGCGACGGGGACTCCACCCGTTATCAGGGGAGCGTGTGCTGGCAGGCATACGAAAGTGAGCGGGCGCATGGTTTCCATGCGTCAATCCGGGTGGCACCGCAGAGGTTTTTATTACGCCTTTGTCCCAGAGAATCTTTGGGACGGGGGCGTTTTTTCATGCCTGCCTTGCAGAAAAAACTCATGCCCTCTCCCGCAAAACCAAACTTGAAGGAGTGCATGAACATGACCAAGATCCCTCACCGCCTGTACCTCACCGAAGACCAGATGCCTCAGCGTTGGTTTAACCTGCGCTCCGCCATGGCGGAGCAGCCCGATCCCATGCTTCACCCCGCCACCCTCCAGCCCCTGGGGGTGGACGATCTCTCCCCCATCTTCTGCACCGAATTGGCAAAGCAGGAGCTGGACGGCACCACTGAGTTTATTGATATCCCAGAGGAGATCCAGGAGGTCTACAAGATGTACCGGCCATCCCCCCTGATCCGGGCCTACAACCTGGAGAAGGCCCTGGGCACCCCGGCCAGAATCTACTACAAATTTGAGGGCAACAACACCTCCGGCTCCCACAAGCTCAACTCCGCCGTGGCTCAGGCCTACTACGCCAAGATGCAGGGCCTCACCGGCGTTACCACCGAGACGGGAGCCGGCCAGTGGGGCACCGCTCTCAGCGAGGCCTGTTCCTACTTCGGACTGACCTGCGACGTGTTTATGGTGAAGTGCTCCTACGAGCAGAAGCCCTTCCGCAAGGCGGTGATGGGGGTGTTTGACGCGGCCGTTACCCCGTCCCCCTCCAACCTCACCCAGGTGGGGCGCAAGATCCTGGAGGAAAATCCGGGCACCACCGGCAGCCTGGGCTGCGCCATCTCCGAGGCGGTGGAGGCCGCCCTTCAGAGCGGCGGTAAGAAGCGCTATGTGCTGGGCAGCGTGCTCAACCAGGTGCTCCTCCATCAGTCCATCATCGGTCTGGAGTCCAAGATCGCCATGGAGCAGCTGGGGGAGTACCCCGACGTGGTGGTGGGCTGCGCCGGCGGCGGCTCCAACCTGGGCGGACTGATCGCCCCCTTTATGGCCGACAAGCTGAAGGGTGTGAAGAACCCCCGCATCGTGGCGGTGGAGCCCGCCTCCTGCCCCTCCTTCACCCGGGGCAAGTATGCCTACGACTTCTGCGACACCGGCAGGGTGACCCCTCTGGCCCGGATGTACACCCTGGGCTGCGGCTTCATCCCCTCCGCCAACCACGCCGGCGGCCTGCGCTACCACGGCATGAGCCCCGTCCTCTCCAAGCTGTACCACGACGGACATATGGAGGCGGTGGCCTACGAGCAGACCCGCGTTTTTGAGGCGGCGGTACTCTTCGCCAGACAGGAGACCATTCTGCCCGCCCCTGAGTCCGCCCACGCCATTCGGGGAGCCATCGACGAGGCCCTCAGGTGCAAGGAGAGCGGCGAGGCCAAGACCATCCTTTTCGGCCTTACCGGCACCGGCTACTTTGATATGACCGCCTACGAGAACTACCTCACCGGGAAGATAACCGACTATATTCCCACCGACGAGGATCTGCAAAAGGGCTTTGACTCCCTGCCTGACATTCCTCAAAATAAAGGGATCTGACCGGACGGGCCAGCTGCAAGAAATTTGCAGCTGGCTCGTTTTTTGTTGGAAAATGTATGATATAGGGTGAGGTGTAAGGACAATTCTTACGAAATGGCTACATTTACCTATGAGTACTTGATTTTACCAACGAGAGGGGCTAAACTAAACCCAAGAGGCTTGCGCGGGACGCAGGCCGGGCATCAAAAAGCACAATATGGATAAGGAGTGTGAGACAAATGAAAAGGAAGATGCTGTCTGCTGTAATTGCGTTAGCAATGATCCTGTCGTTGCTGCCTGTAACAGCACTGGCGGCTGATGTGAATTCGGCTGAGGCGTTTCAAAATGCCCTGAATGCCGGAGGCGACGTCAAACTGACCGAGAATGTTTCCGGCGATTTTGTTGTGCCTGCGGGCAGTTCGGTGACGCTGGACTTGAACGGCAAGACCATCACCAATGACAGCGGCCATACGATCACTGTAAAATACGGTGGATCTCTGACGGTTACCGGTGCGGGTACGGTGGACAATGTGACCCACGCAAAAGCTGCTATTTGGAATGAAGGCACTGTGATTCTCGACGGCGGCAATTATACCCGCAGCAAGGAGAATGGTACAAGCGCAGAGGACGCCGGTGGTAATTCCTTCTATGTGCTTGTAAACCATGGCTCTATGACCGTAAACGACGGTGTCAGCGTCACACAAAACGGGCAGTTCTCCAGCCTGCTGGAAAACGGTTACTTTGATTATGGCAGCGGTGACACTGCCAGTGGATACATGGAGGGCATCAATGCCCAATATCCTCAGCTGACCATCAATGGCGGCACATTTACTGGAGGACTGAATACCATTAAAAATGATGACGGCGGAATGCTGACCATCAACAACGGAACCTTCAGCAATACCTCTCAGTCTGCTTTCCTGAACTGGAATGTGGCTGCCGTAAACGGCGGCACATTCAGTTCCCGTGGAAACTGCATTTTGAATGGCGGTGGAAAGCCTGAGATCAATCAGGGCAAACTGACCATTAACGGCGGCAGCTTTACCAGTGAAAAGGATGCCATTGCGGCGATGAATGGCAATACCGGCTATTTGGACGGTGTTATCGTCACCGGTGGCCGCTTTTCCAGTGATGTAACCACTTATGTGCCGGAGGGTTATCACATTGCTCAGCACGGCGATCAGTGGGTCGTGGGTACCCTGGACGATGTAGCGGTCGCTCAGATCGTGGGCGGCGAGAAGTATCAGACTCTGTCCGAAGCTATTGCTGCTGCAAAGGATGGAGATACGGTTAAGCTGCTGGACGATGCTGCGGTTAAGGAACAGATTATCGTCAACAACAAAAAGTTTACACTGGATACCAACGGCTACAGTGTTGTCTATACTGGTACTGCATCTAATAAAAACGCCATCGTAGACTTGAGAGGTACCTCGGATGTTGTCATTACGGGCAACGGAACCTTTACGATTGATGACGATTATCTGACTCATAATAGCATTGGGTATACGTTCCGACTTTATGATACTGCAAAGCTGACCATTGAAAATGGCACCTATTATGCGGGCCTGACCTGTGTTCAGGCGGGGGATAGTGCTGTCGCCTATATTCATGGGGGCAGCTTCCGCGCATCTGATGGTTGGAACGACACATATTGGCTGCTCAATTTGATTGACAATTCGGATGCACAGATCATCGTTTCCGGTGGTACCTTTGAAAATTTTGACCCTGCAAACAGCAAGACCGAAAATCCAGTTGCCAACTTCTGCGCCCAGGGATACGCTGCAGCAAAGTCCATGAAAGATGGCGTTGCTCTTTATACCGTAGTACCCGCTGCGGCGGAGGTGAACGGCAAGTATTATGCTACCCTGGCTGAGGCGGTGGAAGCCGTTGTAACGTCTGAAAGTAAGACCGGAACGGTCAAACTGCTGCGGGACGCCACCGGCGGCGGTATCGGCCTGTTTAATGGTAAGGGCGCTACCGATGTAAACCTGACCATTGACTTTGGCGGATTTACCTATACCTGCGCGGATCCCGCTGTTGGTTCTGTTGGTACAGAGTCTCAGGGGTTCCACCTGGAAAAGGGGAATACCGTTATGTTGAAGAACGGTACCATTCGCGCAGCAGAGGACAGTACCAAAACCATCATGCTGATCCAGAACTACTGCAATCTAACACTGGAGAATCTGGATCTGTACGGAAGCGATGCTACCCAGTACATCATTTCGTCCAACTACGGTGATATGGTGCTGAATCATGTCAGCATTGACGGTACATATAGTCAGTTGGTTGCCATTGACCTGATGCACTGGCTGGGCACCGTCTATGCCGATAAGGCCCCCACTATGGTGATTCACAACGATACCGGAGATGCCATCGTAGGTAAAATGGACGTCTATTGTTACGGAACTGGCGCGGATAGTTGTGTGGAGAAGCCCCGGCTTGATATCTATGGCGGTTACTTCACCAGCGATCCCGGCGCCTATGTGGCAGACGGATACGCTGCTCTGCCCAGCGATAACAGCGCCTATACATATATGGTGGGTGCTGCGGCTGAGACCGATGTGGAACCCGCTGTGGGTGCGCCTGATGTGACCATTGGCGATCAGATCAAGGCAGAGGATCGGGAGACTGTTAAGGCCGCCGCTGAGAGTGTCACCACCAGCGGTGAGCTGGCTGCCGCCGCAAACCAGGCCATTGGCCAGGTGACCGAGCAGCAGAAGGCTGATGCCGAGGCTGCACTGAGAAACAGCTCTGTGGAAACAGCGGGGAAAAACATCACCATCTACGCCCAGACCTATCTGGACATTACCCCCACTGCGTATGACAAGACCGAAGGCGTTCTGACGCTGGACATCATTCCCATGTATCGCGTGGTGGCCTCCACGGCTGATACCGCCGCTGGAATTGATCTGGAGGGTGCTGACAAAAACGCGGTAGTGCTGGAGGGCTCCGAAAAGGCACTGACCGGCATTCAGAACATGACCATCAGCATCACGCTGCCCACCGGTTTCCCCACTGCTAACCTGTACGTCAAGCACACCAAGGACGGTGCGTTTGTGGGCTACCACAAGACCACTGTTTCCGGCACTACGCTGACCTTTACCAACGACAAGGGTTTTTCCACCTTTGAGATCATGGCGGACAGCCGTACTGCCACTGTGAACTTCGGCAGCGAGATCGGCCAGATCACTTACACCCCCGCCAATGTGGGCGATACGCTGCCCACCGCTGCCGCTCCCGCCGGTCAGGAGTTCGGTGGCTGGACCTTTGCGGGTATCGAGGGAACCTACACCACCCTGACCAATGATCTGCTTACCAAGCTGGCAGAAAAGGGTGGAACGATTACTGCCACCGCCTACTTCTACACTCCTTCCACCGGCTCCACTACCTATGCCATCACCGTGGACAAGGCCGACAACGGCGCCGTCACCGCCAGCCGTACCCGCGCCTCCAGGGGCCTCACCATCACCCTGACCGTGAAGCCTGACGAGGGCTATAAGCTGGATGATCTCACCGTCACCGACAAGAACGGCAGCGAGGTCAAGCTCACCGACAAGGGCGACGGCAAGTACACCTTCACCATGCCCGCTTCTGCCGTTACTGTGGAGGCTTCCTTTACCAAGGATGACGGCTCTGTGAGTACCGGCCTGCCCTTCACCGACGTGAAGGCCGACGACTGGTTCTATGAGGCTGTAAAGTACGTCTACGACAACAAGCTGATGGACGGCACATCCTCCACCACCTTCGCCCCCCTCATGACCACCAACCGGGCCATGATCGTCACCATCCTGTGGCGTCAGGCCGGCAGCCCTGTGGCCAACTACGCCATGAACTTCGGCGATGTGGAGAGCGGCGTGTGGTACACCGAGGCCGTCCGCTGGGCGGCTGCCGAGGGCATCGTCAAGGGTTACAGCGACACCGTGTTCGCCCCCAACGACACCGTGACCCGGGAGCAGCTGGCCACCATCCTGTACCGCTATGCCGAGTACAAGAAGTGCAATGTGACCGCCAAGGGCGACCTGACCACCTTCTCCGACGGCGGCACCGTGTCCTCCTGGGCGGCCGACGGCATGACCTGGGCGGTGGGCGCTGAGCTCATCACCGGTAAGGACGGCGGCAAGTTGGATCCCACCGGCACCGCCACCCGCGCTGAGGTCGCCACCATCCTCATGCGCTTCTGCGAGAACGTGACAAAGTAAGAAGCAATACCATCTGGACTGCCGCGGGAGATCCTCCCGCGGCAGTCTTTTTGTGCGCGGCCCGGGAACAGGGAAGAACGAAGGAGCATTTGCCCCACGATAAGGGGAAAGATTGTTCCGATTCCTATGGAAATACCTTGTATTCTCCGAAACTATCCGGTATAATAATAGAACAAACGCCGCTGCGCGGCATCAATGGAAAGGTGAGGGATCATCCCATGGAAATTAAAAATTTCGACGATATCATCAAGCGTGTTCCCAAGCTGAATGCCCCCCTGCGTGTGGTCCTGGCCGGCTCTGACGGCGAAAATATGCTCCGCGGCCTGTTCCAGGCTCAGCAGGAGGGCTTTGTGCAGCCCGTACTGGTGGGCGACCGGGCTCGTACCATGGTGCAGCTGGAGAAGCTGGGCCTGGACAAGGAGCCTTACACCATGGTGGACACCGCGCCCGGCCACAATGTGACCCAGGCCGCTATCGATGTGATCCACTGCGGAGACGGCGACATCCTCATGCGGGGCAATATGCCCACCCGTGACTTCCTGATGCCCGTGCTGGACAAGAAAAACGGCTTGCGGACCGAGCGGCTTATGAGCCATGTGTCCCTGGCCTCCATCCCCGAGTATCCCAAGCTGCTGGCTCTGTCCGATATGACCATCATTGTCAATCCCAACCCCACCCAGAAGAAGGCCATCATCAAGAACACCGCCGACGCGCTCAAGGCCTTCGGCTATGAGAATCCCAAGCTGGCCCTGATGGCTCTGGTGGAGAACGTCAACTTCCATATGCCCGACACCATCGAGGCCCAGCGCCTGGTGAGTGAGCAGAAGCAGCACCCCTTTGCCGACTGCGAGCTGTGGGGTCCCATCTCCTACGACCTCATCATCTCCAAGGAGGCCTGCCGGCTGAAGAACTACGAGTGCCCCTGGTCCGGCGGCGGCTTCGACGGCATCATCGCTCAGGACCTGATCGCTGGCAATATCCTGGTGAAGAGCTGGCTCATCCACGCTCACGCCACCACCTGCGGCGCTGTGGTGGGCGCCAAGGTGCCCATTGCCCTGACCTCCCGCTCTGCCAATGCAGAGGAGAGTTTCCTGTCCCTGGTGTTCTGTGCCGTTCTGAACGAGTGGCGCAAGACCCAGCAGGGCAAGTAATTTCCTTACATACGGGACAAAGGCCGGCGCGTCAGCGCCGGCCTTTTTGCGTGACTGGGGGGAGGTGTGATGGGCTGTTCCGCCTTGGTGTCGAATAGCTGAGCTTCCCCCCTCAGGGGGGAAGCTGGCAGCCGCAGGCTGACTGATGAGGGGGACTGGTTTTGTCTCCCGCCCCCTCATCCGGCCCTACGGGCCGGCCTTCCCCCCTGAGGGGGGGAAGGCCGGCTTGTCAAAAGCCTTATGACAGACACAATGGGCGGGCGGCCATAAAGGCCGCCCCTACAAGGTAAACACAAAAACAGCGGCCGCCCCTTTGGGCGGCCGCTGTTTGTCTTATTTCAGATGGGAGAAGTCGTGCTTCTTGGCACGGGCGTGATAGTGGGTGTGGAGCAGCTCGTGAGAGCGGTGGGACAGAGGCGCGCCAAAGAACTCCTCATAGATGGTCTTGATCTCCGGGTTCTCGTGGCTCTTGCGCAGAGGCAGGGAACGGTCGATCTCGTACAGGGCCTTGATGCGGGCGTCCCGGACGGCGTTGTTGGTGCCGATGGGCTGACCGCCGCCGCCGATGCAGCCGCCGGGGCAGGCCATGATCTCGATGAAGATGTAGTCGGCCTCGCCGCTCTCCACACGGCGGATGATCTCCTCGGCGTTCTTCAGGCCGTTGGCGATGGCCACCTTCAGCGGGGTGCCGTTGAGATCAATGGTGGCCTCCTTGATGGCGTTGACGTCGTTGCGGACAGACTCAAACTCCAGACGGGGCAGGGTCTGACCGGTGTAAACCTCGTAGGCGGTACGCAGAGCGGCCTCCATCACGCCGCCGGTGGCGCCGAAGATGGCGCCGGCGCCGGAGCCAATGCCCAGGGGGGAGTCGAACTCACTGTCGGGCAGTACGGACAGATCCAGGCCCTCATAGCGGATCAGCTTGGCCAGCTCCCGGGTGGTGAGGACATAGTCCACGTCCTTGTAGCCGTCCCGGCCCAGCTCAGGACGGGAGGCCTCGTACTTCTTGGCGGTACAGGGCATGACGGACACGGACACGATGTCGTGGGGATCCCAGCCCATCTTCTGGGCATAATAGGTCTTGACCACAGCGCCAAACATACCCTGGGGGCTCTTGGCGGTGGACAGGTTGTCGCACAGCTCGGGGTGGTGCTTCTCCATGTAGGTGACCCAGCCGGGAGAACAGGAGGTGATCATGGGTAGTTTGCCGCCGTTCTTGATACGATTGAGCAGCTCGCTGCCTTCCTCCATGATGGTCAGGTCGGCAGAGAAGTTGGTGTCGAACACCTTGTCAAAGCCCATCATCTTCAGGGCGGTGACCATCTTGCCGGTGACAATGGCGCCCGGCTCCAGGCCAAACTCGTCGCCCAGGCCCACGCGGACGGAGGGAGCCACCTGGACCACAACGTGCTTGCGGGGGTCCTGAATGGCGCGGACCACGTCGTTGGTGTTGTCCACCTCCACGATGGCGCCCACGGGGCACACCAGGGAGCACTGGCCGCACAGGACGCAGTCGGTCTGGTCCATGGGCAGGTCAAAGGCGGTGGTGATCTTGAAGTCGCCGGAGCGGTTGGCGGCGGTGAGGGCGGCGCAGCCCTGGACCTCGGCGCACACCTTCACGCAGCGGCCGCACTTGACGCACTTGGAGGGGTCCCGCACGATGGAGGGATTGTCGACACGCAGAGGCTCGTTGGAGGAGATATCGGGCAGCTCGGGCAGCAGGCGGTTGAACCGGCGGCACAGCTTCTGCAGCTCACAGTTGCCGTTGCGGGCGCAGGACAGGCAGTTCTGCTTGTGGTCGGCCAGGATCAGGTCCAGCACGCCAACCTGAGCGTCGTACACCTTCTTGGTGTCGGTAAAGACCTCCATGCCCTCCCACACCACGGTGGAGCAGGCGGCCAGCAGCTTGCGCTGGCCGGTGACCTCTACCATGCACATCCGGCAGTGGGCCTTGATGGTCTGGTCGGGGTGATAGCACAGATGGGGGATGTCGATGTTCAGCATCTTGGCCGCCTCGATGATGCGGGTGCCGGCGGGCACCTCCAGCGGCAGGTGATTGATGGTAAGATGTACCGTATTGCTCATCGGACCGCGACCTCCTCTTTGACGGCAAAGACTTCAGGGAAGCGCTTCATGGCGGACAGCAGGGCGGATTGAGCCGTCTCGCCCAGGCCGCACAGGGAAGCGCAGGACATGATGTCGGCAAACTTCTTCAGGGTGTCCACATCCTTCTGGGTGTGCTCGCCGGCGGCGATCTTATCCAGCAGCATGGTAATGTGGCGGTTGCCCTCCCGGCAGGGGGTGCACTGGCCGCAGCTCTCGTGGGAGAAGAACTCCTGAGTCATCCGCAGGAAACCGATGACGCTGGTGCGCTCATCCACCACCAGTACCGCGCCGGAGCCGATGGCGGTCAGGTCGGCCTGCCGCATTCCCTTGTAGGTGTAGGGGGTGTCCAGCTGAGAGGGGGCGCAGATCCGGCCGGAAGCGCCGCCCAGCTGCACCAGGCGCAGGGGATACTCGGGGTTCTCCATGCCGCCGGCCAGGTCGTAGACGATCTCCCGGATGGTGATGCCGAAGGGGACCTCAAACACGCCGGGGTTCTTCACGTTGCCGGAGACTGAGATCATCTTGGTGCCGGGGCAGTCCTCGGTGCCCTGGCTCTTGTAGTAGCCCTCGTCGTCCAGCAGCAGGGGAGCCACCAGAGACAGGGACTCCACGTTGTTGACACAGGTGGGCAGGTGGAACACGCCGCACTGCTTGATAAAGGGGGGCTTCATACGGGGGCGGCCCGCCTTGCCTTCCACCGACTCGGCCAGAGCGGAGCCCTCGCCGCAGACGTAGGCGCCGGCGCCGGAGTAGAGGTGGATGCGGTAGTTCAGACCGGAGCCCAGGATGTTGTCGCCCAGGTAGCCGGCCTCCTCGCACTGGGCGATGGCGGACAGCAGGCGGGGACGCAGGTGGGAGTACTCCTCACGCATATAGATGTAGCCGTTGTCGGCTCCCACGGACCAGCCGGCGATGATCATGCCCTCCAGCAGCTGGAAGGGATCGTTGGTGAGCAGCTCCCGGTCCTTAAAGGTGCCGGGCTCGCCCTCGTCGGCGTTGCACACCACGCACTTGTGCTCGCCCTTGACCTCACGGGCCTGACGCCACTTCTTGCCCATGTCGTAGGCGGCGCCGCCGCGGCCCTGGACGCCATTGGCGGCCAGCACGTCGGCGATCTCGTTGCCGTCCATCTTCAGGGCCTTCCGCAGGGCGGTGAAGCCGCCGATGGACTCGTAGCTCTTCAGGCTGTCCGGATCATATTTGCCGAAGTTACGGGTGATAAAACAGACTTTCTTGCTCATACCAACACCCCCTTAATTGAGCTGCTGGAGCATATCCAGGATACGCTCCTCGCTGTCCAGATGGCCGTACACCACGCCGTTGACCCGCACGGCGGGGGACACGTCGCAGGCCCCAAAGCAGGGCACCTTCTCGATGGAGAAACGGCCGTCGTAGGTGACCTCGCCCACCTCCAGGTTCAAAAGGCGCTTGAGGGTCTCCACCAGGGCGTCGCTGTCCTTCACCCGGCAGGGAGCGGAGTTGCACACCTCCAGAGTGAACTTGGCCCGGGGCTGGGAATGGAGCGCGGTATAGAAGGAGATCACATCGTAGACCTGAGTGGGCTTGACGCCCAGCTTCTCGGCCACATAGTAGGCGGCGGACTCAGGGATGTAGTGCCGCTCCACGGCGGCCTCCACATCCAGCAGGATACCCACCAGCTGGGTGGCGTCCCCATTATGGGCGGAGATGATGCCGTCGATCTTGTCCGCCAGCTCCTTATCCAGGACGTCGGCGGCTTGGGTAAAAGGCTTCATAGGGGCTCCTCCTCTTTGTTAGATTTGCTCCATCGGGGCGGCAGGACACTTACCAAAAGGTGACTAGTTCACCTGTTGAACCGTGGAGTTTTTACAAGTATATCAATTATTTTGGAAAAATGCAACAGTTCATTTTAAATTTGTATATCAAATAAAAAATTGGGCACACTAAAAAAAGTTTAGTTTGTCTAAATTGACCAAAGCGCCGGGCTAAAGGGCCTCGGCGGGAAGGGAGCGGATCCTATGAGCGAGAAAGGGGAGACCCATCCCCATCCGCTGCGGGAACCCAGGTATCCGGGGGCCATCACCCTGGCACGGTTGGAGGAGATCTTCCGGGACTGTGTGGATTTCGTCCACCGAACGGTGTGGGTAGGGGAGGACCCCAGGCACAGTCTGACCCTGTGTTACCTCAGCGGCATGGTGCGGATGGAGCGGGTCAGCGACTATCTCCTGCGGCCCATGGCCCAGGACCCGGAGCTGGCCCGGTGCGCCGGAACCACGCCCATGATGGAGCGGATGCGCCAGGGGGCTTTGTATAACCTGACGGTGGAGGAGCGGCACCGGCTGGACCAGGTGGTCTTTGACCTGGTGGCCGGTTGGTGCGTGTTTCTGTTTCCCGGGGAAAGCACGGTGCTGTCCTGCTTTGTGGGTACCGAGGAGAAGCGCTCGGTGTCCGCCCCCGACAACGAGACGGTGCTCAAGGGGGCCAAGGACGCCTTTGTGGAGAGCGTGCGCACCAATACCAGCATTGTCCGCCGCCATTTGAAGGCCCCGGAGCTGAGGATTCAGGAGCAGATCGTGGGCCGCCAGTCGGCCACGCTGGTGGATATCCTATATATAGAGGGGATCACCAATCCCCATCTGGTGGAGCAGGTGACGGCCCAGCTGCGGGACATCGATATTGACGGGGTGTTTTCCACCGGAGCCATTGAGGAGTATATCGTGCCCGCCGCCCACACCCCCTTTCCGCTGATCCAGTACACCGAGCGGTCCGACCGGTTCTGCGCCGGGCTGGCCCAGGGACGGGTGGGCATCCTCATCGACGGCATCCCACTGGGTTATCTGGCCCCGGCAGCGCTGGGCAACTTCCTGCAGGCCCCTCAGGACAAGTCCTCCAACTGGATGCTGGCCACTGCCCTGACGGTGCTGCGCTACTTCTGTATGCTCACCACCCTGCTGCTGCCCGCCCTCTATATCGCCATGGTCACCTTCCATCAGGAGATGATCCCCACCCGGCTGGCCCTGTCCATCATCGCCGCCAAGCAGAACGTGCCCTTCCGCTCCGCCTTTGAGGTCATCGTCCTGCTCATCGCCTTTGAGATCCTGCAGGAGGCGGGCCTGCGGCTGCCCCAATCCATCGGCCAGACGGTTTCTATTATCGGTGGTCTGGTGGTGGGCTCGGCGGCGGTGGAGGCCAAGATCGTCTCCCCGGCGGTGCTGATTGTGGTGGCGGTGGCGGGTATTGCCGGGTACACCATGCCCTCTCAGGAGCTGGGGGGCGCTCTGCGGATCTGGCGGTTCGTGCTGGTGCTGCTGTCCAGCGCGGCGGGGCTGTTCGGTATGGTGATGGGGGCGGCGGTACTCATCGTCCATCTGGCGGGTATCGAGAGCTTTGGTGTGCCATATCTCACCCCCTTTGCGGTGGGTACCGGGCGCAGGCCTCGGGAACACGTGCTGCTGCGGCGGCCCATGCCCCAGATCAAGGACCGGCCCGCCGCCCTCAAGCCCAGGAACAGGAGGAAGCAGCGGTGAAAAAATCAGTTCTGTTGGTGCTGCTCCTCATGCTCCTGCTCACCGGCTGCCGCCGGTACTCCGGTTTTCTGCCCTACGCCCGGGAGATCGAGGACATGGAGCTGATCCGCACCCTGGGAGTGGATACGGCGGGGGATGCGGGGGTGGCTATCACCGCTTCCGGCGGCACCTCCCAGGAGGAGACTGAGGTGGTGGCCGGGGAAGCGGGTACCATCAGCGCCGCCGTGCTGGAACTCCAGGGGGAGGGGTCCTCCTACCTCTATTTCGGCCACGTCACCCAGCTGCTGCTGGGGGAGGGCCTGGCCCAACGAGGGGTCGTGCCCTCTTTGGACTATGTGCTGCGGGATGTGGAGATGCGCCTGGAGACTGCCCTCTATGTGGTGCGCAATGGCACGGCGGGTCAGGCCATTGAGGCCGCAGCCGCCGACGGCTCTGCCACCGACCGGCTGGAGGCACTGGCTGCCGACGCGGCTCTCACCGCCAATTCCATGCCCCGGACGGTGAAGGATGTGCTGGCCGAGCTGGACCGGCAGGGGGCCTCCTTTCTGCCCGCGGTGTTGGCTGACGATGGACTTACCGCCGCCGGCTACGGCATCCTGAAGGACGGGGTGCTGGCGGGCTGGGCGGAGGAGGACGCCGCCCTGGGGGTCAATCTGATCTTCGGCAAGGTGGACGCCGACGTGGTGGAGGTGCAGGCCCCCGACGGTACCGCCGCCGCCCTGCGGGTGGTGGGGGCCGCCGCCTCGGTGCGGCCCATCTGGCAGAGGGACACGCTGGCCGGGTTAAAGGTCCACTGTAAGGTGGACGCCAACCTGGCGGAGGGGAGTGCCATGCCCGACCAGGCCATGCTGGACGCCCTGGAGGTAGAGCTGGCCCGGGTGGAGGCGGAGCGGATGGCCCGGGCACTGGAGCTGTCCCGGGCACTGGATGCCGACTATCTTGGTCTGCGCCAATCCGCCGCCTTTGCGGTGCCCTGGCACAAGGAAGTGCTGCTGGGCAGCGATTCCATGAAAGACCTGAAGCTGGAGGCCACCGCCGAAGCGGTGATCCAGCGCAGCTACCACGCCGACGGGTAATGACGATTCACTATTATATGCAGGAGGTGACACCATGCCGGACGACCGCATTTCTCTGCGGCAGCTGCTGACCCTGACCTTTGCCGCCCTGCTGTCCCCCGCCATCCAGCTGCTGCCCGGCAGTACCGCCCGGCGGGCGGGAGAGGCGGGGTGGCTGGCCACGCTGGCCGCTCTGCCGGTACTGCTGGGGTTGTGCTGGCTGCTTTGGCGGCTGTTCAGGGGCGGCCCGGACAGGGGCGGTCTGCCCAATACCGCCCAACAGCTGCTGGGCCCCACCCTGGGACGGGTGTTCTGCCTGCTCTATTTTCTGTGGGGCCTGTATCTGCTGGCGGCCAACGCCCGGCAGGTGGCCCTGCGCTTTCTTACCATCAGCTACCGCAACGCCCCTATGGTGCTCTTTCTGCTGGCCCTGCTGGGCGTGACCTTCTGGCTGGTCCGCAAGCCGGTGCGGGCTTTGGCCCGAGCGGGGGAGGTGTTCTTCCTCACCCTGGCCGCCGGGCTGGCTCTGTCCCTGCTGCTGGGAGCCTTTCAGGTGGATACCGCCAATCTGCTGCCCGTGTGGGTGGAGGATCTGCCTGCTGTAGGCTCCGCCACCCTGCCGGTGCTGGGCCTGCTGGGCTATGTGGTCTTTGCCGCCTGCCTGGGAGGTCACGTGGTGCCCGAGGAGGGCAGCCGGAGAAAGATCCTGCGCTGGGCGGTGGGCCTGTGCCTCACCTTAACTGCTTTGCAGGTGGTGTGTCTGGGCAACTTCGGCCCCGGTCTGGCTCAGCGGATGGACACCCCCTTCTTTATGATGGTAAAAGGGATTGGCTTTGAGGGTACCTTCCAGCGGATGGAGTCGGTGATCATCGCCCTGTGGGTACTGGCCGATCTGGCACTGTTGTCCCTGTTGGCCTGCGCCTGTTCGGAACTGGCCCAAAAGGGGTTTGCTATCAGGAAAAGAAGCAGCGCTGTACTGCCCATTATTCTGGCGGCTGCGGCAGGGGCTATCTGGCTCTTTCCCGACGCGTTCGCCCTGGATCGGGCTTTGGAAGGGCCGGTGCTGTGGGGTGGTATCCTCTTTGGATTGGGCGGCCCGCTGCTGCTCTTTGTGATCTCTCTGTTCCGCAGAGAAGAATAGGGCACCATCTTGTGGATAAGCCTTTGGTTTTCCACTATATATAGGAGGCGCTTGGGATGGATAAAAAAGTCGAAAGAAAAGTGAAAAAAGGTGTTGACAAAAGGGGGCGTGAGTGGTATTCTATCTGAGCGCCTTGCGAGAGGGCATGAAAATCTGACCAGAACCGGAAGAAACCGAGGGGAACCCGGACGGCCTTCTGAAAAAAGATCAGAAAAAAGTGCTTGACA
>NZ_JBBHLB010000030.1:0-14534 GCF_037572415.1 Flavonifractor porci
GAGCCTGACCGGACACGCCGACCGCTCTCCGGACAAAGAGACTCTTTCTCCGCAGCACTCGATGGATGACTGCCAGCTCCCCCTCCACCGTCACCATGACATAGTCGCCAACGGTGGGATAGAATCGTCTATTGCCCATCAGGAAGCTATGCTGGTCCAGCTCCAGCAGCAGATCGCAGATGGTTCCGCTCAGGTAGGAGATTTGGAGGAAAAGGTTGAGCGATTGCAAATAAAAATCAACCAAAATATTCTGGAAATCGGGCGTCTGAACGAAGAGCTGCTGAAAGTGGACGATGGCTCTGATGAACGAAACACTTTGAATAACCAGATTGCGAATCTCCAATACGACATCCAAAAGCTCAATGGGCAGCTCAGTGAAAAGGCAGCTCTGGCAGCAAACAATGTTTCTCAGATTCAGAGTTTGGAAGTGGAAATTCAGAATCTGAAAGAGCAGCTTGCGGGATTGGATACAAGTGACCCGGAAAATGAGCAGAAGATTCAGGAGTTGCAGCAACAGATAGCTGCTAACCAGCAAAAAATCCGTCAGCTCTCTTATACGGATGAAATTGACGCTTTGAACAGCCAGATCATCGGGAAAGAGTCCCAGCTAAGAAAAGCACAGGAGGAAATAAATTTCCTCTCCGATGGTTCCGAAGAACGAAATGCCATTCAGCTGGAGATCACAAAGCTGCAAAATGAAAATACGGCCATGCAGCAAGAGATCGACGCATATATGGAAGATCCAGCTTTTGCAGAACTGGAGCGTCTCAAAGGAGAGCAGCAGACCTGCGAGGATTCGCTAAAGAGCGATTATGAGGCGCTGTCCCTCAAATTGGAGGAAATGGAACGGGCCGAAAAGCTATTTCAGCAAGCACTGGAAAATCAGAATGGTGACAACGCCTTTTTAGATTACAAGACCAGCGAAGAACTGAAGGCAATTAACGAGAACATTGCAAAGGCCAGCCGGAATGTGCAGGCGGCTCAGGAAAAAGTGTCCCGCTTGCAGGCGCTTTCCCAAAATCCGACGATTTACGCACAACTGGACGGTATTGTAACAACGCTGAACTATAAAGTTGGCGATACCGTTGCGGATGGCAAACCACTTTGTATTGTGGGCGAGCTGGACGAGATCACCATGACCGTACCCGTCAGCGCCGCTGACATTGGCAGTGTGTCTGTGGGGCAAAAGGTCAATATCTATGTGGATGCCTACGCAGAGCAAAAGTTTACCGGCACGGTAAAAGAAAGACTTCTGGTGGCAAATGACAACGGAGAATATCCGGTCACTATCACTATTGATCCTGGTGAACAGATGCTCCTCCCAGGCATGAAGGCCTATGCCACCATCATTTTGAAGGAAAAGACCGATGTGCTGACCTTGTCCAATAAGGCTATTACACTGGAAAACGGCCAGCAGTATGTACTTGTGCGGGACGAGAATGAAGAGCTTGTTCGAAAGCAGATCGTAACGGGATTCTCAGATGGGCGTGTCAGCGAAATTTTGGATGGCCTTTCTGAAAATGAAGTTGTCATTGTGCAGGAGTAAGGTATGAGATTGAGTGAAACCTTTCATATTGTCACCATCAATATGATCGAAAATAAATTTCGCCTCCTGCTCACTACCCTGGGCATCATCGTCGGCACCATCACCATCATTCTGGTGATCGCCATTGGAAAAGGCGGTGAGCAGGAGGCGGCAAAGCAGTTTTCCAACCTTTCCGCCGATACCATCTATGTAAACCTGGACTATACGGCGCTGGCAGCCGGAAAAGATGTCACTACGGTTGAAAAACTGACACCGGAACTGATTGGGAAGATTATGGAAGAAAGTACCACCCTGCAAGGCATGTATCTGCGGGCCAGCGGCTTTCAGGAAGTGACATACAACTCCAAAAAGCAATCCGCCAATCTGGTCGGTGTTACACCCGGCTATGCCGAAATTTCCAACATTTCCTTTGAGCAGGGAGCAGATTTCGGAGAGTATGATTTTGAAGATGGCGAGCGGGTTGCTGTCATCGGCAGCAAAATCGCTGAGAAACTATTTGGAACCGGCGAAGCAGTAGGCAGCTACATTAAAATCGGCGATGCCCGGTATCAAATCATAGGTCTTTTGAAACGCAGCGAGGATGGTTTGCAGGGTGTGGATACAGACAGCAGCATCTTTATTCCCTATTCCGCTATGGAAAAGGATGAACTGTTGGACCCCTATGCTACAACACAGGCGGTTGGAAAAGCGTTCAGTATCAGTGAAATCGAAAAAGCAAAAAAAGAAATCATGAGTACCCTGAACTATTACATGACCGAGGCAAGCGTCTATACCGTATCCGATGCAGGCACACGCATCGAAGCTGCCACTGCGTCGGCTACCACCATGAAGTTGCTTCTGGTATCCGTTGCCGTGATTGTGTTTGTCGTTGGCGGAATCGGAATTATGAATGTCATGTTTGTGACGGTGAAAGAGCGCACTAAAGAAATCGGTATTTTGAAAGCACTGGGCGCAAAAGAAAAAGACATACTTTTTCAATTCCTGCTGGAATCCTTCTGCATCGGTGTATTTTCCGGTGTGGTAGGTGTGGTATTGAGTTTCCCCGCTATCGCTTTGATGGGCTTTACCGAAATCCCTGTCTACCCCTCTTGGGACGGAAAAATTGTGGCGAGCCTGTTTGCTGTTGCCACCAGCACACTGTTTGGGTTTTACCCTGCATACAAGGCTTCTCTGTTGATGCCGATTCAGGCATTGGCTGAAGAATAATACAAAATTAATTTAAGGAGATATGAACCATGAAAAAACTGATTGTAACCGCACTTGCCTTTACCTTGACTTTTGCTCTGGCTGCCTGCTCTGGGGGACAGACAAAAGCGCCTGATGGAGCTGGAAGTTCCGCCCCCACACAAACCGAAAATTCTTCTGGTTCTGCCGGGGATGTGGCAACGATCCAGAGTTATATGGGGCAGGTGTCGGATAAGGTGGGCAACGATATTACCGTAAGCCTTGGCGAGATCGTCTTGGATAGTGGTGATGGTTCCGGTGAAACCTACTATGTGGATGAAAATGGTGAGACCCGGCCGGCAGATGGAAATGATACCGGTGCGGGTGATGGTGCAACGATTATGATCCCCATGCCAGATGATGCTGCTGGAGAGGGAGCAGAGGGCAATACCGGGGATGCTCCCGCAGAGCAGCTGCCCATTGAGTTCACCGGTGAAGTACGCGAGTTTACCATTCCTGCCGGGGCAAAAATCACCAATGCAATGGGAAAAGAGGTCAGCTTTGATAATGTGACCAAGGGCAGCCTGGTGCAGCTGATCGTAAATGAAACCACTGGTGTGGTGGAGAGTCTGATGGTGATGTAACATGATCTGCCTGGAGGATGTCAACAAATCCTATCGAATGGGCGAAAATTCCCTCCATGTACTAAAAAATGTGTCACTACAAGTGGAACGCGGGGAATTTGTGTCTATCCTCGGCGCATCGGGCAGCGGAAAGTCCACGCTGATGAATATTATTGGCTGTATGGATACCCTGGACACAGGGCGTTATACCATTGATGGCATCTCAGTGGAACAAAGCGACCCGGATGTACTGGCGGCCATCCGAAATGAAAAAATCGGCTTTATTTTTCAGAAATATCATCTGATTCCCAAATACTCGGTGCTGCAAAATGTGATGATGCCGTTGCTGATCCGAGGAACAGACCGTAAAAGTGCCCAGGAAAAGGCGGAGGAAATTCTGGAAATGGTAGGTCTTGAGCAGCGGAAAATCCATAAACCCAATGAGCTTTCCGGCGGCCAGCAGCAGCGTGTAGCCATTGCAAGGGCGCTGATTACCCATCCGGCTGTTTTGCTGGCCGATGAACCTACCGGTGCATTAGATTCCCAAACCGGACGAGAAATTCTTGACCTGTTTCGTGCTTTGAACAGACAGGGCAACACGATTATTCAGATTACGCATGACAGCAATGTAGCCAAAGTTGGAAACCGTATACTGACTTTGAGAGATGGGGTTTTGAGTAGTTGAATTTTGTGCTGCAAAGTAATATCGTTCATTCAAATATTCAGTATCTTTTCTTTCGGTAAATTTTCAGCTCCAGATTTTAAATATACCACCTTCATGTGGTCTATGTCTCAGTAGTGGAAAAACAGATTCTCTGGTCGAAGCGGTGCAAGGATAAGTCTCTTAGTGGTACAGTCAAGGAGACCATTTGAGAAATTGAAAATCGGGAGGGTTGCACTTGTTTCAGGTACAGCCCTCCCGGTTTTCTTCCATGTCATCCTTGCCGTTGAAATTCCTCCCGAATCTCGTCATAGTACCGCTGCACCGTGGAGCGGTCCATCTGCAATTCCCTGGCAATCAAGGACTTGCTGGTCACACCAGGGTGTTCCCGCAGGTAGGCGGCGATGGCCTTCTTTTTGGGACTCACCCCATCAGGATACTCCGTGCTTGCTCCAGAGCGGAGAGCAGCGATCTCCGCTTTCATCTCCAGAATCAGTACCTTCAGCTTCTCCTCGCACTCCTCGCGGGTCTTGGCATAGACATTCCGGGAATGCTTTTTCCCATCCGGCCACACTGGGGAGTAGCGCCCCTCCCAGAGATGTTCCCGCAGCTGGCTGACGCACCCAGTTCCCGGTCTGCGCCGGGGCGGTTCCACCGGCACAAAGTCCTGCTTTGGGGGTTCGTCCGTCTGTTCCGGCATGAGCTCCACTTCCGCCTTGGCGATGCCCTGATCGATGCTCAGCGCCGCCTTGCGGCGCATCTCGTCGGTGATATGGGTATAGGTGTTCAGCGTGGTCGCCGAGGAAACATGGCCGATAATAGTTGAGAGAGTCTTTACATCCATTCCGTTCTCCAGGGACAGGGTGGCAAAAGTATGGCGCAAATCATGAAACCTTACCCGTTTACACCCCGCCCTCTCCAGAATTATCTGTAGCCGCTTTCGGACGTAGCCGGGGTCAATGGGCTGCTCCGGTTTGGTGCGGGACGGGAACATCAATTCAGAGAAGATACCCTTTTTGTACTCCGCCAGCAGCTCCACCATGGCAGGCGGCAGGATGATGGTGTGGTTGGCTGCTTTGGTTTTGGGCTCGCTGACGATGAGCTTACCGCCTACGGGATAGACCTGCTTGTCAATGCGCAGTTTTCCAGTGGCGAAGTCCAGGTCGTCCCATCGGAGGGCCAGCAGTTCGCCCCGACGCATACCAGTTGTCAGTTCCAGGAGGAAGAGTTCGTACATCCCCTCCGCCTTAGCCTGGATGAGAAATCGTTGTATCTCTTCCTGGGTCAGAATCTTCATCTCTTTACCATTCATCGCCGGAAGCTTGCAGCCTACTGCCGGATTGGAGTGGATCAGTTTCTCCTCCACTGCCTTGTCCAGCGCCATCTGGCAGACGGCGTGGCAGCTGCGCACCGAGCGGTCCGCCATGCCGGGGCCTCTGCGCTCTACATTGGCTTTTCGTCCACTCTCTTTCATGAGCCGGAAGAACTGCTGAAGTTCCGCCTGGGTCAGCTGGTTCATCGGGATTTCGCCCACGCCTGGGATCAGGTGATTGTAGATCCACCCCTCATAGCTGAGCTGGGTTGTCTGCCGGAGCCTGGGTTTGGAGTAATTCTGGTACCAGTAGTCCAGCCAGTCCCGAAAGAGCATATCGGACCGCACCTGGACGGGTCGAACCATCTGGCAGGAGCTTTTTAATGCCTCCAGCTTTTCAATGCATTCCTTTTTTGTTTTGGCCAGTACATTTTTCGTCTTGGGGTTGCCTGCCTCGTCATAACCTACTACTACCCGGCCTTCCCAGCGGCCATCTTTCCGGAGGCGGACAGTGCCTTCGCCCTTCTTTCTCTTGCCCGCCATTCTCTCACCTCACTATGATATTTTCCATGAAGCCACCCACGATCTCACTGGCTCGCTTCTGCATATCGCCCGTCACATGAGTATAAGTATCCAGGGTGAACGAAGCCTGCGTATGGCCCAGGATTCCCGATAGGGTCTTGGCATCCACTCCGCTGGCCAGAGCGTGAGTGGCGAAAGTGTGCCCTTACGGTATAATTACGACAAACCGGAAAAGCCCCGTAGAATCAAGGGTTTTGAGGTTTTCAGTCTGGTTTTTCATCCTTTTCCAAACCGAAAAATCACGCTGAAATAAGTCGAATTATAGGGGGTGTTTCATTAACGACAAATGAATAGCAGAAAGGAACTCAAAGCCTTTTGATTTCAAGCACAGTAGAATATTGGATTTAGGCTAAGCCGTCACTTGTTTCAAGTGGCGGCTTTTGTCATTTCCAGGACTGCTGTGCAGGCACATGACAACACCAATCAGAAATGAGGTGAAGTCATTGAACACGCAAATCATCGCCATCGCCAACCAGAAAGGCGGCGTTGGCAAGACAACCACCTGCGCGAACTTGGGGATCGGGTTGGCGCAGGCCGGGAAGAAAGTGCTGCTGATCGACGGGGACCCGCAAGGGAGCCTGACCATCAGCCTGGGCCATCCCCAGCCGGACAAGCTGCCCTTTACCCTGTCCGACGCAATGGGCCGTATCCTGATGGACGAGCTGCTACGCCCCGGCGAAGGTATCCTGCACCACCCGGAGGGCGTTGACCTGATGCCCGCCGACATCCAGCTCTCCGGCATGGAGGTCTCTCTGGTGAACGCCATGAGCCGTGAGACCATCCTGCGGCAGTATCTGGACACGCTCAAGGGACAGTATTCCCATATCCTGATTGACTGCCAGCCTTCTCTGGGTATGCTCACGGTCAATGCCCTGGCAGCCGCCAACAGGGTCATAATCCCCGTCCAGGCCGAGTACCTGCCCGCCAAGGGCCTGGAACAGCTGCTCCAGACCGTAAACAAGGTGAAGCGGCAGATCAATCCCAAGCTCCAGATCGACGGCATATTGCTGACGATGGTGGACAACCGCACCAACTTTGCCAAGGAGATCGCTGCCCTGCTGCGGGAAACCTACGGCAGCAAAATCAAGGTGTTTGGCACCGAGATTCCCCATTCCGTTCGGGCAAAGGAAATCAGCGCCGAGGGCAAAAGCATTTTTGCCCATGACCCTAATGGCAAGGTGGCCGAGGGGTACAAAAATCTGACCCAGGAGGTGATGAAACTTGAAAAGCAGCGCGAAAAAAGTCGAGCTGGCCTCGGTAGATGATCTGTTCTCCACCGAAGAAGGCCGTCAGGATGCCAAGCTGGAGAAGATACAGGAAATCCCGCTGTCTGAGCTGCATCCGTTCAAGAACCACCCTTTCAAAGTCAAGGATGACGAGGCCATGATGGAGACCGCCGACAGTGTTCGGCAGTATGGTGTTCTGGTTCCGGCGATTGCCCGCCCGGACCCGGAGGGAGGCTACGAGCTGGTTGCCGGTCACAGGAGACATCGGGCCAGTGAGCTGGCCGAGAAAGAAACCATGCCGGTCATTGTCCGGGACCTGGACGATGATGCCGCCACCATCATCATGGTGGACAGCAACTTGCAGAGGGAAAGCCTGCTTCCCAGCGAGAGGGCCTTTGCTTACAAGATGAAGCTGGAGGCCATGAAGCACCAGGGGGAACGGTCCGATTTAACTTGTGCCCAAGTTGGGCACAAGTCAGATGGAAAGAAGTCGCGGGATATTTTGGCCGAGCAAGTTGGTCAGAGCCGAAATCAAATTCAACGCTATATTCGCCTGACGGAGCTGATCCCTGAACTGCTGGATATGGTGGATGAAAAGAAAATCGCGCTCAATCCGGCCTACGAGCTGTCTTTCCTCAAAAAAGAGGAACAGCGGGACTTGCTGGACGCGATGGACAGCGAACAGGCTACCCCCTCTCTTTCCCAGGCCCAGCGGCTCAAGAAATACAGTCAGGAGGGGCATTTGACCCTCGATATGATGCGCGTCATCATGGGCGAGGAAAAGAAAAGCGATCTCGACAAAGTGACCCTTTCTGCCGACATCCTGCGGAAGTATTTTCCCAAGAGCTACACACCCCAGCGGATGCAGGAGACCATAATCAAGCTGCTGGAGGGGTGGCAGAAGAAGCGCCAGAGAGACCAGGAACGATGAAAGGAGCTGCCTATGAGGGATATTTCAGCCCGTGAGCTGAAAGGACACAACATTCTCGCCGTAGAGCGTTTTCAGGACAACACCCGCTGGATGATCGAGTTTTCCGTCCTGCGTCCCTGTTCCTACGGCAGCCCCGGAGATGAAATGCGGCTGTTTCTCACGGAGGACGGGTATCAGGCCGCTCTTCACAGCCAGAAGCGCCGGGAAATCAAAATCAAGCGGTATGCCCGTGTGATCGAGGGCCATGTTCTCGACTTCAAACCGGACAAGCGCCGCCGCCACCCGTAAACCCATCATCACTACGAAAGGAAAGGAATGAATATGTGTACTGTCCAGAGCATCAAGGATGCTATCCGGGAAAACTGCCAGTCCCAATATGACATGGAATCCACCGACATTGACCGGGTTTTGCAGACCCTCCCGTTTTCGGGGCATGAATCGTTGTTCGACCAGCCGCCGCTGCCCAAGCGTCCCTACCGGCCCCGGAAGAACACGAAAATCAAGAACAGCTGAACGCCACAGTCTTTTTCACGAAAGATTGTGGCTTTTTTCATGCCCTGAGATCAGAAAGGAGTGAAGTCAATGGCGGTCTTTCGGATTGAAAGAACCCGCGACTATACGGTAATGAGCAATCATCACCTGCGGAACCATGAATTGTCGCTGAAGGCCAAGGGACTGCTTTCCATGATGCTGTCCCTGCCGGATGACTGGAACTATACCACCCGTGGCCTTGCGAAAATCTGCAAGGAGGGCGTGGACGCCATCGGTAATGCGCTGCGGGAGCTGGAAACCGCCGGTTACATCGTGCGCCACCAGCTGAGGGACCGGCAGGGCCGGATCAGCGATACCGAGTATGTCATTTATGAGCAGCCTCAGCCCCGGCAGCCGGAAACGCCTGGGCCGGATACGGCTGAACCGGATACGGCTTCACCAGATACGGAAAACCCGTATATGGATAAACCGGATACGGAAAAGCCCGCAGAATTAAATATAGAGAAATCAAATACCCAAAAACAAAATACTCATGGATCAAGTACCGATTCCATTCCCTTCCGGGAAACAGCGGCAGCACAGCTGCCGGAACGGAAAGGAAGGGATGCGATGTCTGTCTCAGAGATGGAAAGTTATCGGGATTTGATTCTGGAGAACATCGAGTATGACCACCTGTGCCGGGAGTTTACCACCTACCGGGAGGACTTGGACGAGATTGTGGAGCTGATGGTGGAGACCGTCTGCGCCAAGCGGAAAACCACCCGGATCGCTGGCAGCGACTTCCCCCATGAGGTGGTCCGCTCCCGTTTTTTGAAGCTGGATTGCTCCCATATCGAGTTTGTCATGGAATGCCTGCGGAACAATACCACCGAAATCCGCAACATGAAGCAGTATCTGCTTGCGGTGCTGTTCAACGCGCCGACCACGATCAGCAATCACTACACCGCACAAGTCAACCACGATATGTACGCAGGCGGCTGGTAAACAGCCGCTTTTCTGCTGCCCGGACACATCGGGAGAAAGGATTTTGCTATGAAACGACCCCTTGCTTACATTACGGCTTCCTGGAGCAACAGCCAGTATGAGAACGCCGAGAACGCTGCGGCCTACTGCCGTCAGGTGTACGACGCCGGGTATTCGCCCATCTGCCCGGTGCTGTTCCTGCCCACCTTCCTCAAGGACGAGATTCCCCAGGAACACAAGGACGGGCTGGATATGGCGCGGGACTACCTGCGCCGGTCCCATGTGCTGGTGGTCTGCGGCCACGGCATCGACGAGACCGTGAAGAATGACATCGCCACCGCCGAGCGCCTGCGGATCACCGCCACCACCCTGGACGGCATCCTGACCGTGAAGGGCCAGGGGCGCGGGAAAGGAGGCGCACGCCATGCCTGAGCGTAAGACCGTGGGCCAGCTGATGGAGGAAATGCGCCTCAAAGCCGGGGCGCAGAACTACCACGGCCATGAGTACATGGATTTGGAGCGGTTTGCCGAGGACACCCGGCACATGATTATCTTCGATGTGCTGACCCACGATTCGCCGGTGGGCTGGAAAGGCGAACGGACCCGCCTGTTTCTGACGGAGGCCGGATACCAGAAAAGCCTGGAGAACCAGGAAAAGGGCCACATCAAGATTCTCAGCCATGCCAAGGTGCGCCAGGGACATCTGTACTATGACCGCTCCGATCAGCTGCGTTGAAAGGAGCCTGCCATGATGAAATACCTGCTGCGGCGGCTGGTGGTCCCGCCTTAGTATCAAGCGCCACCCCTGCAAAATCCGTGGAAAGGAGGCGATGACCTATGCAGGAGGAAGTGGAAAACAGGACTTTGACGCTGGTAGTCAGCGGAACAAAGTTTACCGGGCGGCTGTTTAAGGCCGCCATCACCAAGTACCTTGCCCACCGCAAGGAAAAGAAGCTGCAAAAGCAGAAAAGCCGGGATACCCCCGTGATTCCCCACGGCAAACAGACGGTGAAGCAGCTGATCGGCCAGAATCAGGGCGTTTCCAACATCGAGATCACCGACCCCTCCATCAAGGAGTTTGAAAAGATCGCCCGGAAATACGGCGTTGACTATGCGGTGAAGAAGGACCGCAGCAGCTCCCCGCCCAAGTACCTGATCTTTTTCAAAGGCCGCGATGCGGATGCCCTGACCGCTGCCTTTACCGAGTACACCGGCAAGAAGGTCAGAAAGGCGCAGAAAACAGAGCATCCGTCCGTGCTGGCAAAGCTGAGCCAGTTCAAAGAGCTGGTGAAACACGCCGTTGTGGACCGGAACAAGCGGAAGGAGCTGGAACGATGAAGATGAAAAAGCAACTTGACATCAAAAAGCTCATTTTGCTGAATATGCCCTATATCCTGATGGGGCTGTTCGCAACCAACTTCGGTGAAGGATGGCGGATGGCCGTGGGTGCGGACGCTTCGGCAAAAATGCTTTCGTTCTTCTCCACGCTGCCGGTGGCGCTGGCCAGCTGGTGGCCCAGCCTGCACCCTTTGGACCTGCTGGTGGGGCTGTGCTGCGGCGCTGGCCTGCGATTGGCCGTGTATCTCAAAAGCAAGAACGCCAAGAAGTACCGGCACGGTATGGAGTATGGCAGCGCCCGCTGGGGCACCCATGAGGACATTGCACCCTACATCGACCCGGTATTCCAGAACAATGTGATTCTGACTAAAACCGAGAGCCTGACCATGAATAGCCGCCCCAAGGACCCCAAGACTGCCAGAAACAAAAATGTTCTGGTAATCGGCGGCTCCGGTTCCGGCAAGACCCGGTTCTGGCTGAAGCCGAACCTGATGCAGATGCACAGCTCCTATGTGGTGACAGACCCAAAAGGCACCATCCTGGTGGAGTGCGGCAAAATGCTTCAGCACGGCACACCCAAGCTGGGCAAGGACGGCAAGCCCATGAAGGATAAGCACGGCAAGGTCATCTATGAGCCTTATCGGATCAAAGTCCTCAATACCATCAACTTCAAGAAGTCCATGCACTATAATCCCTTTGCCTACATCCACTCCGAAAAGGACATCTTGAAACTGGTCACGACGCTGATCGCCAACACCAAGGGCGCGCGCCCAGATAGGGCGTAGTAAGAAGTAGAATCAGGCACTACCCACTCAGATAACAGTGGAAACGATCCGCCTAACCGATAGGCGAAAGCTGATGCGGGACCATAGCATGGCGGGAAAGCGATAAGTTGCTATATACACAAGAGCACGACTGAATTGCTACGTTAAGCGGATATGAGGATAGAACTACTGAATGTTGAATGCGAGTTTCAAGTCCCCGTTGTGTTCGGGCGGAGGAATGTGTATGTAACCACCGTAGATACGGCGGCATCAACCTCTGACATGAATAACATTGCGTTTCGCCTTTGCGCGATGGGTTATCAATCCATTCATGTGACAAGCCAGAGAACTGGAAATAACGAAACGAAAGCGTATCCGACAATCCGCATTTGCCTACTTATTACGCTAACTGGGGATTGCCTAAGTCGGAATGCTCAAACGAGCTATGCGAAATGCCCCCTGTGGGTGATAAATCCCAAGCCCTCGAAAGGCAAGGGAGATGACGCTGAATATCCGATACGGCAACGGAGTTCTCATAGTAGTCCTGTGGGAAGTAACGACTCTCACGGAATATATCCTGTATTCCAGACGAAGGAGAACAGTTATTGCATTCCAAAATTGAAATTTGATTAGGGAGGAAAGCCTCAAATGCAACCAACAATCGAGATTTTGGATAGAATCAGAAAAAATTCAAGGGACAACAAAGAAGAAATCTTCACAAGGCTCTACCGCTATCTATTAAGACCCGACCTGTATTATCTTGCGTACAAAAACCTCTACGCCAACAAGGGCGCAGGAACAAAAGGCGTGAATGACGACACAGCTGACGGATTCAGCAAGGAAAAAGTTGATCGGATCATCCAATCTCTGGCTGACGGAACCTATGCTCCGAATCCTGTTCGCCGCGAGTACATCCAGAAAAAGCAGAACAGCACAAAAAAGCGTCCTCTTGGAATTCCTACCTTTACGGACAAGCTGGTGCAGGAAGTATTGAGAATGATATTAGAATCGGTCTACGAGCCAATCTTCTCAAACAATTCTCACGGCTTTCGTCCCAACAGGAGCTGCCACACTGCGCTGAAATCCTTGAAAAGAGAATTCTCAGGCGTGTCGTGGTTTATTGAGGGCGATATTAAAGGCTGTTTTGATAACATCGACCACCGAGTTTTAGCAAACGTCATAAACGCCAAGATTAAAGACGCACGGCTGATTCAGCTCATTTGGAAATTCCTAAAAGCCGGTTATATGGAGGACTGGCAATACCATGCTACCTACTCCGGCTGCCCGCAGGGCGGCATCGCTTCGCCCATACTCGCAAATATCTACCTGAATGAGCTGGACAAGTTCGTGGAAAAGACCGCCAAGGAGTTCTATAAAAGCAGGGACAGACACCATACCCCGGAATACGATAAGGTCACATGGCAGATAAAGAAGGCTCAAAAACAGCTGAAAACTGCAACAGGTCAGGAAAAAACAGCTTTGTTGCAGAAAATCGCTCAACTAAAAGCAGTCATGCATAAAACGCCCTGTATGTCCAAAACGGATAAAGTCATCAAATACATCCGTTATGCTGACGACTTCATTCTTGGCGTGAAGGGCGATAAAGCGGACTGTGAGCGTATCAAGAGACAGCTGTCCGACTTCATCAGCCAAACCCTGAAAATGGAGCTTTCAGAGCAAAAGACACTCATTACGCACAGTAACCAGTATGCAAGATTTTTGGGTTATGACATCCGTGTGAGGAGAGACCAGAAGCTAAAGCCGCACGGAAACCACGTTTCCCGCACGCTCAACGGGTCTGTTGAGCTGCGCATTCCGTTTGCGGACAAAATCATGCCTTTCCTGTTTGGGAAGTCGGTCATCCGGCAACTGCGCGACGGGACAATAGAGCCTATCGCAAGAAAATATATCTTTCGGTGTACGGATTTGGAGATTGTATCAACGTACAACTCTGAGCTGCGCGGTATTTGCAACTATTACAGTATAGCCAGCAATTTCAACAAGCTTCAGTATTTTGAATATTTGATGGAATACAGCTGCCTGAAAACTCTGGCTGGAAAGCATGAGAGCACCAGCAGAAAAATAATCCGCAAATACCGTGACGGAAACGGCGGCTGGGGTGTGCCCTACCAAACGAAAGCAGGAATAAAGCGCCGCAGCTTCGCAAGGTTTATGGACTGCAAAAATACAGACCTCTGGACAGATAAAATCATAGACTTTGCAATCGCACACGTCGGTTCCAGAACGTCATTTGACGATAGGCTGTCCGCCTGCGTGTGTGAGCTGTGCGGAAAGACCAATGTACCGCTGGAAATACACCATGTAAATAAGGTGAAGAACCTCAAAGGAAAACAACTGTGGGAGCTTGCGATGATAGCGAAAAAGCGAAAAACACTTGCGGTGTGCAAGGACTGTCATCACAAGATTCACCACCCTTGAACGACACTGATTTGAAGCAATAATGGCGAGCCGGATACATCGAGAGGTGTACGTCCGGTTCTGGGAGGGGTTTGGGCAAACCTACGGCAGTAATGCCGCAAGGCGGCTCATTCCTACTCTACGAGGGCAAGGCCGGGGACGATTTTTGGGTTAAGGCCGAGACGCTTTTGTACTGCGCCCTCATTGGGTATATCCACTACGAGGCCCCGGTGGAGGAACAGAATTTCTCCACCCTCATCGAGTTCATCAACGCGATGGAGGTCCGGGAGGATGACGAGGAGTTCAAGAACCCCGTAGACCTGATGTTTGACGCGCTGGAGGCTGAGAAGCCAAATCATTTTGCGGTCCGGCAGTACAAGAAGTACAAGCTGGCCGCCGGTGTTGTATGCTCTAAAAGACTTCTTAATCAAGCGGTTGGGAAGTCTCTTAGAACACACAACCTAAAACCGAAGAAAGGAGCGCAAGTTATGAGAAAAAACGAGAAAATCACAGC
>NZ_JBBHLB010000031.1:0-10126 GCF_037572415.1 Flavonifractor porci
GCCGGTGTTGTATGCTCTAAAAGACTTCTTAATCAAGCGGTTGGGAAGTCTCTTAGAACACACAACCTAAAACCGAAGAAAGGAGCGCAAGTTATGAGAAAAAACGAGAAAATCACAGCTCTGTACGAACGATTGAGCCGTGATGACTTTGGCAAAGATGATGACCAGCAGCGTGAGAGCAATTCCATTTCCAATCAAAAAGCTATGTTGGAGGAGTTCGCCGCACGACAGGGCTTTACAAACATTGTCCATTTCACGGACGATGGCATTAGCGGCACTTGCTTTGACCGTCCCGGATTTTTGGCAATGATGAAAGAGGTTGAAGCCGGGAATGTGGAGTACCTGTGTATCAAGGACATGAGCCGCATGGGTCGTGACTATCTGAAAGTCGGTCAGATTATGGAAATCCTGCGTCAGCGTGGCGTTCGCCTTATCGCCATCAATGACGGCGTGGACAGTGCCAGAGGGGACGATGATTTTACCCCTTTCCGCAACATCATGAACGAGTATTACGCCAGAGACACCAGCCGTAAAATCCGTTCCACTTTTCAATCCAAAGGCAAGTCCGGCAAGCACCTCACAGGCACGGTCATTTACGGCTATCTCTGGAACGAAGCCAGGGACCAATGGTTGGTTGACCCCGAAGCCGCTGATGTGGTCAAGCGCATCTTTGCCATGACGATTGACGGCTACGGTCCGTATCAGATCGCCAGCAAACTGAAATCGGAAAAGGTGCTTATTCCGTCTGCTTACCTTGCCCAACACGGCGAGGGCGTGAACAAAAACAAGACTTTCAAAGATGTGTACGGCTGGGGTTCTTCCACCATCTGCAACATTCTTGAAAAGCGTGAGTATCTGGGACACACCATCAACTTCAAGACTCGAAAGCACTTCAAGGACAAGAAAAGCCATTATGTCCCGGAGGACGAATGGACGATTTTCGAGAATACCCATGAAGCTATCATTGACCAGCAGACCTTTGACCTTGTGCAGAAAATCCGTGGGAATGTCAGACGCTACCCGGACGGCTGGGGCGAAGCAGCTCCCCTCACAGGCTTGCTTTATTGTGCCGATTGCGGCGGCAAGATGTATGTCCACCGTACCAACAACGGCAAGCGTATTTCTCAATATACCTGTTCCCAATACAGCAAAGTCCCAGTTGGAAAGCTCTGCACGACACAGCACCGTATCAATGAAGATGTGGTACTGTCCCTTGTTTCCGAAATGCTCAAAGCTATTGCCGAGTATGCCAAGCATGACCGAGCTGAGTTTGTCCGTGTGGTGCAGGAAGCGCAGTCCAGCCAGCAGACGGCAGAGGTCAGAAAACAGCGCACACGCCTTGCCACAGCAAAGCAGAGAGTTTCCGAGCTGGAAGTCCTGCTCTGCAAAATCTATGAGGACAACATTTTAGGCAAGCTGTCCGACAGCAGATACGCCACTCTGGACGCTCAATACGAAAAGGAACAGTCCGAGCTTACCGCCGAAATCTCTGCTCTGGAAAAGGCTGTCAAGAGCTATGAGAAGCACGAAAAGGACGCTGATCGTTTTATCGCTCTGATTGACAAGTATGAGAACTTCGACAAGTTGACCATTGCCATGCTCAACGAGTTTATCGAGAAAATCCTTGTGCATGAGCGTGACCGTAAAGGCAGTATACAGACCACACAGGAGGTCGAGATTTACTTCAATTTTGTTGGGCGATTCGTTCCCCCGGCGTTTGGAGAAGTGGAGCTGACCCCGGAAGAATTAGAGGAAATCCGCAAGCGTGAGGAACGCAAGGACAGGCTTCATCAGAACTACTTGAAGCGGAAAGCCAGCGGAGCGCAGAAGCGATACGAGGACAAAATCAAGGGGAGAAAAAAGGCAGAAATCGAAGCCAAGAAAGCCGCCATTCGTGCGGAGGACATTGCAAAGGGAGTGTTCGTCCCTGTCAGCAGTTTACCGCAGAGAGAGCCGATGAAAGGAGTACAAACAGCATGAATATCACTTATACACAGAACGGCGATTATCTTATCCCGAACATCGTTATCCGCAAGACCAAGCCCCTCGGACACTACGGCAGACTTCGCAAGGCGTATCTGGAAATGCACCGTCCGATACTGTTCAATGAGCTGGTACTATCCGACAAGCTCTTTGAGCATTGCGCCGAGATTGACGAAGCGGCACGAAACCGCATGGAGCTGATCGTGCGGTCACTGGCAGAGCAAAACGGCGTGACCGAGCAACTGAAAGCTGAAAACCAAATGGAATGGGTGCGGCAGATGAACGCTTGCAAGGCGCAGGCAGAGGAAGTTGTGAAAGCAGAGTTGATTTATAATTGAGCGAGGAAGTCCGGGCAGAAAACTGTTCGGACTTTTCTCATATAGTCCAAAGTTGCGGTAGAATTGTTCACAAGTTTTATGGTATAATTTGAATACGAAAATTAAGCAACAAATCGGAATTTTACGGTCAGTAAGGAATGCGTAAAGTTATATGATTGTATTATAAGCGATTTGTTAAATTTTTATAACCACTTGTATTTGCCTGCGATTTATGGTATAATATTTTGAAATTTAGAAAGAGGTGGGAAGATGATTAACTTTTCTTGCAAATAAAATCAAAATATGCGGTAGTGCTATACTTTGGCATTATTGTGTCTATTGCAAGAAAGTTATATGTCTATCTTACTCAATATAGTGCTGTTGCCACTTTTGCTTAGTGGTGTTATTTTATGCTATGACGAGCTGCAAGGATAAACTTTCTTGTGGCTCTTATTTTGTTTTGGAGGTGCTTTATGAATAGTGCAGAACAGATAGTTACACATGATTCACTCCGTATAGTGTCGGTTCCTTTTGGTGAAATCTATACGTAGTAAACATTCACCGAACCGACTTTGTATCGTATGACATGCAAAGGAGGATAATATTTATGTCAATGATTAAAATTGAAAACCTTACGTTTTCATATCCGACAAGTTATGATAATGTTTTTGAAAATGTCAGTTTCCAGGTTGATACCGATTGGAAGCTTGGTTTTGTGGGCAGAAACGGACGAGGTAAAACAACCTTTCTGAATCTTCTGCTTGGGAAATATGAGTATAGTGGAAAAATCCTATCATCCGTACAGTTTGATTATTTTCCTTATCCCGTTTCAGATAAGAATCGTATTACAGAGGATATATTGCAGGAGATTTGCCCACTTGCGGAAGAATGGGAACTTATGCGAGAACTTTCTTATCTTGATGTTGATGTCGATGTGCTTTGGCGACCTTTTGAAACACTTTCCAACGGAGAGCAGACAAAGGTTTTGATTGCCGCTCTTTTTCTTAATGAAGGGCATTTCCTACTGATTGATGAACCTACCAACCATTTGGATGCCAAAGCGAGAAAAAGTGTGGCGGCATATCTGAAAAAGAAAAAGGGATTCATCTTAGTTTCTCACGATCGTCGCTTTCTTGACGATTGTGTTGACTATATTCTATCGATTAACCGAGCGAATATCGAAGTGCAAAGAGGAAACTTTTCATCATGGATGTCAAATTTTGAGCGACAGCAAGAATTTGAACTGGCTCAGAACGAACGTTTGCAAAAGGACATCAGACGATTACAGCAGTCGGCAAAACGCGCTGCAGTATGGTCTGAACGTGTAGAAGCTTCCAAAATTGGGGCAGCAGATAAAGGTTATGTCGGTCATAAAGCCGCCAAAATGATGAAGCGTTCAAAATCTATAGAAGCGAGACAACAACAGACAATCGAACAAAAATCAGCATTGCTGAAAAATATGGAAACCGCAGAAGCCCTCAAGATACAACCGCTTAATTACCATACAGATTTGCTTGCATCATTATCGAATGTAGTAGTTTATTATGATGGCATTTCAGTTTGTGAACCCGTTTCGTTTGAAATAAGACAGGGAGAACGCATTGTGCTTGATGGAAAGAACGGCAGTGGCAAAAGTAGCCTGTTAAAGTTGGTAGTCGGGCAGTCCATAGATTATACGGGTACAGTAACACTTGGCTCTGGGCTTGTAATTTCTTATGTGCCACAGGATACATCGTATTTATGTGGAACCCTTTCCGAGTTTGCAGAAGAAAACAACCTTGATGAAAGTTTGTTCAAGGCAATTCTTAGGAAAATGGACTTTGAGCGTGTACAGTTTGAAAAGGATATTAAAGACTTTTCTGGCGGGCAAAAGAAGAAAGTCCTAATTGCGAAAAGCCTTTGTGAAAAGGCACACTTGTATGTATGGGATGAACCGCTCAACTTTATTGATGTGTACTCACGTATGCAGATTGAACAACTCATAACGGAGTTTGCCCCGACCATGCTCCTGGTAGAACATGACAGTGTTTTTCGAGATACTGTGGCAAGTAAAATTGTGAATATCTAAATTGGTTCTTCCGCAATTTTACGTTTTTCGCTTTAATAAAAATGGAGAATGCTGATTTACACTGGCATTCCAGTATTGAAAAATTACAAAATACGGATAATTGCGTAAGAACCTCTAAATTAAAATAATTGTATGGGTTAATTCCAGCTTTACAGAGACTCAAATTCCAGTTTGTCGCACTGATAAAAACCCTTTAGGAACTAAAGGGCGCACTTCTATACTCTCCTATCGGGAGTATGTGCGTCCTGCGGAGCTTCATTCCCAGTCAGCAGAAGAAAACTGCCCGACCGAGAATGTTTCGTCACTTCGTTCCGTCAAGGGAGCTACACTCCCTTGCGCCGCTTATGCGGCTATCCCTTGTGGACTTGCCGTCTGCAAACAGCATAAAATGCTGTTCGCCGCCAGCAAGTTTGATATCAATAAATTTGGAGGAATTTATGATAAAAAGAATGATGATGGCATTATGTATATTCGTTTGTACCTTTACTTTAGTTGCGTGTTCTGGACAGCAAACAAACGAACCACTTACTTTAGGTGTCAATGCGATAATAACAGAAATTGATAAAGAAAATAAAATCATAACCACAAAAGATAGCGAAGAAAAAGGTGTTTTAGGGAATGATTGTCTTATTGACTGTTCCAAAATTCCAATGATTTATTCAAAATATGAGGTTATGAAGCGATGTATATCGGGAATGAATTTTCCGGATTATCGCTATGAGCAATTGATAAAGATGATTTTTGCACAGCATATTCCTGACTTTCATTCCATGTATATGCTGCCGGAAAGACTAAGATCAAATTTGGCGGAAACTTTTGGGACCTCTGTCTGCGGCCTTGTTCCAGTTACACATCGGGCATCGGGCCAGGCAGATAAGGTGCTTTTTCAATTAAAGGATGGAAACTGCGTCGAAACGGTGAACCTGCATTACAAAAAAGGATGGGAATCTTTTTGCGTCTCATCTCAATGCGGCTGTGGGTTTGGCTGCAAATTCTGCGCAACAGGTGCTATCGGACACAAACGCAATATGACCGCTGATGAAATAACAGATCAAATTCTGTATTTTTATCTTGCAGGGCATCAAATCAATAGTGTTTCTTTTATGGGAATGGGCGAGCCGTTTGCGAATCCCAATTTATTTGACGCATTAAAAATCCTGACAAACCCGTCTTTGTTCGGATTAAGCCAGCGACGCATTACCATATCGACGATTGGAATGATTCCCGGGATAAAACGGCTGACCCGTGATTTTCCGCAGGTGAATTTAGCTTTTTCGCTGCACTCGCCTTTTGAAAAGCAACGTTCGGAATTGATGCCGATCAATCAAACTTATCCGCTCCATAAAGTAATGGATGCGTTGGATGCGCACGTTGCAAATACCAAAAGGCGCTTGTTCCTGGCTTATATTATGCTGGGCGGAATAAATGATTCGGCAGAGCATGCGAAAGCGTTAGCGCACCTTATTTTGAGCCGGGGAGCGTTGTCCTATCTATATCATGTTGATCTTATCCCATATAACGCAACAGATAAGACGGCGCGAAAATTTACCGCTTCAAATCACGAAGCCATTAAAAACTTCAGTGATATTTTACATTCCAACCGTATCAGCGTGGCTATCAGAATGCAGTTCGGTTCTGATATCGGCGCCGGGTGCGGGCAGTTGTATGCTGATGAAAGGGATTGAGCGCTTCAAGACGTTTTTATGTACACAGAGATTTCCAAGCAGCATTGGCGTTTGAAAGGAAAGGCACCCGGCATAAATTTAATGCTGGGTGCCTTATTGTTACATCAAAGGTTTTATTTTCAACGAGGTTTATGCCGGGGATATGAAACGGCAGAAATGTTGTGGAATATCTTCGCCAACAACTTTGACCAACTTCAATTTACCGAACTGAACACAACAACTGAATACCGAAAAACTGACCGTTGACTGGTCGCACTATGCGAAAAGTTGACGGTCTTTTTTTATCCCCAAAATCAAAAAAGGAGGTCAATTACAATGACAAAACCGAAAACCCTCGACCAGCTCCAAGCCGAAAAGGAACGAGCCGAGACGCAGCTTGCACAGGAACAGCACAAGCTCAACCGTCTTGAGAACAGAAAGAAATATCTGGAGAAAGGCGAAAGGCAGAAACGCACCCATCGTCTTTGCAATCTGGGCGGCACGATTGAGAGCCTTGCCCCGGAGGTCAAAGATCTCACACGCACCGAAATGACAGAGCTGATGGAGTACATCTTTTCTCTGTCCGAAGTCCAGCGAGCCGTCCGTCACATGGCGATTACTCACACCAACCAAGCGAACAGAGAAAAGGAGTTGAAAGCCGATGGCACTATTTCATCTGAGCGTCACGCAGACTAAGCGAAGCGCAGGACAGTCCGCTATTGCTTCTGCCGCCTACCGTGCCGGGGAGCGATTGTATAGCGAGTATTACGGCGAATACAGCGACTACACCCGCAAGGGCGGCGTGATCTGCTCTGACATTCTCTTGCCGTCCCATGCACCGCCAGAATACGCAGACCGCCAGACCCTATGGAACGCCGTGGAAAAAGCCGAGCGTGGAAAGAACGCCCAGCTTGCATACAGCTTTGACATTGCCTTGCAGAATGAATTTTCCCTTGAGGAAAACATCGCTCTTGCAAGGCAATTTTTGTTGGAGAACTTTGTGAGCCGTGGCATGGTGGTTGACTTCGCCGTACACCAGCCAGACCGGGAGGACGGCGGCATACCAAACCCGCATTTTCATGTGCTTTGCCCCATCCGCCCCATCGAGCAGAACGGCAAATGGGGACTAAAGCAACGCCGGGTGTATGAGCTGGACGAGGACGGCAACCGTATCCGAGACGCAGACGGAAAGTTTGTGTTCAACGCCGTTCCCACTACCGACTGGGGCAGTCCCGAAACGCTGGAACATTGGCGGCAGACATGGGCGGAACTATGCAACGCCAAGTTTGCGGAGAAAGGGCTTGATGTTCGTATCGACCACCGAAGCTATGAGCGTCAGGGCGTGGAGCTTCTTCCCACCGTCCATGAGGGCGCAACCGTCCGGGCAATGGAGAAGAAAGGCATACGCACCGAGAAAGGCGAGTTCAACCGCTGGATCAGAGCAACCAATGCCGTTATCCGGGACATCAAGAAGAAAATCGCTCTCCTGTTTGATTGGATTGCCGAAGCAAAAGCGGAGCTTGCCAAGCCGCAGGCACCCGACCTTGTTTCTCTGCTGAACGCCTATTACACCCAGCGCAGAGCCGGGGCATATTCGCAGAAAGGCAAGGTCAGCAATCTAAAGGAGATGAACGAGACTTTCAATTATCTCCGGGCAAACGGCATTTACACTCTTGAAGATTTGGAAAGCCGTGTCAGCGAACACAGTGCTGCCACAGAGAGCTTGAAGAAAACGCTGGACGAACAGACCGCCCGAATGAAAGCAATCAAGCAGCTCTATGACAGCTCTGCTGCTTTCCAGAGCTTGAAGCCTGTCTATGACGGCTTGCAGAAAATCAAGTTTGAGAAGCCCAGAGCCAAGTACAAGGCAGAGCATGAAGCGGAACTGAAACAGTTCTACGCCGCCAGACGCAAGCTGACCGGAGAGTTCCCGGACGGCAAGGTGGATATGAAAAAGCTGACCGAAGAGTATGACGAGCTGGAACAGGCGCACAACACCACCTATGGCGAGTTTAAGACCGTCAGAGACGATTTACACCGTCTTTGGAAGGTCAAGTCATGTATAGATACTGCCGCCCGATTTAACGAGCGCACAGAGGAACAAATGCTCCAAAATCGACCCCAAACACGACACAAAAAGGAGGAACTATCCCGATGAATTATACCCAAGCACAGATTGACCGGGCAAACGCCGTCAGTCTGGAAGATTTTCTCCGTACACAGGGAGAGACGCTTATCAAAAGCGGACGAGAATACCGCTGGAAAGAACATGACAGCCTGACCATTCGTGGAAACAAATGGTTTCGCCACAGCCAGAGCAAGGGCGGCTATCCCATTGATTTTGTCATGGAGTTTTACGGAAAATCCTTTCCCGAAGCCGTCCAGCTCCTGACCGGCGAAAGCGGCGAGGGACAGAGCGAAGCCAGCACAGCACCGCACACAGCGTTCCACTTGCCCTTGCACAACAGAACAGCCGACAGAGCAATTCAATATCTTTGCGAAAGCCGAGGTCTCAACAAAACGCTTGTTGAGGCTTTTCTTCTTTCCGGGGATATTTACGAGGACGCAAAGCGGCACAATGTTGTCTTTGTCGGCAGAGACCGAAACGGCACACCGAGATACGCCCATGTGCGAGGAACGGCAGACCCATTCAGACAGGATATTGCCGGGTCTGACAAGTCCTATCCGTTCCGCTATGAGGGAAACGGCAACCAGCTCTTTGTCTTTGAAGCACCGATTGACCTGTTATCGTTTATCTGCCTTTATCCGCAGGACTGGCAGACAAGGAGCTATCTTGCCCTGGGCGGTGTTTCGGGCAAAGCCCTTGACCGTTTCCTTTCTGAACGCAAGGACACCCGAAAAGTGTTCCTCTGCCTTGACAGCGACACCGCAGGAAGCGAAGCCTGTACCCGACTGGCACAGTCCATTCCCGGCGAGATCGCCGTCATTCGCCTTGTCCCGGCAAGGAAAGACTGGAACGATGTTCTCCGTCAGCAAGGGGACATTCCCAGCCGCAAATTCATAGCCGAGACAATCACGCTGCGAGAGCTGCCCACCGCCCAGCCTGTTCCCATGCTCCGCATGGCAGATGTGGAGCTGACGAGCGTGGATTGGCTATGGTTTCCCTATATTCCCTTTGGAAAGCTGACGATTATACAGGGCAACCCCGGCGAGGGCAAGACCTACTTTGCCATGCGTCTTGCGGCGGCTTGCACCAACCGAAAGCCTTTACCTGGTATGGAGACCCTTGAGCCTTTCAACATCATCTATCAGACCGCCGAGGACGGTTTGGGCGATACCGTTAAGCCCCGGCTGATGGAAGCTGACGCAGACCTTGAACGAGTGCTTGTCATTGACGATAGGGACACACCGCTGACCCTTGCCGATGAGCGCATAGCAAGGGCAATCCGGGAAAACAGCGCAAGGCTGGTTATTATTGACCCGGTACAGGCGTTTTTGGGCACAGATGTGGACATGAACAGGGCAAACGAGGTGCGCCCGATATTCCGCAGTCTGGGAGACATTGCACAGGCTACCGGGTGCGCTATCGTGCTGATTGGACACCTGAACAAAGCCGCAGGAACGCAAAGCACCTACCGGGGATTGGGGTCTATCGACATTACGGCGGCAGTCCGCAGTCTGCTGTTTATTGGCAAGCTGAAGGACAGTCCCACAACGAGGGTGCTTATCCATGAGAAAAGCTCCCTTGCGCCGCCCGGTCAGTCTCTTGCCTTTTCTCTGGGAGACGAGAAAGGTTTTGAATGGATAGGGGCTTATGACATTACCGCTGACGAGCTTCTTGCCGGGACGGACACCGCTAAGACCGAGAGCAAGACCGCACAGGCGCAAATGCTCATTCTGGAACTGCTTGCGGACGGAAAGCGTATGCCGAGCGCAGAGCTGGAAAAGGCAGTCAATGAGCGTGGGATTTCCTCACGCACCATGAGAACGGCAAAGAGCCGTATCGGGGACAGACTTGTGACCGAGAAAGACGGCACAGCATGGGTCTGCTATCTCCGAGACTGACAACAGGAACACGGCAAGCGTGGCAAAGACGGCAAGGTTTTTATAGATACCTTAATGTTGCCGCCTTG
>NZ_JBBHLB010000032.1:0-7232 GCF_037572415.1 Flavonifractor porci
TTTCTTCTCGTATGCCACCTTACTTCTGGACATAAATATCTCCCCCTATAGAAGCAGTGTTTTATTTCACTGTCTCCTATAGGGGGAGCATATCAGGCAGGGCTGCTTTCGCCTGTCTATGACTTCACCGACCGGGGCGGCTGCTGGTTCTGTCCCAACGCCAAAATGAAGGAACTGCGCCACCTCTATGACCATCATCCGAACCTGTGGGCCAAAATGCTGGAACTGCAGGCCCTCCCCGGTAAGGTGTCTGAGAAGTTTAATCGAACCATGCGTTTCTCCGACATCGACGAGAAGTTCCGCCGGGAGGACGCACAGGAAAGTCTCTTCCGGCGGGCTGCATAAAAGAAAAAGGAGATGAGGAAAACGACCAATCAGAAATATGAGGTCACAGATATTCCCCACGAGCAATACCCCTTCCTCCACCGCATCCGCGCCCTGCGGGATATGGGGACAGAAGTCAGAGCCGGGGAACTGGGCGGCTTTGTGGAGAGTGAGAGCAACCTCTCCTTTGAACCCAGCGATGACGCCTGGATCTTCGACAATGCCATTGCCTGCAACAATGCCTATGTGGACAAGGGCAGCTGTCTGCGTGGTGAGGCGGTGGCCTGCGATAACGCCTATGTCTCCCATGGTTCCGTTATGACCGGCCATTCCCGTGCCGAGGACGATGCCTACATTCGGGGCGCTGTTCTTTCGGCCCATGCCAGAGCCTCCGGGAAAAGCATGATCCTTCATGCCCAGGACACGCTGGCTGTGCCGCTTTTGTCCGGCCAATGCACTGTCTATGGAAAAGTATACGGCGATGTGCGCCTGACCGGGACCGCACTGGTCATCAGCGGCGAGGAGATCTGCAATGACACGCTGGATACGCTGGTCATCAGCGGGAAAAACCGCTCTGTCATTCGCTCCTCTTTCCGTGATCAACTATCGCCGAAAAAAACTGTGTCCCAAAAGGAGAAACCAAAATCAAGGGGGATGTCCCGATGAGCAGCTTTTTCGAGCAGGAACTTCGCAAGCTGTTCGGGGACGGTAAGATCATCCAGAAGCCGCATTTTGTGGGCCGGGCCTGTTTGGGCTCTCTGGGCAGCGACCTGCGGGTGCGGGTCGAATTCACCGATCCATTTGTGGCAAGAAATTATGATGTTCTGTCTGTGAAGGTGCTGAATCGGACGGACGGCGTGGTGGATCAGATGCGCCTGCGGATCACAGAGGTGATTGGAATCAAGAAGATCCCGAATCACCCGTCCTTTCGTGACGGTTTGGCTCCGCACATCTGGACCTATAACGGCAAAACAGAATGGTATGGCTATTACCCAGATGACAAGGACTACCAGGCCATGCGACAGGCTGTGAGTCAATACTTGGAGGTATTTCGGGAACGGGCGCCGGAGCAGGAGCGCAGCGGCCCCAAGCTGGTCTATATCTGCGCGCCCTTACGCGGCGATGTGGAACAGAACATCGCGTTTGCCCGCCAGAAAGCCCAGGAGGTGTTTCAGGAAGGAGACATCCCCATATGCCCACATCTCATGTTCCCGCCCATTGCAGACCCCAATGATCCGGTACAGGATCAGACGGCACGGGAGATGGGCCTGCGGCTGGTGGATTCCTGTCAGCAACTCCATGTCTACGGCCCGGTATGGACCGATGGAATGTGGGCTGAGATCCATCGTGCGGAGAAGAGCGGAATCCCCATCATGACGGATCAGAAAGAGATTGGGAAAACACCTCTCCGCCACAGATCATCAAAGAAGGAACGGTGAGCGTATTGCCGTTTCCTATCACAAAGAAAAAAGGAGAACCTTGCCTATGAACGATCATCCCCAGTGGGAGATTATCCATGGTGACGCGCTGAAGGTGTTGGAGGGCTTTGCCCCCAACTCCTTTGACGCGGTCATCACCGATCCGCCCTATGCGTCCGGCGGGCGCACCCAGGCGGAAAAGAACAAATCCACCGCCAGGAAGTATTCCAGTATGGGAGACAGCGCCCCGCCTCCCTTTGACGGCGACGCCAAGGACCAGCGCTCCTGAACCCGCTGGGCGGCGGAGTGGCTGTATGAAGCCCGACGGATCTGCAAGCCCAGCGCCCCTGTGTGCATGTTCATCGACTGGCGGCAGCTCCCCGCTGCCACGGATGCCCTGCAGTGGGCTGGCTGGATCTGGCGCGGCACTGCTGTCTGGGACAAAGGCAACAGCCGTCCCCAGAAAGGACGTTTCCGCCAGCAGGCGGAATACATTGTCTGGGGTTCCAACGGCGATATGCCCATCAACCGGCCCGTTCCCTGTCTGCCCGGTGTGTTCAAATACGGCAATCCCCAGAACCGCATCCACCTGACAGAGAAGCCTCTGCAGCTCATGCGTGACATCGTGAAGATCACCGAGCCGGGTGGCCGTATTCTGGACCCCTTTGCCGGTTCCGGCAGCACGGTGCTGGCTGCTGTGCTGGAGGGCTACTCCGCTACCGGCATTGAGGTCACCGACCATTATGCGGAACTGGCCAGGGAGCGGATTCGTAAGGAATTGGAGGCTGCGTGACAGGCAGGGTGTTACATGATGCACCCTGTCTTGATTTTTGCCCAGCAAGGGTGCGCCATTGCACACCCTTGATCAGAAGGAGGCACGATGGAAAAACAAACGACTGCTCGGTTTTTCCGAAAACCGATCCAAATTGTTGATCTGCAGGATGATACTCCCATCATCAAGCCTTCGGCCTTCCAAATCATCCGGGAGGTCATCCTGCCGGAACCCCAGTACCGCCGTTTTCAGAAGGAACTTCTGGCGGAGAAACCGTTTATTGCTTCCCGGACCAACCTCACCGGCTATGATTCGGAAACCGGCTGTTTTCGCTGCCTGCTGGTCACAAGCCGGAAAAGCCGGGATGGAATCCTCGTGGACAGCGAAGGGTACCACTACGCTCGGTATGCGGCGTATGTGAAGGACAAACGGACGCTGGATCTGAAGGGAGTTGCTCGGGACGAATTGGATTGGCCACGCAGGGAGCGGTGAGCATTTTTCTTTTCGCAGAGGAATGATTCAAATCACCCAACCGCTTGGAAAGAAACCTCCGCGCCGTGCGCGGTGAAGCCACCGCCGCCTTTGGCGGCGATGGCGCAAGCATCGCGCAAATGTACATTTGCACAGCTTGCAGGGGATACCCCTGTCCCCAATGCCGCCTGCGGGCGGATGATCAGCGGCCGCAGGCCGCGGAAAGGAGTGTGGCGTGGCCGAAAAAGAACCCAAGCACCATCTGCATATTGAACTGACACAGCAGCAGTACCAGCTGTTGTGCCATCAGGCTAAAGAGTGTCGCCTGACAAAACGGGCCTTCATCACCCGTCTGATCGAAGGGCAGCCGGTCAAGGCGCGCCCTTCTCAGGAGATCAAGGAACTGCGCACTGAAATTCATCACATTGGCAACAACATCAACCAGATCGCCCGCAGCGTGAATGCTGGGATTGCCAAGCCGGAGGACGCAAAGCGCGGACTATACCTGCTGGATAAAATTTATGAGCTAATGTTCCAGGTGGCGAATCAGTAGTGGCAGTTACTAAGATTCTGCCCCGAAATGGAGGATTGAAAGAAGCTATTGACTATGTACTAAACGGAGATAAAACAGATGGCCGTATTCTGACCTCACATTTCAACTGTGATCCGGGTCGGGAGTACCGTCAAATGATGGTAACGAAAAAGGCAGTGGGAAAACCGGATCAACGGCAGTGTTACCATATTGTTCAATCTTTTAAGCCCGGAGAAATTACCCCGGAACTGGCAATAGAAATCGCAAAAGAATTTGCGAAGGAACATCTGTCTGGTTATGAAGTGGTAATTGGAACCCATGTGGACCGCCATCACATCCATTCCCACATCTTGTTCAATTCGGTTAATGCAGATACCGGCGAAAAGTATCACAGCACACAACAAAGCTACTACCAGCAGATCCGGGCCATCTCAGACCGCCTTTGCCGCGAACACGGATTATCCGTCATCATGTCTGGCGAGCCTGCCAAGGCAGTCAGCTACATTGAGTGGCTACGGCAATCCAAAGGCCAGCCCACATTCCGTTCCATGCTGGAGGCGGACCTGCGGGAGGCCATTGAGGATGCCAATGACATCGGCCACTTCTTCCTGCTCATGGAACACAAGGGCTATGAGATCTACCATGGTAATCGCCTTGGATTCCGCCTGCGGGGACAGGAACGGTTTATGTACCCGGAGCGGAAGGACAGGCGATTTTCAGAGGATGGCATCCGTGCCGCTATCGCCGGAAATCTGGAGGCCATTGAGGAAGGTAGGCGGCCTGCCGTGATTTCCCGCCCCAGATACCGGCCATACCGAAAGCATCCGAAGTACACCGGCTTTCTGGCTCTCTATGTCCATTACCTCTATCTGCTGGGCAAAATCGGGCAGCGGCAGTACCCACCCAGAATGACGCCGCATTTACGAAAAGCCGCCATGGAGTTTGATGCCTACCGGGAGCAATTTGCCTTTCTCCGTGAAAACGGCATTACCACGCCTGCGGATATGGATGCCTTTCAAGCCCGCACAGAGGAAACGCTGGCCAAACTGATAAAACAGCGCACCATCCTCAATGTGCGGAAAAAGGAGCGCCGGAGCCTGTATACGGCATTGGCAGACGCGGATGCTCTGGCCCCCAGCAAGGCGCTCTATCAGGATGGCCTCACGGGTATGGAAAATGAGTTTGAAAAATACATGGAAGCTGTGACATTGCTGGAAAACTGCGGTGTTCCCAGGGATCGTCTGACTGCTGAAAAGGCGGAACTGTATGAGCAGCTTGCAGAATTGAACCGGGAGATCCGCACCCAGCGCCGGAAACTCAAGCTGTGCCAAGAGATCCGGCAGGGCCTTCCGCAGATGGAGCAGGACATTGAAAGAATAGAAGCGAGAGAAAGCGAGGTGAAACGAGATGAACATTGGAGGCGGTGAAGCAGCCGACCAGATGGTACGGATGATGCTCTCCGGTGGAGAAGTGGCCGTCCGGCTGTCCGGATCGGCGGCCAAGAATCTGCTGGCCATGTCGCTGGCTTTGGCGAAAAGCCATAAAAAGCTGTCCGGCAAGGTTCGTATGGGTAAAATGCTGCAAGAAACACGGGACATCCGTGTATTCCCCATGACCCCGGAACAGTATCATGCATTCCGCAAGACGGCTGGCCGTCAGAAACTGCTGTATGCAGCGATCAAGGATATGGATGACAAAGGTAGGCTGGTGGATGTGGTCATGCCGGTGACGGAACTGGATCGGGCCAATATGATCTTCAAGCGCATGCTGTATCAGCCGGAAAAGCCCAAGCAGCGGGAGGAACCATCCCAGGAAAAGCAGCCCGAAACACCAAAAAAAGATTCTCGGTCGGAACGAGACTCGCCCGCTATCAGCATCAGCTCTCCTACACGCGCAGAGAGCGCGGCGAGGATGACGAGTGAGCGGCCCTCGGTGGAAGGGCGGCTGAAAGCCTATCGGGCGCAGCTCGACAGACAGCGGCAGTCCGCTCCGGCCAGGCAAATGACGAAAGTCAAATCTCAGGGAAAAACAAAATAATAACCCATATCCTGTCTGGGAAAAGTGCTGGATATTCCGGCAGGTTTCGGGTATCGTTGCTTTACAGCGTTAAGAGAATGGAGGGAACTTGGATATGAAAGTTGGCATGTATTATCGGGACAGAGCAGGCAGCGTTGGGTTTCTGCTTCCGGAGGACAAAGCGTTGCTGGGTAGGCTGCTCTCCCACAGCGAACTTCCCGCAAAAGAACAACTTCATGGAAAACGGTGCTGGATGTACCTCAGAGTAGATACTGACCGGCAGCATGATCAAATCGGCCTTCTGATTCAGAGGGAAAAGCTGTATCGGTTTGCGGAGGAAAACGAAATGCGGATCGTGGGTGAAACCCGTGAGCTGGTCAGTGGCGGAGATATCGGACGGTATGGCCTGCAGGCCATGACAAAAGATGCGGAAACCGGGAAAATGGATTACATTCTCGCCTGTGACCGTAACCGAATCTTCCGCGGTCAATCCCTGCGGCATCTTCTGGCCTATGAGGATCGCCTGCACACCTGTAGTGTAGATATCCTATACCCGTATGAAATCATTTAACAGAAATCATATAATCGGATGACAAACGAGAAAAAGCTAAGATAGGCGCACTGATACCGGTGCGCCCATCTTCATTTGATGGAGGTGACAGCCACTGAAGCGATCCCCCAGAGCAGGCGACTGGATCATTTGCCTGTTTCTGTATATTCCCGTGGTCTGGGCGGCGCTGCTCATTGCGCAATCTCTCGGCGGCGGACTGCTGGACCTCATCAGCAATCTGAATGCCGCCCTGCAGTCGCCCTTGGATATCCGCTGGACAGAACACAGCCTGATGTCCATTCTGGCCTGCAGCGGTTTGTATATCATGGGCATCTGTCTCTACCAGTCGATTCAGGGCCGTACCCGTGACGGCGAGGAACACGGCTCCGCGCAATGGGCATCGCCCAGGCAGGTCAACGCCATGTTCTGCCAAAAACAGAACAAGATCCTGACACAGCATGTCAAGCTGGGACTGGATGCGCACAAGCACCGGCGGTCCCTAAATGTTTTGGTCATCGGCGGTTCCGGAGCAGCCAAGACCCGCAGCTATGTTCTTCCCAATATTCTGGAAGCAAACACAAATTATGTGATCACTGACCCGAAAATGGAGGTCCTGACCGCCACAGGAGGGTATCTGAAACAAAAGGGCTTCGATCTCCGTGTTCTGAACCTTGTCAATCTGGAGCAGTCGGACGGCTATAACCCCTTCCGTTACCTACGGGACGAAAAAGACGCTCTTCGGCTGGTGAACAATCTCATTCAGGCTACCACGCCCAAGGGGAGCCACGAATCCGATCCATTCTGGACCAAATCCGAAACTGCGCTGCTGCAGGCCATTATCCTCATGCTATTTCAGGAAGCACCGGAACAGGAACAGAACTTTTCCATGGTCATGCGGGTACTGGAATATGCGGAAGTGAAGGAAGAAGATGAAGAATATGTCTCTCCGCTGGACCTGCTGTTCAATGCCATAGAGCGGGAAAACCCCACCAGCGTAGCGGTGCGGCAGTACAAGGTATTCAAAATGGCAGCCGGTGTTGTATGCTCTAAAAGACTTCTTAATCAAGCGGTTGGGAAGTCTCTTAGAACACACAACCTAAAACCGAAGAAAGGAGCGCAAGTTATGAGAAAAAACGAGAAAATCACAGC
>NZ_JBBHLB010000033.1:0-5279 GCF_037572415.1 Flavonifractor porci
AGCTTTGTCAGCACCCTCAAAACCGAACAATGCAGTTTCCAGTATATCAGGCAAGCGCCTGCAATCATCATGTTAAGGTCAAGCCCTCGGCTTATTAGTATCGGTCAGCTGCACGCGTTACCGCGCTTCCACCTCCGACCTATCAACGTCATAGTCTACGACGTGCCTTACTCCCGAAGGATGAGAGATCTAATCTTAGGGGGAGTTTCACGCTTAGATGCCTTCAGCGTTTATCTCGTCCGTACATAGCTACCCAGCCATGCCCTTGGCAGAACAACTGGTGCACCAGAGGTACGTCCATCCCGGTCCTCTCGTACTAAGGACAGCTCCCTTCAAATCTCTTACGCCCGCAACAGATAGGGACCGAACTGTCTCACGACGTTCTGAACCCAGCTCGCGTGCCACTTTAATCGGCGAACAGCCGAACCCTTGGGACCGAATTCAGCCCCAGGATGTGACGAGCCGACATCGAGGTGCCAAACCTCCCCGTCGCTGTGGACGCTTGGGGGAGATCAGCCTGTTATCCCCAGGGTAGCTTTTATCCGTTGAGCGACGGCACTTCCACTTGCATACCGCCGGATCACTAACTCCAACTTTCGTTACTGCTCGACCCGTCGGTCTCGCAGTTAGGCTCGTTTATGCGTTTACACTCACTGCACGGTTTCCGTCCGTGCTGAACGAACCTTTGAGCGCCTCCGTTACCTTTTAGGAGGCGACCGCCCCAGTCAAACTGCCCACCTAACAGTGTCCCCCGACCGGATTCACGGCCGCAGGTTAGAAAACCAGCAAATCAAGGGTGGTATCCCAAGGGTGACTCCACCAAAGCTGACGCCCTGGCTTCCAAGTCTCCCACCTATCCTGTACATGATTTACCGATTTCCAGTATTAAGCTACAGTAAAGCTCCATGGGGTCTTTCCGTCTAGTTGCGGGTAACTGGCTTCTTCACCAGTACAACAATTTCGCCGGGTGGGCTGTTGAGACAGTGCCCAAATCGTTACGCCATTCGTGCGGGTCAGAACTTACCTGACAAGGAATTTCGCTACCTTAGGACCGTTATAGTTACGGCCGCCGTTTACTGGGGCTTCGATTCAATGCTTCGGATTGCTCCTGACATCTCCTCTTAACCTTCCAGCACCGGGCAGGCGTCAGCCCCTATACGTCATCTTTCGATTTAGCAGAGACCTGTGTTTTTGGTAAACAGTCGCTTGGGCCTATTCGCTGCGGCCTCCCGTAGGAGGCTCCCCTTATCCCGAAGTTACGGGGTCATTTTGCCGAGTTCCTTAACAACCCTTCTCCCGTTGGCCTTAGGATTCTCTCCTCATCTACCTGTGTCGGTTTGCGGTACGGGCACCTTAGCATACCACACACCTTTTCTCGCCACAGAGCATCGCGGACTTCCCTACTTAATTTCGGTCCCTTACGCCCGGGTCAACCAACGCCCGGGTCCCGCTATCTCCATGTGTCAGTGTGCTTAAGGTTCGGTGGCTACGGAATTTCAACCGTATGTGCATCGACTACGCCTTTCGGCCTCGCCTTAGCTCCCGGCTTACCCTGGGCGGACGAACCTTCCCCAGGAAACCTTAGATTTTCGGCCATTATGATTCCCACATAATTCTCGCTACTCATTCCGGCATTCTCACTCGTGTAAAGTCCACCGCTGCTTCCGCTACGACTTCACCCCGTACACGACGCTCCCCTACCCCGCACATTGCTGTGCAGCCCAAGCTTCGGTGTTACGCTTAGCCCCGTTATATTTTCCGCGCAGAGTCACTCGACCAGTGAGCTATTACGCACTCTTTTAATGAGTGGCTGCTTCTAAGCCAACATCCTGGTTGTTTTCGCAACTCCACATCGTTTTCCACTTAGCGTATCTTTGGGACCTTAGCTGTGGGTCTGGGCTGTTTCCCTTTTGTCCACGAGACTTATCTCACGTAGACTGACTGCTAACCATCAATTATCCGGCATTCAGAGTTTGATAGGGTTCAGTAACCTTATCGGCCCCTAGCCCATTCAGTGCTTTACCTCCGGTAATCTAAGTTAACGCTAGCCCTAAAGCTATTTCGGGGAGAACCAGCTATCTCCGAGTTCGATTGGAATTTCACCGCTATCCACAGGTCATCACCGACCATTGCAACGGGCGTGTGTTCGGTCCTCCATGGGGTTTTACCCCCACTTCAACCTGCCCATGGATAGGTCACCCGGTTTCGGGTCTATTGCCACTGACTTCATGCGCGCTGTTCACACTCGGTTTCCCTTCGCCTCCGGTACTGAATACCTTAAGCTTGCCAGTAACAATAACTCGCCGGACCATTCTACAAAAGGTACCTCATCACCCTTTAACGGGCTTTGAGTGCTTGTAAGCACAAGGTTTCAGGTTCTCTTTCACTCCCCTCCCGGGGTCCTTTTCACCTTTCCCTCACGGTACTGCTCCTCTATCGGTCATCAGGTAGTATTTAGGGTTGGAGGGTGGTCCCCCCAGTTTCCCACCGGGTTTCACGTGTCCGGCGGTACTCTGGAACTCGACTAACAGGATTCGGTTTTCGCCTACGGGGCTCTCACCCGCTATGGCCGGCCTTCCCATACCGTTCGGCTAACCTATCCTGCCGTTGTGTCGGTCCACAACCCCGAAGGATAAATCCTTCGGTTTGCCCTCTTCCGCGTTCGCTCGCCACTACTTGCGGAATCTCTGTTGATTTCTCTTCCTCGCCCTACTTAGATGTTTCAGTTCAGGCGGTTCCCCACGTACGCCTATTTGATTCAACGCACGCTGACAGAGTATTGCTCTGCCGGGTTTCCCCATTCGGAAATCTGCGGGTCAATGCTTATGTGCAGCTCACCGCAGCTTATCGCAGCTTGTCACGTCCTTCATCGGCTCCTGATGCCAAGGCATTCCCCTTGCGCTCTTTATAGCTTGACCTTAGTAGAACAGTCTCATTTCTGAGCTGTTCTCTATTCGATCATGAATTATGCAGGCCTCACAGAAGTTTTGCAATTGGCTACATTGTTTTACCCATTCACTAGAACGGCTTTCGCCATTCTATCTTTAAGTTCCACAACATTGCTGTTATTGCCCTCTGTTGCTTGCTCTTCATACTTTCCATCTGCATTGTTCAGTTTTCAAGGTGCTGACTTCCAACCTCTTTCAAGGTCAGATCGAAACATCTGTTGCCAGGTGCTTCGATCTGATATTGAATTGTGGTGGAGATAGTCGGGCTCGAACCGACGACCCCCTGCTTGCAAAGCAGGTGCTCTCCCAGCTGAGCTATACCCCCATCGAGAGAGAAGTGGTGGGCCCAAGTGGACTCGAACCACCGACCTCACGATTATCAGTCGTGCGCTCTAGCCAGCTGAGCTATGGGCCCGCGTCGCCGCAAAGTCCGCTCCACTCGCAACAGCCTCGGGGCTATTTCTCGCTTCGCTCCCTTGCGTCTCCTTCCCCCATTCAAACCCACTTCGTTGGGCTTTGAATGGGTACCCAGGGCGTGTGCCCTCTAAATTAAACAACGTGAAAGTCATCTCCGCTCCAGAAAGCTGACCGTAGGACGTTACAAACAACTCTCGGTTGCTTGAAGTCTCCTTAGAAAGGAGGTGATCCAGCCGCACCTTCCGATACGGCTACCTTGTTACGACTTCACCCCAATTATCGAACCCACCTTCGGCCGCGCCCCCCTTGCGGTTAGGCTACGGACTTCGGGTGTTCCCGACTCTCATGGTGTGACGGGCGGTGTGTACAAGGCCCGGGAACGTATTCACCGCGGCATGCTGATCCGCGATTACTAGCGATTCCAACTTCATACAGGCGGGTTTCAGCCTGCAATCCGAACTGGGATGGCTTTTAGGGATTTGCTCCACCTCGCGGCTTTGCCTCCCTCTGTTAACCACCATTGTAGTACGTGTGTGGCCCAGGACATAAGGGGCATGATGATTTGACGTCGTCCCCACCTTCCTCCGTTTTGTCAACGGCAGTCTCGCTAGAGTGCTCTTGCGTAGCAACTAACAATAAGGGTTGCGCTCGTTGCGGGACTTAACCCAACATCTCACGACACGAGCTGACGACAACCATGCACCACCTGTCACCGGTGCCCCGAAGGGAAAGCCTATCTCTAGGCCGGTCACCGGGATGTCAAGCCCTGGTAAGGTTCTTCGCGTTGCTTCGAATTAAACCACATACTCCACCGCTTGTGCGGGCCCCCGTCAATTCCTTTGAGTTTCAACCTTGCGATCGTACTCCCCAGGTGGGATACTTATTGTGTTAACTGCGGCACGGAGGGGGTCAGACCCCCCACACCTAGTATCCATCGTTTACGGCGTGGACTACCAGGGTATCTAATCCTGTTTGCTCCCCACGCTTTCGCGCCTCAGCGTCAGTTACTGTCCAGCAATCCGCCTTCGCCACTGGTGTTCCTCCGTATATCTATGCATTTCACCGCTACACACGGAATTCCGATTGCCTCTCCAGCACTCAAGAACTACAGTTTCAAATGCAGGCTATGGGTTGAGCCCATAGTTTTCACATCTGACTTGCAGTCCCGCCTACACGCCCTTTACACCCAGTAAATCCGGATAACGCTTGCCACCTACGTATTACCGCGGCTGCTGGCACGTAGTTAGCCGTGGCTTATTCATTCGGTACCGTCATTTTCTTCGTCCCGAATAAAAGAAGTTTACAACCCGAAAGCCTTCATCCTTCACGCGGCGTTGCTGGGTCAGGCTTGCGCCCATTGCCCAATATTCCCCACTGCTGCCTCCCGTAGGAGTCTGGGCCGTGTCTCAGTCCCAATGTGGCCGGTCAACCTCTCAGTCCGGCTACTGATCGTCGCCTTGGTGGGCCGTTACCCCGCCAACTAGCTAATCAGACGCGAGGCCATCTCAGAGCGATAAATCTTTGGCAGCCAGAGTCATGCGACCCAGCTGCATTATGCGGTATTAGCAGTCCTTTCGGACTGTTATTCCCCACTCCGAGGCAGGTTCCTCACGCGTTACTCACCCGTCCGCCACTAAGTAACTCAATCCATTGGACGAATCCTCTGTCATGAGCACTCCGTTCGACTTGCATGTGTTAAGCACGCCGCCAGCGTTCATCCTGAGCCAGGATCAAACTCTCAATAAAATGGTATCTAAAGAACCAAGGTTCTTCAAATCATCTTATCGAAGCTTAATTCATAGCTTCAAAGAAATTAAATCAAGAGCCTTCTTCAAGCTTGCGCTTGTCAGAAGGACTTCTCGTCCTTTCTGGTGCTTCGTGTTTCTTTCACGTTGTTTAATTTACAAGGTACAC
>NZ_JBBHLB010000034.1:0-4533 GCF_037572415.1 Flavonifractor porci
ACCGCCTTTGAGCGCCTGTGCGACAACGCGGTGATGGGCTACCTGGCCCAGGCCCGCCGCATCCCCTTCGGGGAGCAGGCGGTGATCGGTTACCTGTATGCCAGGGAGAACGAGTTTACCGCCATCCGCACCATTCTGTCCGGCCGCATGGCGGGGCTGGACGGGGACACCATCCGGGAAAGGCTGCGTGAAGCCTATGTCTAAATACAGAATCGCAGTGCTGGGAGACAAGGACAGCGTGCTGGGCTTCAAGGCCCTGGGGCTGGATGTGTTTCCCGCCGAGACCGTGGAGGAGGCCAAAGGGACCCTCCACCAGCTGGCCAGGGAAAATTACGCGGTGATCTACCTCACCGAGCAGTACGCCGCCGGTATGACGGCGGAGGTGGCCCGGTACAAGGATGAGCTCACCCCGGCCATCATCCTCATCCCCGGCAAGGACGGCTCTCTGGGCATCGGCATGGCCAACGTCAAGAGCGCCGTGGAACGGGCCGTGGGAGCGGATATTCTTTAACTGCTGACTGCACGGGTCAAATGGGACGATGTGGGCATCGTCCCCTACACGCGCAGATCTTTCATTGCTCTGTAGGGGCGGGTGCCCACACCCGCCCGCACCCCCGACCGAGCCCAGCGCAAGCGGGTCGGACGGGGAGGAGGAGGCGCAACAGAACGAGTGAGTGTTCCCGTTTACGGGGACGCGAAGGATGTGAAGTTTGCGCCGACCAGAAAGAAGGTTGAGCTATTTGAGCGGAAAAATCGTCAAAGTCTCCGGTCCCCTGGTGGTGGCCACCGGACTGACCGACGCCAACATGGCCGACGTGGTCCGCGTGGGCGAGCAGCGCCTCATCGGTGAGATCCTCACCATGAACGGCGACTCCGCCTCCATCCAGGTCTACGAGGAGACCTCCGGCCTGGGCCCCGGCGCCGTGGTGGAGACCACCGGCGCCCCCATGTCCGTGGAGCTGGGCCCCGGCATTATTGAGAACATCTACGACGGCATCCAGCGCCCCCTGGAGGGCATCATGAAGGTGGCGGGCTCCAACAACCTGCCCCGCGGCGTGGAAGTCCCCGCCCTGGACCGGGAGAAGAAGTGGCAGTTCAACGCCACCGTCCAGCCCGGCGCCAAGGTCATCGGCGGCGACGTCATCGGCACCGTCCAGGAGACCAGCGTGGTGCTCCATAAGATCATGATCCCCCCCAAGATGAGCGGCACCATCCAGTCCATCCAGTCCGGCGAGTTCACCGTGCTGGACACCGTGGCCGTTTTGGTGGACGATCAGGGCGAGAAGCACCAGCTGACCATGGTGCAGAAGTGGCCCGTCCGTGTGGGCCGCCCCTACAAGCATAAGTATCCCCCCAAGACCCCCCTGCTGTCCGGTCAGCGCATCGTGGACGCCATGTTCCCCGTGGCCAAGGGCGGCACCGCCGCCATCCCCGGCCCCTTCGGCTCCGGCAAGACCGTCATGCAGCACCAGCTGGCCAAGTGGTCCGACGTGGACATCGTGGTCTACATCGGCTGCGGCGAGCGCGGCAACGAGATGACCGACGTGCTCCGGGAGTTCCCCGAGCTGGTGGACCCCCGTACCGGCGAGTCCCTGATGAAGCGGACCGTCCTCATCGCCAACACCTCCGATATGCCCGTGGCCGCCCGTGAGGCCTCCATCTATACCGGCATCACCATCGCCGAGTACTTCCGCGACATGGGCTACCATGTGGCCGTCATCGCCGACTCCACCTCCCGCTGGGCCGAGGCTCTGCGTGAGATGTCCGGCCGTCTGGAAGAGATGCCCGGCGAGGAAGGCTACCCCGCCTACCTGTCCTCCCGTCTGGCCCAGTTCTACGAGCGGGCCGGCATGGTGGAGTGCATCGGCTCCGACGAGGACCGCCGGGGCTCCCTGACCGCCGTGGGCGCTGTGTCGCCTCCCGGCGGCGACCTGTCCGAGCCTGTCTCCCAGGCCACCATGCGTATCGTTAAGGTGTTCTGGGCCCTGGACGCCTCCCTGGCCTACCGCCGTCACTTCCCCGCCATCAACTGGCTGAACTCCTACTCCCTGTACCTGGACTCCCTGAAGCCCTGGTACGACGAACACCTGGGTCCCCAGTTCATGGTCAACCGCGACAAGTCCATGTCCATCCTCCAGGAGGAGGCCAGCCTGAACGAGATCGTGCAGCTGGTTGGTAAGGACTCCCTCTCCGCTGGCGACCAGCTCACCCTGGAGACCGCCAAGATGCTGCGCGAGGACTTCCTCCAGCAGAACGGCTTTATGGAAGTGGACTGGTACTCCAGCTACGAGCGCCAGGACAAGATGATCCAGATGATTCTGGACTACGACAAGCTGTGCCGGGCCGCCATCGAGAAGGGCGCCCCTGTGGCAGAGCTGTTTGCCATTCCCTTCCGTGAGCGGATGGGCCGCGCCAAGAGCGTGCCCGACGACCAGTTCAAGGCCGTCTACGCCGATATGGCCCGGGAAATGGAAGAGCAGATCGAGGCCATTGCGGCCAAGGGAGGTGAAGAGGTATGATCCGTGAATACCGTACCATTCAGGAGATCAATGGCCCCCTGATGGTGGTCCGCAAGGTCTCCGGCGTCACCTACGACGAGCTGGCCGAGATCGAGCTGTCCGACGGCTCCATCCGCCGCTGTAAGGTGCTGGAGGTCAACGGCGATAACGCGGTGGTGCAGCTCTTCGAGTCCTCCGCCGGCATCAACCTGGCCCAGTCCAAGGTCCGCTTCCTGGGTCACCCCCTTCAGCTCCCCGTGTCCGGCGATATGCTGGGCCGGGTGTTCAACGGCATGGGCCGTCCCATCGACGGCGGCCCCGACATCATGGCCGAGGAGTACCGTGACATCAACGGCCTGCCCATGAATCCCGCCGCCCGCGACTACCCCAACGAGTTCATTCAGACCGGCATCTCCACCATCGACGGTCTGAATACCCTGGTCCGCGGCCAGAAGCTGCCCATTTTCTCCGGCTCCGGCCTGCCCCACGCCGCCCTGGCTGCCCAGATCGCCCGTCAGGCCAAGGTGCTGGGCGAGGATACCGCCAACTTCGCCGTGGTGTTTGCCGCCATCGGTATCACCTTCGAGGAGTCCGACTTCTTCGTGCAGGAATTCCGCCGCACCGGCGCCATCGACCGTACCGTGCTGTTCACCAACCTGGCCAACGACCCCGCCGTGGAACGTATCGCCACCCCCCGTATGGCCCTTACCGCCGCGGAGTACCTGGCCTTTGAGAAGGATATGCACGTGCTGGTCATCCTCACCGACATCACCAACTATGCCGAGGCCCTCCGTGAGGTGTCCGCGGCCAAGAAGGAAGTCCCCGGCCGCCGCGGCTACCCCGGCTACCTGTACACCGACCTGGCTACCATGTACGAGCGCGCCGGCCGTCAGCTGGGCAAGAAGGGCTCCATCACCATGATCCCCATCCTCACCATGCCCGAGGACGACAAGACCCACCCCATTCCCGACCTGACCGGCTATATCACCGAGGGCCAGATCATCCTGTCCCGCGAGCTGTACCGCAAGGGCGTGAATCCCCCGGTGGACGTGCTGCCCTCCCTGTCCCGTCTGAAGGATAAGGGCGTGGGCCCCGGCAAGACCCGTGAGGACCACGCAGGCACCATGAACCAGCTGTTCGCCGCCTACTCCACCGGTAAGGAGAACAAGGAGCTCATGAGCATCCTGGGCGAGGCCGCCCTCTCTCCCACCGATCTGCAGTACGCCAAGTTTGCCGACGAGTTTGAGAAGCGCTATGTCTCTCAGGGCACCGATGAGAACCGCTCCATCATCGAGACCCTGGACCTGGGCTGGGATCTGCTGAGCCTGCTGCCCAAGGCGGAGCTGAAGCGCATCAAGCCGGAGTATATCGAGAAATACCTCCCGAAAAAGGAGGGATAAGGTATGCCCGCAATTAATGTAAATCCCACCCGGCAGGAGCTGACCCGGCTGAAAACCCGGCTCAAGACCTCCATCCGGGGCCACAAGCTGCTGAAGGATAAGCGGGATGAGCTGATGAAGCAGTTCATGGACGTGGTGCGGGAAAACCGGGCCCTGCGGAAGAAGGTGGAGGACGGGCTGATGAAAGCCCACGGCTCCTTTACCGTGGCCTCTGCCCTCATGTCCTCCGAGATGCTGGAGCAGTCCCTGCTCTACCCCAAGCAGTCTGTGGAGCTGGACATGACCTTCCAGAACATCATGAGCGTCAACGTGCCCGTCTACCAGTTCCGGACCAAGAGCGACGATGCCGGGGAGATCTACCCCTACGGCTTTGCCAACACCTCCGGCGAGCTGGACGGCGCGGTGGACGCCCTGTCCGGGGTGTTTCAGGATATGCTCAGGCTGGCCGAGATCGAAAAGACCTCCCAGCTGCTGGCGGAGGAGATCGAGAAGACCCGCCGCCGGGTCAACGCCCTGGAGTATGTGAAGATCCCCCAGATGGAAGAGGCCATCAAGTATATCTCCATGAAGCTGGACGAGAACGAGCGCTCCAACACCATCCGTCTGATGAAGGTGAAGGATATGCTCCTCAAGGA
>NZ_JBBHLB010000035.1:0-1823 GCF_037572415.1 Flavonifractor porci
GACATTAAGGTCAAAAGGGGGTGTGACACAATACTTCAGGTTTGATATAATGTAGATAAAAACAGGGTGGTGGCGGAAGATGTCATACAGGGCCAACGGAAGCCAGCAGTTGTCCATATTCGACCGCAGTCTCCGGCTCACGAGACGGGAGCGGAGCTTTTTGGAAAAGTCATGGGCAAAAGTGTTTTCTGATGAGATTTTTCCCGCCATTGACGAAGAACGTTTCCGAGTTTTGTATTCTCAAAATGCTTCACGACCCAATACCCCAGTCAATATTATTGTGGGTGCGCTCATTATAAAAGAACTGTTTGCTTTGTCCGATGACGAGATTGTTGAGAATCTGATGCTGGACATCCATTATCAGTATGCTCTCCACACCACCAGCTACGAGGAGCAGCCGTTGAGCGACAAATCCTTGTCCCGTTTTCGGAAACGCTGCTATGAATACGAAAAAACTACCGGCGTAGATTTGTTCCATGAGTGCGTCTGCGATCTGAACCGCAAAATCGCAAAACTGATGGGGATCAATTCTCACGTCAAACGTATGGATTCGCTGATGATCGAGGCAAATATCCGAAAATTAAGCCGGATCGAGCTGCTCTATTCCTGTGTTGCAAGACTTGCCAAGCGTATCGAAAAGAAGGAAGGCATCGGTAAACTGACAGGGCTGGAACATTACTGCCAGCCAGGTGACCGCAATTTCATCGTGTATCATTGCCGGAACACAGATATGAATGAGCGAATAGAGACCATTCTGAAAGATGCGGACCAGCTTCTGCTGCGGAGTGCGGCACAATATCAGGAAACAGAGGAGTATCGTCTGCTTGTCCGATGCCTGGACGAGCAGACCATTGCCGGAAGCGGCGGAAGACGGCTTCGCAAGAAGGGAGAGGAATCCCCGTCAACAACTTCCCTGCAAAATCCTACTGACCCGGATGCGACATACTGTGTAAAGGCAGGGAAAGACCATATTGGATATGCTGCGAATGTGGTGGAGAGTGTGGACAGCAGCGGTTCCGTGATTACGGATTATCAATATGAGAAAAACATATTTTCCGACCCGCGCTTTCTTCGCGACCATCTTACGCGCACAGAAGAACAAAAGGAGACCGTGCGGATTGTTGCGGATGGCGGCTATGTGGGGCAGGAGTGCAGAGAACTTGCAGCAGAGAAAAATATTGAGCTCATCAATACAGCATTAAAGGGTGTAGCTGTACCGGATATTTACGGCGGTTTTCTGCTAAGTGATAACGGAAAGAGTGTGCAGCAATGTCCAGCCGGATATGCGCCAATACGCTGCTCCTACACAGAAAGAACGTCCCGAATCAGGGCCTACTTTAAATCTGAACATTGCATGGGATGTGATCACCGCGAAGAATGCCAGGCAAAGCAGCGACGGGCGACCTGTCAAATGTCACTTTCCCGCTCGGCTGTGGAGCGCGCAAGGCAGCAGCAACAGATGCATGCACCTGATTTTCAAAATTGGCATAGAATTCGGAACGGAATAGAATCGGTTCCGTCCATACTGCGTAACCGGTACCAAGTAGACAAGATGCCCGTGAGAGGATTTATCCCGAGTAAATTCTTTTTTGGGGCTAAAATCTCCGCAATGAATTTCAACAAACTTCTTCGACACCGGAGAGGCTTGTTGTCCTGCGCCCAAAATCCTCTCCTCAGTTAAACAATCGGAAGATTGGATTGCCTGCCGTCCCGTATAGAGGGCCGGCAGGCAATTTTTATTGGTATGATATTGTTTTGGAGCAGCAAAACAGGCCTAACATTAGCTGCGCTAACTTCAAAACCTCCCTTTTGACCTTAATGTC
>NZ_JBBHLB010000036.1:0-1723 GCF_037572415.1 Flavonifractor porci
TGAACCGCTACCCGTCAAGAGGACAGTGAAAAAGTATAAAAATTCCCCGGCCAGCAGTTCATTTCTGCTGGCCACTTTTTATGCGGCGAGGCACAACTTATGCTTTTCCAATGGCGTCAACACACCCAGATTACGTTGTACCCGTCTGGTATTGTAGTAGCGGATATAGTGCTTAATCATCTGGATGAGTTCTTGTTTAGAGGTAAAACGCTTTCCGTAATAGCGTTCCCTCTTCAAGATGCCCCAGAATCCTTCCATGGGGCCGTTATCAATGCAGTGCGCCACACGAGACATACTCTGAGTCATTCCGGCTTGTACGAGCTTCTGGTGGAATACTCTGCCCGTGTATTGAAAGCCTCTGTCGCTATGAAATAAAGGATGGGCACCAGGGTTGACTTTAACCGCTTTGTCAAAGGTTTTGTAAACAAGCGAATTATCATTGCGCTCGCTTAGTACATAGGACACAATACGTCGGTCACATAGGTCGAGAATGGCGCTCAGATAGATTTTATGTGCCTCAAGCCCTTCATACCATTTAAACTCTGTTACATCGGTAAGCCATTTCTCATTTGGCTTTGCAGCGTGAAATTGACGATTCAGAAGGTTCTCGGCAATATACTGGGGGCTCTTAGCCTGTCTGGTGCAGCCGTGGTTGCTGTATTTCATAGTAGAACGTATATCTCTGGCACGGCAGATGCGCAGCACTCTCTTGTCATTCACATGGATGTCATGGTCGTGGCGCAGATCGTCATTGAGCCTTCTGTAACCTTTATCCGGGCTCTTCTCGTGAATTTTTTCAATCTTGTCAGCCAGACGTTCATTTTCCGCAGCCCTGCGACTTAGCTTCCCAGATGCCCATTTGTGGTAGGCGGACCGGGCCACATGGAACAATTCACAGGCCGTTTCAATGGGAAATCCCTGTTCCCCATGACATTCTTTAATAGCTATGTAAATATGGCGCTGTTTTACTTCCGAAAGGCATCTCTCCTCTCTACCTCGTCCAATTTTTTTAGCAGAGTGTTCTCCATTTCTGCCAGATACAGCTTGTGCTTGAGCTGCTCAATCTCAATTTGCACCCGTTCCAGTTCGGTACGGGGAGTCTGATCTTTCTTGCGGTGACCGCGCCGGTCCTGCAGCCCTGCCTCGCCCATCTCCTCAAAACGAAGTGTCCAGGTGCGTACTTGTTGGTAACTCACCTGATATTTTAAGGCCATCTCTCCGTAGTTTTTTCCGCTGGCAATACAGTCCCTAACGATTTGGATGCGCTCCTCCAGTGTGGTATCCCGTCCTTGCCTCATGTAGCTTCCCCCTCCAGAAGTCTTAACTGAGTTGAAATCTCCATGAGTATTATACACCTTTATCCATTTGCGGAGTTGGTCGGTTGAGCGGAGCCCATATTTTTCGCTGATGTATTCCAGACTGCCCTTTCCAGAAAGATATTCTTCAACTGCTTTTTGCTTCACTTCTTTTGGATAGTTATTATTTTTTACATTTGGAAGAAGTCCCTCAATTCCTTTTTCTTTATACAGATGTACCCAGTGACGAAATGATGCCGCACTGTTATGTGCCCGCCGTATGCTCTCTTTATATCCTATACACCCTTCCAGATAATCCCTTACAATCTCTATTTTCTTCTCGTATGCCACCTTACTTCTGGACATAAATATCTCCCCCTATAGAAGCAGTGTTTTATTTCACTGTCTCCTATAGGGGGAGCATATCA
>NZ_JBBHLB010000037.1:0-801 GCF_037572415.1 Flavonifractor porci
GGAGAAGAAGGACATCCTGTTCATGTTCTCCAACGGTCTGCATCCCCGTGCCACCGTGTCCGAGATGAAGCAGATCCTGGGCGAGGAGCTGTTCAACGAGTTCTACTGGACCAACCAGATCACCAGCCATGACTCCGAGGACTACGAGCACATGGTGGACCTGGGTACCACCAAGCGGGGCGACCCCGTGCTGATGAACAAGTATGTCTTTGACTGCGACATTCCCATCCTCATCGGCCACACCCAGGGCAACCCCTACGGCGGTTACTCCGGCGGCTACAAGCACTGTGCCACCGGCATCACCCACTGGCGCTCCATCGCCAGCCACCATGTGCCCAAGGTCATGCACCGGGACGACTTCACCCCTGTGTCCGGTCACTCCCTGATGCGTACCAAGTTCGACGAGATCGGTATGCACATGGAGGAGAAGATGGGCCATCCCTTCTTCTGCTGCGACGCCGTTCTGGACACCTACTCCCGCCAGATCGCCATCTACTCCGGCTACGCCAAGGTGATGCAGCCTGAGTCCTGGAAGCTGGCCAACAAGCGCACCTACGTGCCCTTCGCTGAGAAGAAATACGACGTGATGGTGTTCGGTATGCCCCAGAACTTCCACTACGGCAACGGCATGGGCACCAACCCCATCCAAATGATGCAGGCTCTGTCCGCTCAGGTCATCCGCCACAAGCGGGTCATGAAGGACAACTGCGTCATCATCTGCTCCTCCATCTGCAACGGCTACTTCCACGACGAGCGCTGGCCCTACCTGCGGGAGCTGTATGAGATGTTCCAGCACGACTA
>NZ_JBBHLB010000038.1:0-593 GCF_037572415.1 Flavonifractor porci
GAGGTGGTCAAGTATGCCCACGCCCGCGGCGTGTCCGTTGAGGGCGAGCTGGGCGTGCTGGGCGGCCAGGAGGACCACGTGTTCGCCGCCACCTCCACCTACACCAACCCCCTGGACGCTGTGGAGTTCATCCAGAAGACCGGCGTGGACGCCCTGGCCATCTCCTACGGCACCCAGCACGGCGCCAACAAGGGCAAGGACGCCAAGCTCCGCAAGGAGATCCCCATCGCCATCAAGGAGTGCATCAACCGTCTGGGCATCTTCTGCGCCCTGGTGTCCCACGGCTCCTCCACCGTGCCCCAGTACATCGTCAAGGAGATCAACGACCTGGGCGGCGACATCCAGAATGCCTACGGCATCCAGGTTGAGCGCCTGATGGAGGCCATTCCCTGCGGCATCCGCAAGATCAACGTGGACACCGACATCCGTCTGGCCGTCACCCGCAACATGAAGGAGCTCTTCGCTCAGAAGCCCGAGCTGCAGAACAGCCCCTCCATCGGCGGCGTGTACGCCCTGCTGGAGGAGAAGAAGGCTGCCTTCGATCCCCGCGTGTTCTTCCCCCCCATCATGGACACCGTCCTCACCGGCAATGT
>NZ_JBBHLB010000039.1:0-553 GCF_037572415.1 Flavonifractor porci
AATGAACACATCCACCAGCGAAGCTGGTGGTTGTCACTATGCGGGCATAGCCCTTTGTTCCTCGCGGACGCGTGCAACGCGTAATACGATCTGCCAACTGCGTGAGGACTGCTACTTGCCGCCCGTAAACGGGCTGTTAGATGGGATTCTCAGTTGTTCTCCCATCTCGTCCTCTTTTAGTTGGTTCCTCACATACTCCGCAATTCGGCTCTCATTTTTCCCGACTGTGTCCACATAGTACCCTCTGCACCAAAATTCTCGGTTCCGATATTTGTATTTCAGCTCGCCGAATTGCTCATACAGCATTGTACTGCTCTTCCCTTTCAGATACCCCATAAAGTGCGATACTGATAGTTTCGGTGGTATCTCTACAAACAGGTGAATATGGTTCGGGCACCCTTCCGCTTCTATGATCTTTACCCCTTTCCACTCGCACAACTGCCGCAGTATTTTTCCTATTGCCGCTTTCTTTTCTCTGTAAAATACCTTCCTGCGGTACTTCGGCGCAAATACAATATGATATTTGCAATTCCATCGTGTATGAGATAAACTA
>NZ_JBBHLB010000040.1:0-510 GCF_037572415.1 Flavonifractor porci
TCCCACCGTTGGCGACTATGTCATGGTGACGGTGGAGGGGGAGCTGGCAGTCATCCATCGAGTGCTGCGGAGAAAGAGTCTCTTTGTCCGGAGAGCGGTCGGCGTGTCCGGTCAGGCTCAGCCTGTGGCGTCCAATGTGGATGTGGTCTTTTTGTGCATGTCCCTCAACCAGAATTTCAGCCTGAACCGCATGGAGCGGTATCTATCCATTGCGTGGGACAGTGGGGCAACGCCGGTCATTGTATTGACCAAGGCGGATTTGTGTGAGGACCTTGCACAGGCGGTTTCTCAGGTGGAGGCCATCTCCTGTTTTTCGGATATTCTGACGCTGTCTATGTTTGATGAGGATATCCGCGACAAATTTGCGCCCTATTTTGCCAAGGGGCAAACCTGCGCGTTTATCGGCTCCTCCGGTGTGGGAAAATCCACCCTGATCAACTGCCTGCTGGGCGCACAAGCCATTTCCACTCAGGTGATTGGCAAGGGCGACAAAGGTCGGCACACCACCAC